>DASXSX010000122.1:0-5848 GCA_036505815.1 Thermoanaerobaculia bacterium
TGATGCTCGGTCTCCTGCGGGATGTCGACGCTGAACGTTCCCTTCTGCCAGTCGCCCCAGTACTTCTGGACGAGCGCGATCGTGCGTTGCGGGTCGACGTCCCCCGCCACGATGACCGTCGTGTATTCCGGCCGGTACCAGCGGTCGAAAAACGTCTTCGAGTACTCGAACTGGTTGGGCATGTCCTCGATGTCTTTGATGAAGCCCATCGTCGTGTGCTTGTAGGTGTGCGTCGTGAAGGCCTTGTCGTGCTGCACCTCCTCGATCTTCACGAGCGGGTTCGCGCTGTTCTTGTTGTACTCGCCAAGAACCGCGCGCGCCTCCGTCTTGAATCCCTCCTCGGAATAGTCGAGGCTCTTGAAGCGGTCCGCCTCGATCTTGAGCACGGTCTCCAGGTCGTCCTTGGCGAACGTCGTGTGGTAATTCGTGTAGTCGTTGGTGGTGTAGGCGTTCTGGCGCGCGCCGGCCTGCGTGATGATCTCGTTGTACTTCTCCGGCGGGTACGCCTTCGTCCCGCGGAACATCATGTGCTCGAAGAAGTGCGCGAAGCCGGACTTGCCCGGCTCCACCTCGTTTCGCGAGCCGGTCTGCACCGGGATCTGGAGCGAGACGATGTTGGGAAACCCGGTCGGGACGACGATGATCGCCAGACCGTTCGGGAGGGTTTTCTCGATCGAGTGAAAGGGGAGCACGTCGCGCCCGCCGGGCGGCTTCGCCGGCGGTCGCGAGGCGGGTTTGGGCTCTGCCCTGCCCGTCACGGCGCTGGCCAACAGGACCGCGCAAATCGCGGCAAGAATTCGAGATGCGGACATGGATACTCCTCTCGCTTCCGGTTCGAAAGCCGTGATTCTAACCATGTGAAGCGGGAGCGTCCTTCCCAATAGAAGAGTTCGCTGCTCCAGCGATCGCTCCGACTTTAGTCGATACCCTGTTGCACAGGCTGTGATGAAATAGGAAGAGATTCCATCTTTCCTCGATTTCGCGAAAGGAGAACGAAATGGCCACGACTCAACCGGTTCGGGTTCCCGAACGCAGACCGGAGCCGTCGGAAGTCCCGGCGACTTCGACGACATCACCGGTTCCTGCCCCGCGCAAGCAGCCCTTCACGATCAAGGTGAAAGGGATGATTCCCACGTAACGGAGGCGGACGTCGGGAGTCAACGGGGAAGCTCCCCACTGAGAGCCTCAAATGGGCTAGGCTGGTGAGTCTCATCTCGCGACAATGAATAGGCAGATCCGAAACGATCGAGTGGACGACCTGTTCGACCGGGCCTTGCCGGTCATCCACTCGGCCCTCGTGAGCCATTACCGTCTGAGCGAGAAGGAGGCCCAGGAGGCGGAGCAGAACCTTTCCACGTGGTTCCATCGTTTCGTCCGCCGCAGCGGCCTATCCCAGGTCTCCGCGCGCTCGCTCACGCTTTCGCTCCTCGTCGCCGCATGCCAGTACGCCCGCTCGTACCAGACTTGGAAATACGCGAACGGACCGACCAACGACGCTCTCCGCCGCGCACTCGCCCGGGAACCGGGAGAGGTCGCGTCGGAGCTCGCCGAGCACCTGGAGGAGACCTCGTAGCATGGCCGGCCGCGTCCTTCGTTTTCCGGTGAAGCCGATCTCTTCCGAGGAAGGCATCGCCGCCGCGCGTCGGGCGCTCGCAACGCCGATCGAGAACCGTGCTTCGAGGTCGTCCGAGCTCCGCCTGGAAGAGCCCGAAACGCTCCTCGGCGCGTGCGGGCTCCTGAAGAATCAGCTCGAAACCTCGCCCGGCGAGGTCCTCCAGAACGCCGAGTTTTTCTATCGCTTCCTCGAGCAGCCGCGCCGCTCGGTCGGAGTCCTCGACGAGCGCGAGTTCTTCCTCGGCGAGACGGCTCTCGTCGCCGGCACGGCGTGCCGCCTCCTGTCGCGTCGCGACGAAGCGCAGCGCTGGTTCGACCGGGCGGAAGCGTGGTTTCGGCACACCTTGAACTCCGCCGCCGACTGGTCCCGACTTTCGTATCAGCGGCTCGCCCTGAGGGTCGAGGAAAGAGAGTTCGACGAGGTGCTCGAGCTCGTGCCGCTCCTGATCGAGAGCTTCGAGAAGCTTGAGATGCGCGACGAGGCGCTCAAGTGCCGATTCCTCGAGGGAATCGTCCTGATGGAGGCCAATCAGCCCATCCGCGCGATCGAAACGTTCCGGCGGATTCGCGCCGGAGCGCGCGCCATGGGAAACGATCAGCTCCTCGGCACGGCTCTGACCAACCTCGTTCAGCTCCACGCCGGCTTGGGCGAGGCCGAAGAGGCGCTCGACGCCTCGCGTCACGCCCTACTCGTCTGGAGGCGGCTGGAGAACCGGGTCGGCGTCGCCAAGGTCCACTGGGGGATCGGCGACCTCCTGCGGGTCAAGGGACAACCTTCGTCCGCGATCGAGGCGTACCGCTCCGCACAACGGGAATTCACCGAGATCGGGATGCGGGGCGACGTCGCGGCGCTCCAGCTCGTGGTGGCGGACCTGCTGCTCGATCTGGGAGAGGACGACGCGGCGCGGCGGGAGATTCTGGCGGCGCTGCCCTCGATCGACGAGATCCAGATGGTTCCCGAGGGAATGGCTGCGCTCGCGCTCCTGAGGGAATCGGTCCGCGGAAGGCGGATCGATCGCAACGCGCTGCGCGAGCTGCACGGATACTTCGGCCGCACGTCGCAATAGGATTCGCCGATCACGGCAAGACCCGGATCCGATCGAACGTTCGCAGCAGGTCCCCGCCGCTGACCAGACCTTTCGCGACTTCGCCCGCTCCCCGGAGGACGACGTTTCCGTCGGAGAGGAACGCGTAGCGATCGCACACTCCCGCGAGATCGTGAAGCCGGTGAGAAGAGACGAGGAACGCGCACCCCTCGCCTTTCCGCCGCCGCAGGGTCTCCGACAGCCATCGCGCGGCGTCGGGATCCAGTCCTTCCCACGGCTCGTCGAGCAGGACCGCCGCGAGCTGACTCCTCGCGAGCACGGTCGAGAGACCCAGCAGCTGCCGGGATCCGCGTGAAAGGGTCCGGATCGATCGCCGGTCGTCGCATGACGCTTCCCCCCTTGAGACGAGCCGCGCCCACTTCCGAACGGGAACGTGCGGTGGAAGCGTGTGCGCCCCACCGAAGTGATCGAATGCGCCGGGAGGCGCGAGGGCAGCGACCCGCCCGCG
The DNA here is from genome assembly GCA_036505815.1 of Thermoanaerobaculia bacterium. Classification (GTDB taxonomy): domain Bacteria; phylum Acidobacteriota; class Thermoanaerobaculia; order UBA5066; family Gp7-AA6; genus Gp7-AA6. Next base: position 3,169 of record DASXSX010000122.1, read on the forward strand.
CGAGGGCCGCACGAATCCGAGCAGGATGCGAAGGAGCGTCGTCTTGCCCGCGCCGTTCGGACCGATCAACCCCACGATCTCACCCGCGGCGAGCGCGAAGTCTACGTCGCGGAGGACGGTCCGCGGTCCATAGCTCTTCCCGATGCCACGCGCCTCGAGGACGTCCTTCACCCGCCCTCCTCGGCGAGCGCGAATTCCGCGGCAGCTACCATCTCGATTCCGGCGGCGACCGCCGCGACCCCGAGCGCAGAGAAACCGACGAGGACGGCGGGCGGCCAGTCGAGCGATGGGAGAACGACCGGAAACGCAAGGCCGACCGCGAGCGCGCGCAACGGGTGTTCTCCCGCCCAGGAAGACTGAGAGTGGAGGAGCGCCAAGGGGACGAGGAGCTTTCCGGAGACGGCGAGCGAGGCCGTGAGCGTCAGCCAGAGAGCTCCGGCGAGGAAGCGGGGGCCTCGAACGCTCGCGGCCCAAGGGATCGAGGAAACGAGAAAGAGCCCGGCCCATCCCGCCGGCCGTAAGGCGGGGACCACCGGAGAATGGGCCGCGATCGCCTGCGCGGCGCCGGCGGCGATCCAGGCGCCGACGCCCGGCGCGCTGGAGACGACGAAATGCGCGAGTGCAGCGCGGCGACGGTGCGCGGCGTCCAGCAGGACGGGATCGTAGTAGCCGCGCGTTGCGTGACGGGCGAAGCCGGTCGAGCACGCGAAGAGCTGAACGAGACCGATCGACGCAATGATCCAATCCGACGAGCCGCGGTCGACGATCTCGAGCACGCCGGCGCCGGCCGCGAGGATCGCCAGCACCGCGACGAGCGGCGCCGCCGGAGGGGAGACGACGGCGAAGTAACGGGTCGGGGAAAGAGGCCTCACCGCAGTCTCACCCGCGAGACCGCGCCGTCCGCGAAGAGCACGACGACGCTCCGCTCGTCGGCGTCGAGGAGAGCGCGCGCTTCGCGGTCCAGCGCCACGACGCGTTTCGGTCGACCGGCGCGAAGGAGAACGGCGTGACGCCCTCGCAGTGCCCCGCTTTGGAGCGGTGTGCGGTCCCCCTCCTGGTTGCTCAAGATCCAGAGCCGGTCTTTTTCCAGAAACGCGTCCCGGACCGGAAAGGTGTACGCCGCACCCGGTTCCGGATTCGGCTCCGAGGATTCCGACGGCGTGGCGAACGTCGGGACCCGGACCTTGCGGGTCCGTCCATTTCGTTCGAGAAGAAAAACCTCGGCAGGTCCGGCCGTGTACCAGAGCGGGATCGCGTTCGCCGTTCCCGAGCCGCATCGCAGGAGGTTCCGGATCAGCTGGACCGTGATCTCGGGCGCCGGCCGCGAGAGGAGAGCGGAGAAGGGGAGGAACCCGCCGTTCTCCTGTCGAAGAAGCAACCGCTCGCCCGGCCGAATGCGGACGGCGACGATGCCGACTCGATCCCAGAGCGTTGCGATTCCCTGGCCCGGATCTGAAAGGCTTCTCGTCTCGACGAGCCCGCCCGTCTTCTCCGAGAAGCGAGAGACGAAGCGGCCTCTCCCGCCGAGGATCCAGAGCGTCCCGTCACCCGGCTGGGCGAATCCGTAAGGGTCCAGGGGAATGTCGGCGCCCGAGAGCGGCAGCGAGGAAGGTCGGAGGGTGATGCGGTCGATCCGGAGGATCGCCGGAATCGAGACGTCGAGGATCCGGATCTCCGTGGCCGTGACCGATCGCCCGCCGTAGTCGCCGACGGGCCGGTGAGGCCCGTCGGCGGTGAGCGGGAGCGAAGCCGCGGACATGGAGAGACCGATGAGCGCGAGAGCGCCGCCGGCGGCTTTAACCGTAGGTCCTCCGCACGCATGCCACGCCGTCCAAATAGCAGTCGATCCCCGCGGCGGAGCGCTGCCACCACGTCTCGAGCTCTGCCGCGCGAACGAGGCACTCGGCATAACTTTGAATGCAGTTGCCGGCGTGGACGGGAGCGGCGGCGGCGAGACCGGTCGCGAGGGCGAGACCCGGAGCCAGGAAACGGATGGACACGAGTCGGGCGAGATTCATGATTCCTCCTTTCAAGGAATGAAGGGCGGTTGGCGTGCTAGGCGAGACGGCGCTGAAGGCAGGAGAGCAGTTCGTAAGCGCAGCGGAGACCGGCCCAGGACCTCGTCGGAACGCTGTCGAGCTCCGAAGCCGCCTCGACGCAGTTCACGTATGGCTGGAGGCAGTCCACCTCGGCGCGGGCCGGCGACGGAACAGTTTGGAAGAGCACGAGCGCGGCGAGGACGGGCGCGAGAAGCGTGCGAGGTTTCCGTCTCGATCGGACGATGGTCATGACGACCTCCTTTTTCTTCAAATGTCGCCTCGCGGCGAGCGCCTCGGGTTCCCGCGACAACTGTGTGACAGGCGCAGTTCTCCGGCGCGCAGCGGGAGTCGGGGCTAGGATCGCGCCGTGCCGCGAGTCCTTCTTCTCCTTCCCACGACGACCTATCGCGCCCCGGATTTTCTCGAGGCGGCGCGGCGGCTCGACGTCGACGTCACCGTCGCGTCGGAGGAGCCGAACGCGCTCGAAGGCCTCCAGCCGGCGGGTCTTCTGACTCTCGACTTCCGCGACCCGGAAGCGTGCGCTCGCCGCGTCGCGGAATTCGCGCGCGCACACCCGATCGATGCGGTCGTCGGCGCCGACGACGACACGGTCGTCGCCGCCGCGGCGATCTGCGATACCC
>DASXSX010000123.1:0-51305 GCA_036505815.1 Thermoanaerobaculia bacterium
CGACTCCGGCAGCGGCGCCGACGGCTTCCTCGCCAGCGTCGGACCGTAGTCGCGACCACTCGAGACGCTGGCGGGGCGAAGAGTTCCTCGGGCGCCTTGAAGACGGTAACCGGCCTCCGCGAGTTACCCGGAGAGCCTTGAAGCTGTAGTCGGCGGCCCGTCCCGGGGGAGCAAGGCGGTCAAGGGTCCTACTGCTTCTCCGCTTTCTTCTCCACCCCGGGCGCCGGCTTCTCGTTGTACAGAGAATCCAAAGCCTCTTTGAACGTGCCGACGCTCTGCGCTCCTCGGATGACCTTCAGGACCTTGATCGTCTTCGGATCGTTCGGCTGAGTCAGTCCGATAACCGACGTCGGAGTGCCGGTGATGCCGTACTTACTCGCCTCGGCGATGTTCTTCCGGATCTCCGCGGCATATTTGCCGCTGTCCAGGCATGCCTGGAACTTCTTCGCGTCCGCCCCGATCGCCTGAGCGTGAGCGGTCAACATTGCCGGCTCGAGTGAGTTCTGGTTCGCGAAGAGCCGGTCGTGCATCTCCCAGTATTTGTTCTGCTCGCCCGCGCAATGCGCCGCCTCCGATGCTTTGAAGGCGTTCTTGTGGATTGACTCGAGCGGAAGATCACTGAAGACGTACCTCACCTTCCCGGTCTGAATGTATTCCTTGTCGAGCTGGGGAAAGGTGTCGCGGACGTGCCGGCCGCAGAAAGGGCACTGGTACTCGGAGTACTCGACCAGGGTCAGCTTTGCGTTCTTGTCTCCCTTGAACGGCTCGCCCTCCACCGAAATGATCGCGTTCAGAGCTTGCTCGGTCGGCGCCGCAGCGGCGGGACGCGCTGCAAGCAGCTTCTTGATCTCTTGCAGGTCCTTCTGGATCGCCTGCTGCCCATCTTTCAAAGCCTGGATGTCTTTCTTCATATCTTCGTTCGACTGCGAGGACCCGCTATGGGCCGTCAGGAGGCCGAGCAAGACCAGTCCGCAGAGGGTCGCGACACCTTTGGTTTTCATAATTTTCCTCGGAATTCTTCCTTCTCCCGGCTGCCCGAGAAGAGCCGCCGATTTGCCTTTGGAGATTTTCCACATTGAGGAACGGGACAACGCCTCTCAAAGCCGATCTATTCCGCTTCGCGGATGAGGGACCCTGGTCGCAAATCAGAGCAAAAAAGAAGGGCGCCCGCAGGCGCCCCGTCAAAAAAAGCCGGGCGCCCGAGCCGGGCGCCCTGGCACTTAGTTTATGGGCAAGCGACCAAATTGCTGCAGGCCACGCTGCAGAAGATCGTGCAGTTGTCCTTGCGAGCGTCGTTGCACTCTCTCGGGCTTCCCGCAGGACCCGGCGGTTCGAAGCAGTTTGATCCAGGGCAGCTGAAGCAGCCGTTGACGAGCGGGCGTTCGTGGCAGCCACTGTCTCCCGTGCAGACGCCGAATTCGTCGAGACCAGTACCGCCATTGTTGAAGCAGTCGAGCGCGTCGATGCAGTTGAAAGTGGTGCTGTCGACAGTCGCCGTCACCTCGCCGTTTGCGCAGGCAGTGTTGCAGGCGTTGAAGACATCCGCGATGGCATCAACGCCGCTGCAGACGTCGCCAGCTGTCTGGCCACCGCCCCCGCAACTCGTACTGTTGGTCACGCCGCAGTTCAAGGCTGCCGCCGTCAACTGGCGGGCCAGCTGGAGCGTGCTGTCACCCTTCGGGCTGACACAGATCGCTTCGACGGCCGAGGTGTTGGTGAGGTCCGTCGTCGAGACGAGATGGCCGCAGATGGTGAGCGGCTGAATCTCGTCGAGAACTGCCTGGGTGATGTTGTGGCTGCCGCTCTTCTCGGTTCCAGCATGCGTTCCCCAGAATCCCGGGGTACGACAGATCACGTTGCTCGGGACGCACCCGGGCGGTGCCGGAAGGATCGCTTCGCAATTACCGCTCGCCGGGGTACAAGCCGTGCACACTGGGTCGTCGCAGATCTTGTCCGGGCCGGACTTGCAAGCTCCATCGGCTGGATCGCATGCCTCTGTGTTGCACAGGTTCGCGTCCTGAGTACAGACAACGGGAGTGGATTTACAACCCTGTAGCGGATCGCAGGACTCGACGTCGCACTTGTCCGCAGTCGTGCAGTCGAGCGGCGGTCCCGAGACGCACAATCCGCCCGGCTCCGTGCAATGCTCCGGGCCGTTGCAGACGTTTCCATCGTCGTTGCAGGGGACAGGTGTTCCGGCTACGCAGGTTCCGCTGTGGATGACGCCGTCGCCACCCGTGTTGTTAGCGTCGCAAACCGTGCCGGCGGTGGGGCTGCCACAGAATTGCCCGCTTACGGCCGGATCGCAGTGGACGATTCCGTTACAGGCGAGACCGTCGTCTGCGCAGCAGTCCGTACCAGCATTGAAACCTGACCCGCCGCTGACGACCCCGATTATGTCGTTGGTTCCGATGTGCGCGTCCCCGCCGCTGTAAGAGGCGCTCGCAATGAGGGTCGGGGTGGTTGTGCAGTCAAGGCCGGGGAGCGCGGTGGCCACGTTGAACGGAACGTCGAGAGAGTTGACGGACTGGACCGTCGGGTCGCATGGTGCCACCGTTCCCCCGATACACGGGATGCTGGCCGGCGTCGCTGGATGCACTATGCCGTCTGGCGTCGTGATCGTAATCGTTCCGTTCTGGAAGGCGGCGTTGATTCCGTTGACGGTGCTCGTGTTGTAGGAGAGGGTGGCGCGATAGATGATGGTCTCGCACTGGGTGACTCGGCCCGGGAAGACCGGTGTGACCCCATCGGCCCGAAACGCCGACAGAGAAAAACCAACACCGGTCGCCGTGGCTCCAGGCGGATCCGTGTGCGCCCACGCGGTGCTCGTCCCTGCCAGGATCAGGGCGACTCCGATCAGTGCAAAGCTAAAACATCGAAATCCTTTTCCCATTTTTTTCTCCCTATCGTTATGCGATTGACGAATACGACATCGATCACTTGGTTGTTCGATAATCTCCCCCTCCCTTCCGCTTAGTGCAGTGCTCAGATTCGGTTGCTCCAAAAGTTTTTTTCTCAACAGGTGTCCGCCAGCCGAGAGCGCCTTCCCCCGCGCTTCGGAGTGAGGGCATTTCAACATCCGGAAAGGCCTGAATCAATTGGACCTTGGTCGTAGTACCGCAGACTCCGGCGGGACGCAAATCGACCATCTCTGGTCGCTCTGCCCCTGGACCCCGCAGATGCCTGGCACGGTCACGCTCCTCTACCTTCGTCAGCTCCCGCTGACCTTGAAAACGGACGAAGTCTATCGCGATCGACCTCGCAATCCGATGTGACGGATGAACAATCTTTGTAAATTTTCTGTGTTCAATGATCTGAAGGCGACCGCCATTTCGTGGCGGTCGGACAACCGGTCAGGATTCGCCTTCTCAAGGGGACCCTGGAACAGCGGGGATCGCCCTCGATGAGTCCGCCTTCCGAGCGACCCGGCGCGCAAGAGCCGCTTCCGGTCTGGTCCAGTCCGCCTGACACGCGCCGACCCGGGCAGCCCGACCATGCCGCTCTGATAGAAGAGCCGGGATGACGACTCCGCCGGTTCTGGCCCGGGTCCTTCGGGGAGACCAGGTCGAGTCCTGCCATCGTGGGGACGTCGCAATCCGGGAGGACTCGGGGCGGTTCCTGGCGGCCGCCGGCGACGCTTCCCGGCCGATCTTCCTGAGGTCGGCGGCCAAGCCCTTCCAGGCTCTGCCTTTCCTGGAGGCCGGGGGAGCCGAACGCTTCCGGCTGAGCGGACGCGAGCTCGCCCTGATCTGCGCGTCCCACGGAGGCGAGCCTCGTCACGTCCGGACGGTCGAGCGGCTGCTCAACCGTGGCGGCTTCCGCATCCGCGACCTCGTCTGCGGGCCACATCTCCCGTCGCACGAGCCCTCCGCCCGCGCCCTCCTCGCCCGCGGCGAGCGCCCGACGCGTCTCCACAACAACTGCTCCGGAAAGCACGCGGGCCTTCTCCTCGCCTGCCGGTTGCTCCGTCTTCCGACCAGGTCCTACTGGCGGCCCGACCATCCTCTCCAGCTCGCGATCCGCCGGAGGATTGCTGAGCTCGGCTCCTTCCCCGAGGACGAGATGGAGGTGGCGATCGACGGCTGCGGTCTCGCGGTTTATCGTCTCCCGCTGTCGGCCCTCGCGCTCGCCTATGCGCGGTTGATGGCCCGCCGCGTGCACGGCGAAACGCGGGCGGAGAAGCGAGCGCGCGCGCAGGTCGTGGAGGCGATGTCGAGCTATCCCGACATGGTTGCGGGAACCCGGTTCTTCACGACGGAGCTCCTCAAGGCGGGCCGCGGGCGGTGGATCGGCAAGGAGGGTGCCGAGGGAGTCTACGCCGTGGGCGTCCGCGCGAGCGCTTCGGGAGGCCGGGCCGCCGGGATCGCGCTCAAGATCGAGGACGGGTCCGCCCGGGCCCGCCCGGCGGTGACCCTCGCCCTGATGCGCGAGATGCGTTGGTTGCCGGAGTCCGCGCGGCGCGCTCTCTGCGCATTCGCGTCCCCGCCCGTCCAGAACGCCGCCGGAGCCGTCGTCGGATCGATCGAGCCGCAAGTTCCTATAATTCGTCGCGATGCGGGCGAGTGAGCCCGGTCCGCTCTCCGGGCTCGGCGTTTCGGCCGTGATCGGAACGCTCGTGGTGCTGTCCGCGTCGTGCGCTACCAGCCGGCGAGTCGTCGCTTCGCTGACCGCGAACTGCCGCGAGGTCGAGGCCGGCGTCGCCAACGAGATGATGCGCGACAACCCGGATGTCCTGCTGCTCGACGTGCGGGAGTCCCGGGACTTCGTGGCCGACCTGCCGCACTTCCGAAAGGCGCGCGAGATCCCGCTGCCCGATCTGCCGAGGCGATACCGCGAGCTCCTCGCCTGGAAGAAGGAGCCGATCTTGGTCTTCAGCCGCGACGGCGTCGATGCCGCCTCCGCCTGCGAGTTTCTCGCGCGCCAGGGATTCCCGTACGTGTCGCACGTCTTCGGAGGGATCGAGGCATGGATGCAGGCCGGCTACGGCCGGGCGACGGCGTCGCAGTAATTTCCAGTGCCCTTTCGAAACCTCTCGGAGTTCATCGCGGCGCTCGAGGCGGACGGAGACCTCGTCCGCGTCGCCCGGGAGGTCTCCCCGAAGCTCGAGATCGCCGAGATCGCGGACCGCGCGGTCAAGGGGGACGGGCCCGCGCTCCTCTTCGAGAACGTGGCGGGATCGTCCATGCCGGTCGCGATCAATCTCTTCGCCTCGCGCCGGCGGATGCTTCGCGCGCTCGATCTCGCCGGCTGGGACGAGTGGGATTCGCGGCTCGAGCCCCTTCTCGATCCGAAGCCGCCCGAGGGACTGATCGAGAAGCTGAAGACGATCCCGAGGTTGACCGAGCTCGCGCAGGTCTTTCCGAAGAACGTGCGCTCGGCGCCGTGCCAGGAAGTCGTCGACACCGGCGACTCGGTCGATCTCGGAAAACTGCCGGTCCTGACGTGCTGGCCCCAGGACGCCGGACCCTTCATCACGCTTCCCCTGGTCATCACGCGGGATCCCGCCACCCGCAAGGTCAACGTCGGGGTCTACCGGTTGCAGTTGTTCGACCGGAACACGACCGGCATGCACTGGCAGAAGCACAAGGACGGCGCGGGTCAGGCGCGCGGATACGAGCGCGAGGGAAGAAGGATGGAGGTGGCGGTCGCGATCGGGGCCGATCCGGCGACGGTTTTCTCGGGGGTCGCGCCGCTGCCGCCGGGCGTCTCGGAGTTCCTGTTCGCGGGATTCGTTCGCGGTCAAGGCGTGCCGCTCGTCGACGGAAAGACCGTCGACGTGCCGGTGCCGGCGGAGGCGGAGATCGTGCTCGAGGGCTACGTCGATCCGGGCGAGCGCCGGCGCGAAGGCCCTTTCGGCGACCACACCGGATTCTATTCACTCGACGACGATTTCCCGGTCTTCCACGTCACGGCGGTCACCCGCCGCCGCGCACCGGTCTATCTGACGACGATCGTCGGAAAGCCGCCGATGGAGGACGGCTTCATGGGAGAAGCGGTCGAGCGCCTCTTCCTTCCGCTCGTGCGCCGGATCATCCCGGAGATCGTCGACATGCACCTGCCGGTCGAGGGGATCTTCCACAACCTGATGCTCGTGTCGATCGACAAGCGCTATCCCGGTCACGCGCGAAAGACCATGCACGCGATCTGGGGCACGGGACAGATGATGTTCACCAAAACGATCGTCGTCTTCGACCGGGACGCGGATCTGCGCAATCTTCCGGAGACTCTCTGGCGGGCGCTGACCGCGATCGATCCGGAGCGCGACATCGAGTTCGTGCACGGACCGGTCGACGAGCTCGACTTCGCCGCGCGCCTCCCGTGCTACGGCAGCAAGATGGGAATCGACGCGACCCGCAAATGGAAGGAGGAAGGGTTTCTGCGCCGCTGGCCGGACGAGATCGTCATGAGCGAGGAAGTCCGCCGCCACGTCGATGCGCTCTGGCCGGAGCTCGGAATACGCCTTCGGCGCTGACTCGGACGGCGCTAGAATCATGAGTGCGGTGTTTTCGTAATGAAGGTCCTCGTCGTCGATTCCGATTCCGAATCACGCGACGCTCTGCGCCGCGCCTTTTCCGCCTCCGGAGCGCAGGTCCGGGGCGTCGGGTCGGCGCTCGAGGCCGGCCGGCATCTTTCGGAATTCCTCCCCGACGTCGTCGTCGCAGCCCTCGATCTGCCCCCGGCGGAGAGCGAGAACCTGCTCGCCGAGGCGGCCCGGGGCTGGCCGCACCCCGCGGTCTGGGCACTCGCTCCGGCAGGCTGTTTGGAGGCCGCTGTCGCGGCGATGGAACGGGGCGCGGACGATTTCCTCTGGAGGCCCGTCTCTACGGCCCGCGTCGCACTCCTCTCGGAAAGCTTCCGGCGCCGCCGGGAAGAGCGCGAGCGCGCGGAGGAAACCCGATTGCGCCTCGCCCGCGTCGAGGCCGCGGTCACTCTGCCCGGTCGCTCGGGGCGCTGGCTCGAAGCCATGGCCTCGATCGAGCGCCTCGCTCGGCAACGCGCCGTGCTCGTAACGGGGGAGGAAGGCACGGAGAAGGAAGCCGCGGCGCGATTCCTTCACAGGCTGTCATCGCGCGGCGCCGAGCCGTTCGTGAAAGTGGCCGACGGCGAAAGATTCGTCGAGGCTCTCGCGAGAGCAGGGACAGGCACTCTCTTCGTGACCGGGATCGACCGGGTCTCCGCCGCCGTCCAGGAGATGGTCCTGGCGGCTCTGGACGCCGAGGTGGGACCCGGCCTCGTGCTGTCGGCGGAACGTGACCCCGCGGAGGCCGTGCGGCGCGGCGATCTGACCGCGGCGATCGTCGAGCGACTCGAAAGATGCGTCGTGCATTTGCCGCCGCTCCGCGAGCGCGGCGACGACGTCGCGCGGCTCGCGCGCCACTTCCTGGAAGAGGCAAGCGGCACGGCCGCGTTCGACACGGAAGCCATGGACGCTCTGGCGGCGCACGACTGGCCGGGCAACGTCACCGAGCTTCGCGAGGCGGTCAAGCGCGCGGCCCGGCTCGCCGAAGGGCCGTCGATCGGTCCGACGGTCGTCCGGTCGGTTCTCGGGCGGCCGCTCGCGGCGCGCAGATCTCGAAGACGGAAGGTCCCGGTCGTGCGCATCGCTGTCGGCGATTCGCTCGCCGACGTCGAGCGCCGCCTGATTCAGAAGACGCTCGAGTTCGCCCGCGGCAACAAGCGCAAGACCGCCGAGCTCCTGAAACTTTCTCTGAAGACGATCTACAACAAGATCAAGGAGTACGGGCTGGAGCACTAGACGGCTCTCCCGGCGCGTACAATCGGCGGGTGCGTGAAGACGGCCGGCCCAGCCTCTGGAAATCCTTGAAGCGCGCGCTCGGCGGAGCGCCGATCGAGAGCCCGGCAGAATTACCGGCACCCGTTCCTTCTCCTGAGCCGGTGGCCGGCGTCCTGCCGGCGCCTCCCGTGCAAGCTCTCCCGGACGTCAACGATGTCCCTCCGTTTCTCGCGGAGGAACCTCCGAGGCCCGCGGAGGCAGCGCCTTCCGCGCCGCAGGAACCGGGAATTGCCCCACCGCAGCCCCCGCGGCTCGCCCGCGGTCTCGCGTCGTTCTCGCGGAGGAACCCGGAGAGGGAGAAGAAGTTCGCTCACCTTCTTCACGACAATCCCCCAGACGAGAAAAAGGGATCTCCCCCGCCCGCCCGCCGGGGCTGACGCTTCCGGTGCCTTCGATCAAGACCCCGCAGGACGTCAACGGCGAAATCCGCCGCATTCGGGAACGGGCGCGATCGCTCTCCGGCTTCTGGATCTCCGAGTTCGCGGCGGCAATCGATGCCCTCGAGTGGGCGGTCGGCAAGCGAGACAAGCCGCCCTCCGAGGACGTCGGGTCACCCGCGAGCGAGCACGGAAAAATCGCCGAGCGGCTGCTCGAGGCGGTGTCAAAAGAAGCGAAGAAGCCGTCGAAACCGGCGAAGACGTCGAAGCCGAAGAAGCCGTAATAACTTGCCGCCGGCCGGTCTGGTGCCGGAGGTGGGAGTCGAACCCACACGCCCGGGAGGGGCGGGGGATTTTGAGTCCCCTGCGTCTGCCATTCCGCCACTCCGGCCGAGATCGGATGATAACGGCAACCATCACGCGCTCGGGCGGACCGCGTCTCGGGGAGCGCCGCGCGACCCCGAAAAGTTGAGTTTTTCGAAGGATTTCTCTATAATCGGCGCTCCGCGGTTCTTTACTGTTTGTTTGAGGAGGTTTCTGTGGGATTTCGAGTCGGAGAGAAGGTTGTCTACCCGAATCACGGCGTGTCCGTGGTCGAAAAGATCGGCGAAGGCTTCGTGACGGAGTCGGCCCCGGTCTCTCCCCGCAGCTTCTATCACCTGCGCCTCCTGGCGAACAACTCCAAGGTCATGGTTCCGATCGGGAACACCGATTTGATCGGCCTGCGGCGACTCACCCAGCGCAAGGATGTCTCGGGTCTCATGAAGACGTTGTCCGACGGCCGCTTCTCGGCGACCGGCGACTGGAAGGGCCGCTACAAGCAGAACCTCGACAAGATGAAGAGCGGCAGACTGCACGACATCGCGGACGTCTTGAAGACGCTCAACTTCATCATGACGCGCAAAACGCTCTCCTTCCGCGAGAAGAAGATGTACGAGCGCGCCAAGTACCTGATCGTCTCGGAGATCGCCGTCATCAACAACATGGACGAGCAGGAGGTCGAGAGGCTCGTGGACCGGGCGTTGGCGAAATCGGCCCAGACCCGGGCGGCCAGCCACTGAACGCAGGGTCTGATCCCGAAGGGGTCAGACCCTTCCGACGGGTCTTGATCGAAAAGGAGGCTTCGGCCTCCTTTTTCTTTTGGGGTCGCTCCCCGGGGCTAGAATCGCCGCGATGAAGCGCCTCGCTCCCGTGATCGCGTTCGCCGCCGCCGCCGCCCTGGGACCTCTCTTCGCGGACACCGTTTCGGACGTGCTCAAGGCCGACCTCGCCCGGGAACGCCGCCGGCTTGCCGCCGATGCCTCGCAGCTCGCGGACGTTTCCCACCGGCTCGAGACGGCTGCCTCGGAGCTGTCCGCCGCGAGCCGGGCGGTCGCGGATCTCGCGGGCCGCGCCGACGCGAGCCCCGAGGAGATTACGCGGCGCGAGGACGCGGTCACCGGCGCGGAGCAGGAGTTGCGTACCCTCCTGGACCGCCGACGGATCGTCGTCGAGCGGATCCTGGAGCGACGCCGCAACGTCGCGCTCTTGGACGCCGAGCTGCGCGGGAAGGCGCGGCCGGCCGCCCCGGCGGACCTCTTGACCGGCCGCTGGACCGTCACGCTCGAGCCGGGCGAACAACGCGGGGTCTTCCGGATGGCGCTCGACGGCACGCTCGTCTCGGGCGACTACACGCTGGAAGGGGGGTTCTCCGGCTCGTTGCGGGGCACGCTCATCGGCGATCGGCTGCGGATCGAGCGCGTCGATTCGCAGCTCGGTTTCGTGGGCATCTTCTACGGACGCCTCGCCCGGGACGGAAGCTCGATCACCGGCACATGGGAGTCGACGACGTTCGGGGCGGGCGCGGCGGGGGCGGGACGGTGGCGCGCGACTCCGGTCAAGGAAGAGACGGAAGAGTCGCCGTGACCGCCTGGAGGCGGCTCCCGATCCTGTCGGCCTTGGTCGGCGCGCTTCTCGGGTTCATCGGCGGATATTTCGCGGGGGGCGGAGGGCGTCCGGCGCCGGTGCCGGTCGCGGAAGCGCCCGAGGGCGCGGGCGGGAGCCTCCCGGAGCTCCAGCGCGCCGTCGAAAGAGATCCGGAGAACCCGCAGCTCTTGATCGCGCTCGGAAACGCGTGGTACGACCGGGAAGACTGGGACCACGCGATCCAGGCGTACGAGAAGGCCCGTCGCAAGGCGCCGGAGAATCCCAACCTGCTCTCCGATCTCGGCGCTGCCTACCGCAACCGGGGTGACTTTGGCAGAGCCATTCCCCTTTTCGAGCGGGCGCACAAGAACGACCGGGACCATTGGCAATCTCTCTTGAACCTCGTGTTGATCCACGCCTACGATCTGCACGATTCGGCGGCGGCGCAGCGCTGGTTCGACGAATTGAAACGTCGCTATCCCGAGATCCCCGATCTGGAGCGGATCCAGGAGTGCATCTCGAGTCTGCGGGCGTCGTGAGCCGCGTCGCCCTCGCTGTCTTCCTCGTCTTTCTCTTTCTCGCGATTCTGCGGATGGCGCGTCCGTTGCTGCACGCGGGTCGGGCGAGGTTCGGCCGTTCCCCGGCGCAACCCATCGAGGCCGAAATGGTGAAAGACCCCGTCTGCGGAACCTGGATCGATCGCCGGCTGGCCGTGCTCGGACGCCGCGGGGGCGCGACCGTTCCCGTCTGTTCGGAGAACTGCCGCCGCCGGCTCGAGTCCGCATGAGCGGGCTCCTCTTCGACCGCGAAGACCGGCAGCGCACCGTCGTCGAGGGCTCGGCGGGAGCGCCTCTTGCGGATCGGATGCGGCCGCGCTCGCTCGACGAGGTCGAAGGGCCCGAAGAGGTCGTCGGGGCGAACGGCTTCCTCTTCCGCGCGATTGCCGAGGATCGGGTCCCGTCGCTCATCTTCTGGGGTCCTCCCGGCGTCGGGAAGACCACGCTCGCGAGATTGATCGCCGCCCAGACCTCTTCGCGATTTCTCGCCTATTCCGCGATCGCGACGGGCGTCAAGGAGATGCGCGAGGTCCTTGAGGCTTCCCGCGCGCTCAAGGCCAAGGCCGGACAGCGGACAATCCTTTTCTTGGACGAGATCCACCGTTTCAACCGGGCGCAGCAGGACGTCTTCCTTCCTTACGTCGAGACGGGCGACGTCATCCTGATCGGCGCCACGACCGAGAACCCCTCTTTCGAGCTGAACGGCGCGCTCCTCTCCCGCTGCAAAGTCGTCGTGCTCGAGCCGCTTTCGCCCGACGCGATCGTCCGAATCGTGCGCCGATCGCTGGAAGACATCCCTCGCGGCCTCGGCTCACGCGACTTCCGGCTCGACGACGAGGCGCTGTCGTTCATCGCGCAGGCCGCCGGGGGCGACGCGCGCCGCGCTCTCAACCTGCTCGAGGCGGCCGCCGCGGACGCAGAGACCTCGAAGACCCGGACGATCGACGCCGCGCGGTTGAAGGACCTGCTCCAGCGCAAGGTCCTCCTCTACGACAAGGCGGGGGAGGAGCACTACAACCTGATCTCGGCGCTCCACAAGTCGATGCGGGAGTCAGACCCGGACGCCACCGTTTACTGGATGGTGCGGATGCTCGAAGCGGGAGAGGAGCCGCTGTACCTCGCTCGCCGGATCGTGCGGTTCGCGTCCGAGGACGTCGGGCTCGCCGATCCGAGGGCGCTCTCGGTCTCTCTCGACGCCAAGGAGGCCTACGATTTCCTGGGCTCGCCCGAGGGGGAGCTGGCGCTCGTCGAAGCCGCCGTCTACTGCGCGCTCGCGCCCAAGTCGAATGCGGTCTACGTTGCCGAAGGGGAGGCGAAGAAAGACGTGGCGGAGCGGCCGGCGGAGCCCGTGCCTCATCGTATCCGGAACGCCGTGACGCGTCTCATGAAGGACGTCGGCTACGGCCGCGGCTACCGCTACGCGCATGATGAACCGGAAGGAGTCGGCGGGATCGAATGCCTCCCCGATCGTCTGCGCGGAACGCGCTACTACCGGCCCGGGACGTCGGGGGAGGAAGCCGAGCTCTCGCGAAGGCTCGAAGAAGTGCTGGAAAAGAGACGAAAGAAAAAAGACGCCGAGGGCTAGGGGGAAGGCCAGGGGTCAGGCAAGCAGTGTGGCGATATTCATGGAACAGCCCATCAGTGGTGGTCCAAGCCCGAAAATACCAAAGTGCCTGCCTGACCCCAGCTACGGCTCTTCCCGACGGTAGTTCGGAGCTTCCTTCGTAATGATCACGTCGTGCGGGTGCGATTCCTTCAGCCCCGCCGAAGTCACCCGTACCATCTTCGATTTCGTCCGCAGCTCCTCGATCGTGCGCGCGCCGGTCAGCCCCATCCCGCTGCGCAGCCCGCCGGTCAGCTGGTGGATCATTCCCTCGACCGAGCCCTTGTAGGGCACCATGCCCTCGATGCCCTCGGGGACGAGCTTCGACAGCGACCCGTCCGTGGACGCTTCCACCCCCATCGATTCCTGGAAGTACCGGTCCGAGGAACCCGACTTCATCGCGGCGAGAGAGCCCATGCCGCGGTACGCCTTGAAGGTGCGGCCCTGGTACAGGATCGTCTCGCCCGGCGACTCCTCGGTGCCGGCCAAGAGCGAGCCGATCATGACAGCGTGCGCGCCCGCGGCGATCGCCTTGACGACGTCTCCGGAAAACTTTATCCCGCCGTCGGCGATGAGCGGCACGCGCGTCCCCCGGGTCGCGCGCGCGCACTCGCGGATCGCGTGGATCTGCGGGACGCCGGCTCCCGTGACGACGCGGGTCGTGCAGATCGAGCCGGGCCCAATGCCGACCTTGACCGCGTCCGCGCCGAGCCGCACCAGGTCGCGCGCGCCCTCTTCCGTCGCGACGTTGCCGGCGATGATCGGGGTCGAAGGAAACTTCTTGCGCAGGAGCTTCAGGGCGTCCAGAACCCCCTGGCTGTGACCGTGCGACGAGTCGAGCACGAGGACGTCCACTTGCGCCCGGACGAGCTCGGAGGAGCGCTCGACTAGGTCGTTGGCGACGCCGACGGCAGCGCCCACCCGCAGCCGCCCCAACCGGTCTTTCGCGGCGTTCGGGTACTTGATGGCCTTCTGGATGTCCTTGACGGTGATCAGGCCCTTCAAATTGCCGTTGCGATCCACGACCAGCAGCTTCTCGATCCGGTGCCGGTGGAGGAGCTCCTTCGCCTGCTCGAGCGTCGTCCCGACGGGCGTGGTGATGAGACGCTCCTTGGTCATTCGCGAGGAGATCGGTCGGTCGGGCCGCGTCTCGAACCGCAAATCACGGTTCGTCAGGATGCCGACGAGCTTGCCCTTCTCGTCGATGACCGGGACCCCCGAGATCTTGTAGCGCGCCATCAGGTCGAGCGCCTCGGCGATCTTCTGCTCGGGCCGCACCGTCACCGGGTCCACGATCATCCCGGACTCCGACCGCTTGACACGGTCCACCTCTTCGGCCTGCGCGGCGATCGAGAGGTTCTTGTGGATGACGCCGAGGCCGCCCTGCTGCGCCATCGCGATCGCCAGGCGCGACTCGGTGACCGTGTCCATCGCCGCGGAAATGATGGGGATGTGCAGGGGCACGGAGTCGGTCAGCCGGGTGCGCAGGTCCACGTCGCGCGGGTGGGCGTGGGAGCGCGCGGGCAGGAGCAGGACGTCGTCGAAAGTGAGCGCGAGCTGCAGGCCCTCGTTCGGGCCGCCCGAGGAGACGCGGGAGCGCGCCATCAGGCTCCCGCCGCGGCGGCGCCGTGGCACTTCTTGTATTTCTTGCCGGAGCCGCACGGGCAGGGATCGTTGCGCCCGACCTTCGGGCTCGCGCGGTGGATCGTCTCGACCTTCGCGTCCTGGCCGCCGGAGGCGGCGGCTCCGTACGAATAGTTGATGTTTGCGCGGCGGCGCGAGGGCATCGCGACCGGCGCGTGGCGAGCCTCTTCGTCGACGACTTCGCCCTCCGCCTCGCGGATCACCGGCTGGAGCCGGAAGAGGTACTGGACGATCTGGTCCTCGATCCGCTCCTTCATCAACGTGAAGAGCTCGAACGACTCTTTCTTGTACTCGACCAGAGGATCGCGCTGGCCGTAGCCGCGCAGTCCGATGCCCTCTTTCAAGTGGTCGATGGCGAGCAGGTGGTCCTTCCACTGCTGGTCGACGACCTGCAGCATCACGAACCGCTCGTGGAGCCGCATCGTCTCGGGCCCGAGGATCCTTTCCTTGGCCTCGTAGATTTCGGTGAGCGCCGATCGAACCATCTCGCGGATCTCGTCTAGGTCCTTCCCGGTGAAGTCCAGGCTTCCGGCTTCGATGCCGAAGTACTCCTTCAAGTCCACGTCGAAGGCGGCCATGTCCCACTCGTCGAAGGCCTTGTCCTCCGGCAGGTTGCGGCCGAGGGTGTAGTCGAGAATGACGTCCGCGAGCGCGAGGATCTCGTCCTTGCTCTGCCTGCCCTTCAGAATGTCGAGCCGGAGACCGTAGATCTCCTCGCGCTGCCGGTTCATGACGTCGTCGTACTCGAGAAGGTGTTTGCGGGTCTCGAAGTTGCGTCCCTCGACCTGCTTCTGAGCGCGTTCGATCGCGCGCGAGACCATTCCGTGCTCGATCGGAACGCCTTCCTCCATGCCGAGCTTGCGCATGACGTTCTGCAGGCGGTCCGAGCCGAAGATGCGCATCAGGTCGTCTTCGAGCGAAAGATAGAAACGCGACGACCCGGGGTCTCCCTGGCGGCCGCTGCGTCCACGGAGCTGGTTGTCCACGCGGCGGGACTCGTGCCGTTCGGTCCCCAGGATGTGCAGGCCTCCCGCCTCCAGGACCTTCTCCCGGTCTTTCGCCGCTTCGGCGCGGAGCTCGCCGAGCAGCGCGTTGAACTCCCCGGCGGAAGTCGTTTCGGCGCGGCGGTGCTCGGCGAAGGCCTCGGGATTGCCGCCGAGCACGATGTCGGTCCCGCGGCCCGCCATGTTCGTCGCGATCGTGACGGAGCCCGACTTGCCCGCCTGCGCGACGATCTCGGCCTCCTTTTCGTGGAACTTCGCGTTCAGGACGACGTGCGGAACCTTGCGGGTCTTCAAGAGCGTCGAGAGCCGTTCGGACTTCTCGATCGAGACCGTGCCGACGAGAACGGGCTGGCCCTTTTCGCGGAGGGCGACGATCTCGTCGGCCACGGCGTCGAATTTCTCCCGCTCCGAGGCGTAGACCACGTCCTGATGGTCGATGCGGATCATCGGCATGTTGGTCGGAACGACCACGACGTCGAGCTTGTAGATCTGGTGGAATTCCCCCGCCTCGGTGTCCGCGGTGCCCGTCATGCCAGCCAGCTTTTCGTAGAGGCGGAAGTAGTTCTGGAGCGTGATCGTCGCGAGCGTCTGGTTCTCGCGCTCGATTCGGACTCCTTCCTTCGCCTCGACCGCCTGGTGGAGGCCGTCCGACCAGCGCCGCCCCGGCAGGACGCGCCCGGTGAACTCGTCGACGATCAGGACCTGGCCGTCCTTCAACATGTAGTCGACGTCTTTCTTGTAGAGGGCGTGCGCGCGTAGGGCCTGCTCGGTCCCGTGGAGGAGGTCGATGTTGGTCAGCTCGTAGAGGTTCTTGACGCCCAGCAGCTTCTCGGCCTTGGCGACCCCTTCCTCGGTCAGCACCGCGGTGCGCGACTTCTCGTCGACCAAGTAGTCGCCGGTCGTCACCTTGTTGCCGGATTTGTCCTTGGTCTCCTCGCCCTTCACGAGGCGGGGAATGATCCGGTTGCACTTGTAGTAGTTCTCCGTGTTCTCCTCCGAGGGCCCGGAGATAATGAGCGGCGTCCGCGCTTCGTCGATTAGGATCGAGTCCACCTCGTCCACGATCGCGTAAATGTGCCCCCTCTGGACCATCGCCTCCAGCTCGAACTTCATGTTGTCGCGCAGGTAGTCGAAGCCGAATTCGTTGTTGGTCCCGTAGGTCACGTCGCAGGCGTACTGCCGCTTCCGCTCCTCGTCGGAGAGCGAGTTCTGGATGCATCCGACGGAGAGCCCCAGGAACCGGTAGATCTTGCCCATCCAGTCGGCGTCGCGGCGGGCCAGGTAGTCGTTGACCGTGACGACGTGGACCCCGCGCCCGGTGAGCGCGTTCAGGTAGACGGGCATCGTGGCGACGAGCGTCTTCCCCTCGCCCGTCTTCATCTCGGAGATCTTGCCCTGGTGGAGCACCATGCCGCCGATCAGCTGGACGTCGAACGGTCGCATCCCGAGCGCTCTCACCGACGCCTCCCGCACGACCGCGAACGCTTCTTCGAGGAGGTCGTCGAGGGCGCGCGTCCGGGCCTCCTTGGCGTCCTCCTCGGCCACCCCTTCCAACGCCGTCGCGAGGCGGGACCGCAGCTCCTCCGTCTTCCCGCGGAGTTCGTCGTCGGACAGCGCCTTCATGGCCGGCTCGAGCGCGTTGATCCTCTCGGCGCGCGGCAGGAGCTTCTTGATGTCGCGCTCGTGCTGGGTGCCGAAGACTTTGGCGAGGACGCGGTCGATCATTTAGGCCGTAAACAAGTCGGGCGGGGAGAATTATTCACGTTTTCGGCCGTTCCGGAAAGACCGGCCGCGCTCCGCCTCGAGGCGCGCCTAACTGTCGAGGACTTCGCGGACCTTCCTCGCGAGCGCTTCCGGCGTGAAGGGTTTTTCGAGAAATGCGGCGCCTTTCTCGGTGAAGCCGAGCCGAACGATGACGTCGTCGGTATAGCCCGAGGTGTAGAGGACTTTGACTCGGGGAGCCAGCTCGCGGATGCGCGAGGCGATCTCGGAACCGCCCATTCCGGGGAGCACCATATCCGTCAGGAGCAACTCGATCGCGCCATTCCGCCGGCCAATCTCGATGGCGTGTGCGCAGCTGCTGGCCTCGAGGACTTGATATCCCCGGGACTCGAGAATCTTGCGCGCGAGCGCGCGAACCGCATCTTCGTCCTCGACGAGGAGGATCGTCTCGGCTCCTCCTTTTGCAGTCTCCTGGTCCCTTGAGACCGGAAGCGGTTCGGCGGCCGTCGCGACGCGGGGAAGGTAGACCTTGAAGGAGGTCCCCTTCCCGGGTTCGCTGTAGACCCAGATGTTTCCGCCGCTTTGCTTCACAATCCCGTAGACCGTAGAGAGACCGAGGCGGAGCCGCAATTCGGCGGAAAGGTTACTTTTCGATTGACGTTTCGCGTCAGCCCTTCCCCTCCGGATAGTCGCCATGACCGACAGCAAAGGACTTGCGCGCGCCGGAGCGCGGGTATGTCGCTCGCAATTCCTTCCGTTCCAGGCACATGTCTGCGTTGGAACAGCTTCGGATTCGGAAAGAGCCGCTCGAGGTCGAGCTCGTGCTCGCCGGTGTTCCTCCGCGGCGGGTAGAGCTCTTCCTCGCAGAACACGGCTCGCACGATTTCAACCGCCAGAGAGTCCTCGAGCTCGTCGACCCGGCCGGTTCGTTTCTTCCGGTGCGCGACCTCGAAACGGGGGAATGGGAGTCGTTGAACTCGCGCGCCGTCGTCTGGATCGGGATGTCCGGGTCTTCGATCGACGCGGAGGGATCGGGCGACGAGCTTTTCGAGCACCGCCGGTCGGTCCGGGTGGCACTCGTTGCGGGCGACTGGCTGGAGGGCGAGGTCCTTTACTCGGCGTCGGATGGCGGTCCCCGTCTGGTCGATCACTTGAACCGCAACGAACGTTACTTCCGGCTGTGGAGAGGGGATCGGGTCTTTCTCGTGAACAAGGAGTGGGTGTTGCGGGTCGTGGAAAACGGCCACGGCACGGAGTAGGCATGGCGCAGATCGACCAGCTTCTGGCGAGCATCGCCCGGTTCGGCGCGATGGGCGCCGTTCTCGCGAGCGACGAGAAGGTGATGCTCTCTTTTCCAGACGGGCCGCGTTACGCCTCCCAGACCACGCCGCACGCCTCGCTCGTGCGGCTGGTGGAGGAGATTCTCCCCGCGGGGCTGGACATCCACCACAACGGAGGAACCACTTTTTCCTACCGGAACGGAGGAGGTCCGGTCGTCGTTCGCGTGGAAGGGGATCCTTCGCGGTGGAAGGTCACGATCGAAAAGGCGGATTCCGTTTCGGAGGCGATCGCCGAGCCGGAGCCGTCGCCGGCCTCCGTCGAGCGCGAGGCCTCGACTGCCTCGGAGATGTCTCCGCGGCCGTCTCTGCTTGACGTGCAGGCCACGACGTCGATCGATCGCATGCTCTTAACGATGCTCGAGATGGGCGCGTCCGACCTCCACCTGTCGACCGACACGCCGCCCCGAGTCCGGGTCCACGGCGAAATGAAGGTCCTGCTCGGCGCCGAGACGCAGAGGGAGCACGTTCTGCTCGAGCAACTCTTCGAGATCACGCCCGAGCGCAACCAGCAGGAGTTCGAGACGCGCAACGACACCGACTTCGCTCACGCGATCCCGGGGGTCTCGCGCTTCCGCGCGAATCTCTTCCGCGACCGGCGCGGACCGGGCGCGGTTTTCCGCGCGATCCCTTTCGAGATCCGGACGCCCGAGGAGCTCGGCCTGCCGAAACAGGTCCTCGATCTCTGCTCTCTGACCAAAGGGCTCGTTCTCGTGACCGGACCGACCGGATCCGGCAAGTCGACCACGCTCGCGGCGTTGATCGACTACATCAACCAGAACCGAACCGACCACATCATCACGATCGAAGATCCGATCGAGTTCGTTCACGAGAACAAGAAGTGTCTCGTCAACCAGCGCGAAGTGCATTCGCACACCGACTCCTTCAAGGACGCCCTCCGCGCGGCGCTTCGAGAAGACCCGGACATCGTTCTCGTCGGGGAGTTACGCGACCTCGAGACGATCGCGATCGCGGTCGAGACGGCCGAGACGGGACACCTGGTCTTCGGAACCCTGCACACGACCACTGCTCCTTCGACGATCGACCGGGTCATCGATCAGTTTCCGGCGGACCGGCAGGATCAGATCCGCCAGATGCTGTCCACCTCGCTTCGCGGCGTCATCGCCCAGACCCTGTGCAAGAAGATCGGCGGGGGTCGAGTCGCCGCTTACGAGATCCTCTATGCGACTCCCGCCGTTGCGAATCTCATCCGCGAGGCGAAGACCTTCCAGATCTACTCGGTCATTCAGACGAACCGCGGAGCCGGGATGATGACGCTGAACGACTCCCTCCTCGACCTCGTGAAGAGAAAGCTCCTGGACCCGAAGGAGGCCTCGCTGCACTCGGTGAACAAAGCGGAGTTCGCCGGAATGCTCACGAAAGAGGGGTTCCCGGCCTCGGCTCTCGAGCGTTAGAGAGGCCGTCGGGGTCGCCGGTCCGGAGGCGATACGAGATCGCCTCCGCCAGGTGGGCACGCCCGATCATTCCTGCCCCCTCCAGGTCGGCGATCGTCCGGGAGACTTTCAGGCACCGGTAGAGGGCGCGGACCGAAAGCCCGAGCCTCGCGACGGCGGACTCCAGGATGCGCCGCGCCGCCGGCTCCAGAGAAACCCGGGGATCGAGCTCCGCCGGGGTCAGGTCCGCGTTGCGAAAAGCTTCCCGCTCCGGGCGCCGGGCGGCCGCGAGTCGTCGGATGCCGGCTACGCGTTCTCGAATCGCTGCCGAAGATTCTTCTGAGCTGCGCTGCAGATCCGACCACGGTACGGCCGGGACGGGAACATGGAGGTCGATTCGGTCGAGCAGCGGCCCGGAGAGCTTTCGCCCGTACCGCGCGCGGGAGGCTGGGTCGCAGCGGCACGCCCGGACGGCGTCGCCCGCGAAGCCGCACGGGCACGGATTCATCGCCGCGACGAGAAGGAAATCGCACGGATAGGAGAATGCACCGCCGACGCGCACGATCGAGACCCGCTTCTCTTCGATCGGCTGGCGGATCCCTTCGAGCACGTCACGCCGGAACTCCGGGAGCTCGTCCAAGAAGAGGACTCCGCGGTGCGCGAGCGAGATCTCGCCGGGAGCCGGACGGCTGCCTCCGCCGACTAAGCCCGGAGCGGAGATCCCGTGGTGCGGCGCCCGGAAGGGAGGCGTCTCGATCAGTCCTTCTCCGGCGGGGAGCGTTCCCGCCACGGAGTGGATCCGGGTGACCTCGATCGCCTCGGATCGCGTCAGCGGGGGAACGATCGACGGCAGGCGCCGGGCGAGCATCGTCTTGCCGGCCCCGGGCGGTCCGACGAAGAGCACGTGATGACCGCCCGCCGCCGCGATCTCGAGCGCTCGCCTCGCGACGGCCTGGCCGCGGACGTCCGCGAAGTCGGGCCGGCTGCCGGACGTGTTCTTCCGGGGCGAGTGGACGAACGGCGGGATCGGACGGCTTCCTCTCAAGTGATCGACGAGGGCGGCGAGCGACCGGACGGCGACGACCCGAATCCCGTCGACCGCCGCGGCCTCGGCGGCATTTGCGGCCGGCAGCGCGATCTCCGCAAACCCTTCGTCGCGCGCGGCGAGAGCGAGACAGAGGGTCCCGCGGATCGGCCGCACAGAGCCGTCGAGCCCGAGCTCACCGACGAAGACGCGGCGCGCGGGCTCCGCGGGCTCGAGCCCCGCGATCTTCAGGAACGCGACGGCGACCGGGAGATCGAGAGAGGCTCCGAACTTGCGGAAGCCGGCCGGGGCGAGGTTGACGGTGACGGCGCCCGGCGGGATCGGGAACCCGCTGTTGCGGAGCGCCGCGCGGACCCGCTCCCGCGCTTCGCGGACGCTCGGATCCGGCAGGCCGACGATCGTGAAGGAGGGGAGTCCGGACGAGACGTCGACCTCGACGTCTAAAACGCGGGCCTCGATTCCGAAAGTCGCGGCGGAGTGAACTCGGGCGAGCATGGCGTCTCCTCGGCCGAGGAGAGCCTGGTCGCGCGATGAGGACCGCGCGAGATTATCAGAGGGAGAGAAATGTCGCGGGGACAGGTCCTACGGACCTGCACCCGCGTCCCTATTCAGAGGAGGGTCTAGCGGCTGCCGGGAATCTTGATCCGGTCGCCCGGCCGGAGCCTGGCCCAGGAGGGAAGCGCGTTGACCGCCAGGATCTGAGCGACCGTCGTCCCGTGCCGGACCGCGATCCGGTAGAGCGTGTCGCCCGTGCGGACCTGGTAGTGCTTCGCGCTCGCCCGGCGGGCCGCCGGCCGGGTCCGGGATCGCGACGCCAGAACTGCTCTCACCGCGTGTCCCCGCTTCCCCTTCCGGAGGGAGGCAAAGCGCACCTCCCGATACCGGCCCGGAATGACGAGGACCCGACCGCGCGAGACCCGGGCGTGCCGGGAGAGCGAGTTCGCGGAGGCGATCGCCGTGACGGATACCCGGTAGCGCCGCGCGATGCGGGCGAGCGTTTCGCCGCGGCGGACGACGTGCCGTCGAGCCACGGTGAACGTCGCCGTGGGCGCGCCGGCGAAAGCGAGGAGGACGCTCGAACGGCTTCCCACGGGGACCTTGAGCTCGTACCCCTCAGGCTGGCGCGGTGTGATCGCCGTCGTCAGCTCGGGGTTCAGCTGCTTCAACTCCTCGGCGGACGGGGAGAGGTGCTTCAGGTGAACGGGGCGGTCGAGGAGGACCGTCTCGTACGCGAGCGGCTCTTCGTACTCGACCTCGAAACCATAGTGGAGCGGGTTGCGCGCGATCAGGGTCGCGGCGATGACGGCGGGGACGTAGTTCTGCGTCTGGGCTCGGATCGTTCCGCTCGCCGACAGCTCCCAGAAGTCGCGGGCTCCGGTCCGCTGCATCGCCCGGAGGATCTTTCCCTCCCCGGCGTTGTAGGCCGCCATCGCCAGGTACCAGTCGTTGAAGAGCTCGTGCAGGTAGGACAGGTATCGCGCCGCTGCGCGGGTCGCCTTCTCCGGATCGCTCCTCTCGTCCACGATGCCGTTGGCGGTCAGCCCGTAGTGGCGGCCGGTGCGCGGCATGAACTGCCAGATGCCGTGAGCCTTCATGGGCGAGCTGGCGTGGGCGAGGAAGGACGACTCGATGAGAGCGATCTGCGCCAGGTCTTTCGGGATCCCCTCTTCCTGGAAGATCCGGTGGATCATCGGCATGTAACGGCCCGAGCGAGCGAGGCCGCGGCCGATCACTCCGTGGAGGTGGAGGTCAGTCTGGAAGGCCGCCAGGACTTTCAGGACCGCGTCGTTCACGGTGATCGGGATGTCGTATTCGACTCCGGTGGTGTCGGTGGAGATCGCTTCCTTCGCGTCCACCATCGCCTGCTCGGTAGCTTGGGGCTCGGCGATCTCCGTCAGCTCGGACGCCATCAAGCCGTCGGAAGTCCCGGCTTCCTCCGCCGGTCCGGCCAACGCCTCGTAGCGGAGAGCGCTCTCGTAGAGCTGGTAGGAGAAGTCGAGGAGCTCTCGGTCCGACGGCGCCGGGCCGGAGGGCGGCCGCAGCGCGTCGATCGCCTGGCGGAAATACTCGCGGGCGCAGTCGAAATCTCCGGCGAGCGCCGCTTCCCGGCCGCGCGCGAAGATCTCCGACGCCTTCGTCATCGCGACGTACGCGGGAGAGGGACCGCGCGGGGCCGCGGCGCGCCGGGGGTTTGCCGAGCAACCGATGAGTCCGGTGAGTCCGGCGAGGAGACACAACAGAGCGCAGTCTCTCCCCCGGAGGAGCCGTGGATTTGGAAGCATTGAAAAAAGGGTACCGCCGGGACGGAAAGAAAAGCAAAAGCTTTTTTCGGGTGTCTCGCAGCGAGGACAGGCCGGGGTCGACAAAAGTCGGGCGGAGTCGCGCTTCCGCCCGTTCGCCGCCTTCTATTTTCCGAAGATCTGAAACTTGAGAGAGAGGAGAAGCTTCTCGAGATCCTGCGCGGTCTCGAGCGGAATGGAGAAGCTCTTCTCTTCGCCGACCCGCCGATTGCCGCGGTCCGTGAATCGCAGCGTGACCGTCACCTGCTGCCCGGAAGCGAGATCGCGCCGCGGGATCTCGAGCTCGAACATCCGGCTCACTTCCTTGCGGTGGTTCAGACTGTTCGCGAGCAGATCGTCCACGGAGATTCCGGAGGCCGCTCGCCGGGACGGACGGCCTGAGGGCGAGAGCGACGTCGCATTCTTCCGCAGGCGCTCGAGCTCCGCGAGAATGTCGACGTTCGAGCCGAGCCGGACGTGTTTGACGCCGGCTTCGGGTGACGGCGCGGGGTCTCCGCTTTGCGCGAACGAAACCTCCGAGATCTCTTCGGCTGCTTCCTGCGCTTCGGGAGGCGCCGGCGCCGTCGGGGCGGATTCCTCGGCCTCGAACTCGATCTCGGCCGGCGTTTCTGCGCGAGCCGGAGCCCGCGCCGCGGCATCTCGCGAGGCTGCGAGCGCGATCGTTTCGCGCGGAGGCTCGACGGGACGTCTGTCTTCTGCGAACGCCGGGCGGGTCCGTTCGGCCGATGAGGTCGGGGGCGGCGGAAGCTTTGGCGGCGCGGCCGCGAGAGGAGTCGCCGGTTTCGGAGCCGCCCGGTCTTCCCCGAGCATCCTCTTCTTGAGCGAACGGAGAGTCAGCCGCGAGATCGCCTTCAGCGTCTCGAAGACTCCCTGTCCCAGGATCGCGCTCGCTTCATAGCTCTCGTGGAGTCCATCGCGGTTGAGATCTCTCTGGAGATCTTCGACGGACAGCACATTCGCGAGGTCGCGCTTGTTGTACTGGAGCGCCAGGGGAAGCTCGTCCAAGTCGACGCCGATCTCGGCGAGGTTCGTCTTCAGATTGGCGAAGCTCTCGAGGTTCGCCTCCTTCATCGCGCGCTGCGAGTCCGCGACGAAGACGATGCCGTCCACCCCCTTCAGGACGAGCTTGCGGGTGGTGTTGTAGAAGACCTGGCCGGGAACTGTGTAGAGCTGCACGCGCGTTTTGAATCCGCTGATGACCCCGACGTCGAGCGGCAAGAGATCGAAGAAGAGCGTCCGGTCGGTTTCGGTCTCGAGCGAGACCATCTCCCCGCGCGAATCGGGAGCGGTCCGGCCGTAGATGTGGTGCAGGTTGGTGGTCTTTCCGCACAGACCGGGACCGTAGTACACGATCTTGGCCGCCATCTGCATCGTGGCGTAGTTGAAGAACACCATTTTGATCGGGGCGGGTCTGCTCCCGCGGTCGGATTTTAGCACCCGGAGCGGGGGGCGGTCGTGCTCGGACCGCCGTTTCGCTCCCCCGTCAGCCGTTTGGGCGGCGAGCGTCGGGTTTCTTTCCGATTTCGGCCGGATCCGACGGTCCGGACTCCACCGAAAAGCCCAGCAGAGCGGCAATCTCCTTCTCCTTGCCGCGGCCGGGAGTCCTCCGCAGGGTCTCTGCCGCGAGGAGCGCGTAGAGCGCGGTCAAGTCGGGCCGGTCGCCCAGGGCGTCCTCGTGAAGGCGGACCGTCGCGACGTCGCGCCGCGCGACCGGTCCGGTCATGGCCCGGTCGAAGGGGAGCCGCGCGACCGCATCGACCGCCGTGGAAGCGAGCTCCGCGAGCGCCACGCGGCCTTCCTCCTCCTCGAGCCCGGCGAGCGCCCACGCCCGCGCGGCGAGAGACAGGAGAGAGGCCGATCCTCCCGCGGCGAGAGTCGCCGCGGCGTGGTAGAGCGGCTTTCCGGCGGCGGGAACGCGCCGGGGGCGTGCTCCGATGCGGCGGCAGATCCCGGCGGCCGTCTCCGCGGGAGACTCGTCCCCTTCGACCGCGACGAAGGCGTTCTTCCAGTTCTCGGCGGGCGCGCCGTTGAAAGCGCGTAACGGATGGAGAGAGGCGAGCTTCGCGCCCGACGATGCGAGCGGAGCGAGCACATCGCTTCCGAGCGCGCCGGAGAAATGGAGGCCGACGCGCCAGCTTCCCTTAGGAGCGAGGGCGGCGGCGACGCGGGCAATCGCGTCGTCGGGAACGGCGAGGATCAGAACGTCGCCATCGAGCGGAGCGCCGCCATCGAGACCGCGCGTCTCGACACCGGAAAGCTCCCCCGCGAAACGCCGCGTCGCGCCTCGATCGCGCCCCGCGAGAACGAGGCGCCCGCCGACTTCCCTCCAGGAACGCGCGAACGCGCGGCCCGCGCGACCGGGCCCGACGAGTACGATCGTCGGATCTCGGAGATCCTCCGACACGGCGCGGAGTCTATGACCAGGAGAACTCCGTATCCTTGACTGAAAACGCTCCCGCCGCTACCCTGAATCTGGCAGTCTCCTCGCGAGAGTGCCAGAACCGAAGGTCATGAGCACTCTCGATACGCGCAGCCAGGCGATCCTGAAGGAGATCATCCGGGTCCATGTGGACACGGGCAAGCCCGTCTCCTCCCGGACGCTCTTCAAGTCGAGCCGCTTTCACCTCTCCCCGGCGTCGATCCGCAACATCATGGCCGACCTGACCGACGGCGGCTATCTCGCGCAGCCACACACCTCCGCCGGGCGAGTGCCGACGGACCGCGCGTATCGGCTGTATATCGACGAGCTCGTGCGGCACCGCCGGATCAACGAGGGAGTCCGCGAGCAGGTGGACTCGGACCTTGCGTCTGCCGGCCCGGAGGTCACCGGCCTCTTCCAGACCGCCTCACGGCTGCTCTCGCGGCTCTCGGGCGAGGTCGGGTTCGTCGTGGCGCCCGACGCACTCCATACGGTTTTGAAGAGCCTGAGATTCCTCTCGGTCGCGCCGGGGAAGGTCCTCGTCGTGCAGGTCAACGAGCCCGACGTCGTCCTTTCGCGCGTCATCGAAACCGGCGGCGACTACACCCCGCGCGAGCTCGACAGCGCGAG
Source organism: Thermoanaerobaculia bacterium (assembly GCA_036505815.1). Lineage (GTDB taxonomy): Bacteria > Acidobacteriota > Thermoanaerobaculia > UBA5066 > Gp7-AA6 > Gp7-AA6. Next base: position 25,733 of record DASXSX010000123.1, read on the forward strand.
CGAGCGGTTCAGCCGGGAGTACGCCGGGCGAACGCTGGACGAGGTGCGGCATAGCCTGCTCGACGAGGTGACCGAGGAAAAGGCCGCCTGCGACCGGATGCTCGGGCGCGCGCTCGATCTCGCGCGGCTCGCGCTCGACGCGCGCGAGGGGGACCAGCGCGTGTACGTCGACGGCGCCTCGAAGCTGCTCGACAAGCCGGAGTTCTCGGACGTCGAAAGCCTGAAGAGAATCTTCCGCGCGTTCGACGAGAAGGCCCGCCTGCTCGACCTCGTCACGCGCTACCTCGACGCCCGGGAGACCTGTGTCGTCCTCGGTTCCGAGGCTAGCCTCGCTTCCGATCCGCGGCTGTCCGCCGTATTGACCTCGTACGGATCGGGGGAGAGACACTCCGGAATGCTCGGAGTGATCGGACCGGCGCGCCGCGAGTATCCACGCGTGATCCCTGTCGTCGAGCTCCTGGGCCGTGCGCTCTCCGAGCGGCTCGAGAGCCGCGAGAACCGTCCGCGGCGGGAGCCTTCCCATGGATGACCGCGACAAGCACCGGCCCGAGGAGGAGGACGACCGGATCATCCTCGAGGACACGGGCGAGTCTCTCGACGCCGCGCTCGCCGAGGAGGAACGGTCGGCGATCGCCGCCGCGGAGGAGAAGCTCCGGTCCGTCCAGCACGACCTGGAGGAGCTGAAAGAACGTCACCTTCGCAAGCTCGCCGAGTTCGAGAACCTCCGCAAGAGAAGCGAGCGCGAGAAGGCCGAGGCCCGCCGGCTCGCGCTCGCCGACCTCGCTCGCGAGTTCCTGCCAGTCGTCGACAGCTTCGAGCGCGCGCTGTCGCACGCCTCTTCCAAAGACCTCGAGAGCGACTTCGGCCAGGGCATCCTGCTGATCCACCGGCAGCTGACCGACCTCTGGCGCAAGCATGGACTGCGCGAGGTCGATACGGCCGGCGGCTTCGACCCGAATCTCCATGAGGCGGTCGCGACCGAAGAGTCGACCGAGCCCCCGAATACGGTTCTCGAGGTCCTGCGTAAGGGCTACACGCTCGGAGACCGGCTGATCCGTCCGGCGCTCGTCAAGGTGGCGGTTCGGCCGGGCGAGGGGTCGCATCCGAATCGCTACGACGAAGAGGACCGGTAACGTGGGCAAGATCCTCGGGATCGACCTCGGGACGACGAACTGCTGCGTGGCCGCCGTCGAGGGGACCTCCCCCCAGGTCCTAGCGAACCGGGAGGGGAGCCGGACGACCCCGTCGATCGTGGCGTTCACCGAAGACGGCGACCGGCTCGTCGGCCAGATCGCGAAGCGCCAGGCGATCACGAACCCGTTGAACACCGTGTTCGCGGTCAAGCGTCTCGTGGGCCGGAAGTTCGACTCCCAGGAGACGGCTCACGCGCGGGAGGTCCTCCCCTACGAGATCGCGCGCGCCGCCAACGGCGACGTAAAGATCCGGTCGCGCGGCCACGAGTACAGCCCAGAGGAGATCTCCGCGTTCATCCTCCACGAGATCAAGGAATTCTCCGAGGAGGTCTTGGGCGAGGAGATCACCGAAGCGATCGTGACGGTGCCGGCGTATTTCGACGACGCGCAGCGCCAGGCCACGCGCGACGCCGGGCGGATCGCGGGACTCGACGTCCTGCGGATCATCAACGAGCCGACCGCTGCGGCGCTCGCGTACGGCCTCGACCGGAAGGGCAGCGAGGTCGTCGCCGTGTACGACCTGGGCGGAGGAACCTTCGACATTTCGATCCTGGAGCTGGGCGACGGCATCTACGAGGTCAAGGCGACGGCGGGAGACACCTACCTGGGGGGCGAGGACTTCGACAAGAAGATCATGGACTGGCTCCTCGAAGACTTCCAGAAATCGGCGGGCATCGATTTGAAGCAGGACCGCATGGCGCTCCAGCGACTGAAGGAAGCGTCGGAAAAGGCGAAGTGCGAGCTGTCGAGCGCGATGGAGACGACCATCACCCTCCCGTTTATCTCGGCCGATGCGTCGGGGCCCAAGCACATCAGCCGCACCCTGACCCGGGACAAGTTCGAGCAGCTCGTTGCGGACCTGATCGACCGCACCGCGGCGCCGTGCTTGGACGCGCTCGCTTCGGCGAAGATGCAGCCGTCCGACGTGGACCAGGTCATCCTCGTCGGCGGCCAGACGCGCACCCCGAAGGTCCAGCGGATGGTCGCGGAGCTCTTCGGCAGGGATCCGTCCCGAGAGATCAATCCCGACGAGGTCGTCGCGATCGGCGCCGCGATCCAGGGCGGGGTCCTGAAGGGCGAGATCAAGGAAGTCGTCCTCCTCGACGTGACGCCGCTCTCGCTCGGGATCGAAACCCACGGAGGCCTGTTCGAGAAGCTCATCGAGCGGAACTCGACGATCCCGACCAAGAACACCAAGGTCTTCACGACGGTGGCCGACAATCAGTCGGTCGTGGAGATCCACGTCCTCCAGGGGGAGCGCGAGCTCGCGAAGGAAAACAAGTCGCTCGGCCGGTTCGAGCTGGTCGGGTTGCCGACGGCGCCCCGCGGGGTGCCGCAGATCGAGGTGACTTTCGCCATCGACTCGAACGGGATCGTCCACGTTTCCGCGCGCGACCTCGCGACGGGAAAGGCGCAGGGGATGCAGATCAACCCCGCCGGCGGCCTTTCGAAAACGGAGATCGACCGGATCATCCGCGAGGCCTCGACCTTCGCAGCCGCGGACAGTGACCGGCGCGAGCTCGCCCAGATGCGCAACCGGCTCGAGGGAATGCTCTCCAGCAACGAGCGCGTCCTCGCGGAGTTCTCCTCCGCGCTCTCCTCCGACGAGCGGGAGCGCATCGAGGAGACCCTGCAGCGCTCCCGCGAGATCGTTTCGAGTGACTCGCGCGACGAGTTGAACGAGGCGCTCTTCGACATGCAGGGAGTCGCGAAGGTCCTGACCCGCGTCATGCTGCAGCGGGCGGGCGCCGGCGCGGCTGGTGCTGCCGGCGGCGCCGCCGCACCGCACTCCTAGCCATGCCGACGCGGCGCGACTACTACGAGGTCCTGGGAGTATCCCGCGGGGCGGACACCGCCGAGTTGAAGTCCGCCTACCGGCGTCTGGCCCTGCAGTACCACCCGGACCGCAACCCGGACGACCCGGCCGCTTCGGAGAAGTTCAAGGAGGCATCCGAGGCGTACGCGGTGCTCTCCGATCCGGAGCGGCGGCAGCGGTACGACCGGTTCGGTCACTCCGGAATCGGATCCGCCGGCGGCGGAGGCTTCGGCGGCTTCGATCCCTCCATCTTCGCGGACTTCTCCGATCTCTTCGGCGATCTCTTCGGCTTCTCGTCGCCTCGCGAGCGGCGGATGCAGGGGAGCGACCTCGTCTACAGGATGGAGATCGCGCTGAAAGATGCCGCGTTCGGCATCGACGCTCCCATCGTCGTCTCCCGCCTGGAGCGGTGCGACGAATGCGGGGGATCGGGCGCCGAGGCGGGAACTTCCCCCGTGACGTGTCCGACATGTCGCGGGCGCGGACGCCAGCGCATCTCGCAGGGGTTCCTGATGGTCACGCGGCCCTGCCCCAACTGCGGCGGGGAAGGAAAAGTCGTCGAGAAGCCGTGCCGGCGTTGCCGGGGAGACGGACGGCGGCGTGGATCTCACAAGCTCGAGATCCGGATTCCGGCCGGAGTCGAGACGGGCTCGCGACTCCGCCTCGCCGGCGAAGGCGACGCGGGTCCCGGCCAAGGTCCGTCCGGCGACCTCTACGTCGTGCTGACGGTTCTCCCCGACGAGATCTTCGCCCGCGACGGCGACGACCTCGTCCTCGCGCTCAACCTGCCCTTCCCGACGCTCGCCCTCGGCGGCGAGATCTCGGTTCCGACGCTGGACGGGGAACCGGAGAAGGTGACGATCCCCTCCGGCACGCAGGCGGGAAGCGAGATCAAGTTGAGAGGGCGCGGGCTCGGCCGCCTGGGGAAGGGCGGCCGCGGCGATCTGGTGATCCGCGCGGGCGTCGCCGTGCCCGAGAAGCCCACGGCGAAGGAAAAAGAGCTTCTCCGGGAGTACGCCGAGCTGATCGGCGCGCCGGTCGGCGGCGGCAAGAACGTGTTCGACAAAGCGAAGAAGATCTTCTCGCCATGAGAGTAGACCGCTGCCCCGCCTCAAGTACTCCCGCCTGACAGTTCCCCGCAAGGCGAAGGACGACGCGGTCGTCGGTCTGCTTTCCCTGTTCGATCCCCTCGGTTTCTTGGAAAGCGGACCCGACCTGGTCGCCTTCTACCGGGAGGCTCGCGCGGCGCGGGCGGCTGGCGGCGCGCTCGACGCGACGAGGATCCGGCACGATCTCGTCACGGACCTCGCCGAGGAAGACCCTTTCGAGGCGTACCGCGCCGCGTCGCGCCCGTTTATGGTCGGAAGGCGGTTCTGGATCGATCCCGGCCCGCTCTCGGACTCGCCGGCGCCGTCCGGGCGCATCGCACTGCGCCTACCCGCCTCGCGCGCGTTCGGGACCGGCGCGCACGAGTCGACACGACTCGTCCTCCTCGCCCTCGAGGAGGAACCCGTCGAGGGTCTCCGCCTCCTCGACGTCGGAACGGGATCGGGAGTCCTCGCGCTCGCCGCCGTCGCACTGGGGGCGGAGCAGTCGTTCGCGCTCGATTCCGATCCCGAGGCGATCTTCGTCGCTCGAGAAAACCTGCGCCACCACGCTTTCGGAGCGCGCGTCGTGCTCGCGGCCTGCACTCCGGACGCCTTGACCGGAACTTTCCCGATCGTCGTCGCCAACCTGCTGCCGGAGGAGCTCCTCCCGATGCGCGGAGCGATCTTCGCCCGCGTCGCCTCGAGGGGGCGACTCGTGGTCTCCGGGATCCCCTCGGAGCGAGAAGGCGAAGTCCTGTCGAAGCTGCGCGCGCGCCGGTGGACGCTCGGCGGCTGCCGGCGCGAGAACGGATGGACGTGCGTGACGCTCGAGCGCGGCTGATCGTCTCGGCGCTCGTTCTGCCGGGCGAGACGCTGCATCTCTCGCGCGTGGAAGCGGCGCACGCGCGCGCCCGACGGCTGGCCGCGGGCGACCCCGTCCTGCTGTCCGACGGCAGCGGCGTCGAGGCGCTCGCCGAGATCGTCCGTCTGTCGGCAGTCGAAGCGATCGTTCGGGTTTCCGAGATCGTCGAGCGACAATCGCGGAGGACCCCGGTTGCTCTCTTTCTCGCCGGGTTGAAGCCGGAGAGGCTCGCGTGGGCGGTCGAGAAGGCGACGGAACTCGGCGCGGCGCGCGTCGTCATCGTCCGGTCGGGCCGGACTCAGTCCTTCCGCGCTTCGGCCGGTCTCTTACCGCGCCTGGATCGGATCGCGCGCGAGTCTTCGAAGCAGTGCGGGCGCGCCGACTGGCCGGCGGTCTCCGGGCCCGCCGACCTCGAGCGCGTTCTCGAAGAAGAGCGATCCGAGCACCGCCTCTTTCTCGATGCCGATGGCGATCCGTTTCCGCGGCGACTGGCCGCCGCTCCCTCCGCGCTCCTCGTCGGTCCGGAAGGCGGATGGACGGACGGGGAAAAGAGCGAAGCGTCGAAGCGCGGCTGGAAGGTCGTCGCTCTTCCCGCGGGAAAACTCCGCGCAGAGACCGCCGCGATCGCCGCGCTCACGCTTTTCAACGCGGCCGTGGAGCGTTGACACCGCTCGCCACATCGGCGGATACTCCCGCGACCCCGCTCCACTCTCGACACCGGAGGCCTTCGCGATGTCGTACGAAGAGGTTTCCAAGGTCTGGATGAACGGAAGGCTCGTGGACTTCGCCGACGCGAAGATACACGCGTTCTCGCACGTCTTCCACTACGGCTCGGCGATGTTCGAGGGCACGCGCGTGTACAAGACGCGGATCGGGCCGGCGGCCTTCCGCCTCGACGACCACATCGAGCGGCTCTACCACTCCTGCAAGGTCTACCGGATGGAGATCCCGTACACGGCGGCGGAGTTCAAGGAAGCGATCTTCGACACGATCCGCGCGAACGGATTCGGAGCGTGCTACATCCGTCCAGTGATCTATCGTGGGTTAGGCGCCCTGGGCGTCAACCCGTTCAAGAGCCCGGTCGACGTCGTGATCGCGGTGTGGAAGTGGGGGCAGTACCTGGGCGAGGACGCCGTGCAGAACGGCGTGGACGTCTGTGTCTCGTCGTGGAACCGGATGGCGCCCAACACCTTTCCGGCGATGGCAAAGGCGACCGGCAACTATTTGAACTCGATGCTGATCAAGATGGAAGCGATCGTCAACGGCTACACCGAGGGGATCGCGCTCGACAACGCGGGACGCATCTCTGAGGGGAGTGGCGAGAACGTCTTCCTCGTCTACAAAGGGCGCCTGCTGACGCCGCCTCTGGCCGGCGCCATCCTGCCCGGGATCACCCGCGAGTCCGTCATCACGCTCGCGCGAGACGCCGGGTTCACGGTCGTCGAGCAGCAGGTCGCCCGCGAGATGCTTTACATCGCCGACGAGGTCTTCTTGACCGGCACGGCGGCGGAAATCACGCCGGTCAAGTCGGTGGATCACATCCCCGTCGGCTCGGGGTCCCGGGGTCCGGTCACCGAGCGCCTTCAGAAAGACTTCTTCGCGCTCTTGGACGGCGAGACGGAGGACCGGTACGGATGGCTGACGCCCGTGCCCGTCGAGGCCCGGGTCTAGACCAAAGTCCAAAGCCCAAAGTCCAAAGCCCAAAGTCCAAAGCACCCGCCGCCACTTCCAATCCTCCGCCCGCGGGCGTAACCTAGAGATCCAGAGGTCAATCCGTGCTGATCAACGATCTGCTCAAAATCGCAGTCGACAGGAGCGCCTCCGACCTTCACCTGAAGGTCGGCGCCCACCCGGTCATCCGTGTGGACGGGACGCTCATTCCGCTCGCCGAGCTGCGGCCGCTCATGCAGGAAGAGACCGTCGCGATGGCGTTCTCGATCATGTCGGCGCGCCAGAAGGAGAAGTTCAAGAACAACTTCGAGATCGACATCGCTTACTCGGTCCCGACGCTCGGCCGATTCCGCTGCAACATCTTTCAGCAGCGCGGGACGGTCGGGCTCGTCCTCCGCGTGATTCCCCAGAAGATCCGGACGATTCGCGAGCTTCTGTTGCCTCCCGTGATCGAGAAGATCTGCCAGGAGCAGCGGGGCTTGATCCTCTGCACGGGAACGACCGGATCGGGCAAATCGACGACGCTCGCTGCGATGATCGATCTGATCAACGCGACGCGCAACGAGCACATCATGACGATCGAGGACCCGATCGAGTTTCTCCATCGCGACCGGAAGTCGATCATCAACCAGCGCGAAGTGGACGTGGACACGAAGGGCTTTTCGATCGCGCTGCGCAGCGCGCTGCGCCAGGACCCGGACGTGATCTTAGTCGGCGAGATGCGCGACTACGAGACGATCGAAACGGCGCTCGTCGCCGCCGAGACCGGTCACCTCGTGCTTTCGACTCTCCACACTCTGGACGCGACGGAGACCGTCAACCGCATCATCTCGGTCGTCCCGCCGCACCAGCAGAAACAGATCCGGCTCCAGCTCGGCGCGGTCATCCGGGCCGTCCTTTCGATGCGGCTGATGCCGCGGGCCGACGGCCTCGGGCGAGTGCCCGCCGTCGAGGTTCTCGTCCGGACCGGTTACGTCCGCGAGTGCATCGAGAACAAGGAGAAGACGAGCCTCCTGCGGGACGCGATCCAGGCGGGCACTTCGCAGTACGGAATGCAGACCTTCGACCAGTCGCTCTACGGCCTCTATAAAGCCGGCCTCATCACGCTGGAAGAGGCGCTGCGCCGCGCGACGAATCCCAATGAGTTCCGGCTGAAGATCCAGGGGATCCAGTCCACGAGCGACGTCGCACAGGAGGCGATGGACTCCGTGCTCGAGATGCCGACCGACTTCAACCCGCTCGACGAGGAGTCTCCGTTCGACTTCTCCAACCAGCTCCCACCGGGGCGGTAGAGACGGGCAAGAAGACCCGGGCCGACACCTCTTCTTCCGACGCGGCGCGCGAGTGCGCGCTGCGACTCCTTTCGATCCGGCCTCGCGGCCGCGCGGAGCTCTCCCGCGCTCTGACCGATCGGGGCTACGAACGCGCGGCGGTCGCGGGCGCGATCGGCCGCCTCGAAGAAGAGGGCTGGCTCGACGATCTCGGTGCCGCCCGGTCCGCGGTGCGGACCCGCGGAGAGCGCTACGGAACTCGACGCCTCGCCAGCGAGCTTTCCGCGCGTGGTTTTTCCCGCGAGACGGTCGAGAAGGCGCTCGCCGAGAGAGATCCGGGCAGCGAAGAAACCGCGCTCCGCCGCGCGTTGGAGCGGGCCTGGAAGTCGAACGCCCGGCTCCCCTCGCTCGTTCGGCGTCGGCGCGTGCTCGACTCACTGGCGCGCCGGGGATTTTCGCCGGCGAAGGTTTCTGAGATGATCGATCGGTTCGAGAGAAGCTTCAAAAACGTCGATGAAAGCCAACGAGGTCCGCGAACGGTTTCTTAGCTTTTTCGAGGAGCGCGGGCATCGCCGCGTCCCGTCGTCCTCCTTGATCCCCGCGGAAGACCCGACCCTCCTCTTCACCAACGCCGGGATGGTGCAGTTCAAGGACGTCTTCACGGGACGCGAGACCCGCGAATACTCGCGCGCCACGAGCTCACAGAAATGCGTCCGGGCGGGTGGAAAGCACAACGACCTCGACAACGTCGGGTACACCGGGCGGCACCACACCTTTTTCGAGATGCTCGGCAATTTCTCCTTCGGCGACTACTTCAAGGAAGACGCGATCCAGTTTGCGTGGGAGCTCCTGACCGACCGAGAGCGGGGTTACGGCCTCGATCCCGCGCGGCTGTGGGCGACCGTGTTCCTTTCGGACGACGACGCCGCGGCGATCTGGGAGCGCTACCTTCCGAAGGAGCGGGTGATGCGGTTCGGAGAAGCCGAGAACTTCTGGGCGATGGGGGAGACTGGACCGTGCGGGCCCTGCTCGGAGATCCACTACTTCCGCGGGGAGGATCTCTCCGAGAACACCGCCGATCGCGTCAACGCTTCTGGCGACGAGATCGTCGAGGTGTGGAACCTCGTTTTCATGCAGTTCGAGCGGGACGTCTCGGGCAAGCTCGAGCCGCTGCCGCGCCCCTCCGTGGACACGGGCGCGGGTCTGGAGAGGCTCGCGGCCGTCCTCCAGGGGGTCGGCAACAACTTCGATACCGACCTCTTCGCCGGGATCCTCTCGAGCCTCTCCGACATCGTCGCCGGCAAGGGCGGTCCGCGGTACCGGGGCAACTTCGCCGACGAGGACGCGCCGTACCGGGTCATCGCGGATCACGCGCGCGCCGCGACCATGCTCGTCGCCGACGGCGTCCTCCCCTCCAACGAGGGGCGCGGCTACGTGCTCCGCAGGATCCTCCGGCGCGCGCTCCGCTACGGCCGACGCCTAGGGCTCCACGAGCCGTTTCTCCACCGACTGACCGGGCCCGTCATCGACGTCTACAAGGGCATCCATATCGATCCGAACGAGGCAGAGCCGACCGCCCGCCGCGTGGCCGAGATCCTCCGCCCGGAGGAGGAGCGCTTCGCGAGGACCCTTTCGGAGGGGATCGATCGGATCGGAGAGGCAGCGAGCCGCGCGCGACAGCGGCGCGAATCCGTCCTTCCCGGAGAAGTCGTCTTCCGGCTCTACGACACATACGGAATCCCGATCGAAGTCATCGAGGAGATCGCGGCCGACGAAGGCGTCTCACTCGATCGGGAAGGATTCGAGAGGCTGCTCGAGGAGCAGCGCCAGACGTCGCGCTCGGCGGCTAAGTTCGAGGCTGCCGACGTCTCGGTCTACGACAAGCTCGCTCTGCCTCCCGGCCACTCGGTCTTTCGCGGCTACCCCGAGCACGACTTCATCTCTCTCGACGGAGCGCGCATCGTCGGACTGGCGAAGGACGGCGCCCCGGCGACGCGACTCGACGCCGGAGAGACCGGCGAGGCGGTCGCCGACCGGACGGTCTTCTATCCCGAAGGGGGAGGACAGGTCGCCGACACCGGCGCCTGGGAATGGCCGGGCGGCGAGGCCGAGGTCCTGCACGTCTGGAAGCCACGCCCCGACACGATCGCGCACCGCGTGCGGGTCGTCCGCGGGCGCCTCGAGCGCAATGCGACCGTGAACATGTGCGTGCCCGAGTGGGTCCGCCGCCGCACGCAGGCGAACCACACCGGTACGCACCTGCTCCACGCTGCATTGCGGAAAGTGCTCGGGGCGGGCGCGCGCCAGATGGGCTCTCTCGTCGCGCCCGATCGGCTCCGGTTCGATTACGCCGCCGCGGCCCCGCCGACGCCCGAGCAGATCGCCGAGATCGAGCGTCTCGTCAACGAGGAGGTCCTGCGGGACCGCGAGGTGACGAAGTCGATCCTCCCCATGGAGGAGGCGCGTCGCCGCGGCGCCGACATGTTCTTCTGGGACAAGTACTCCGATCGCGTTCGCGTGGTGGAGGTGCCCGGCTTCTCGACCGAGCTCTGCGGAGGCTGCCACGTCCCGCGAACCGGCGAGATCGGCGCATTCAAGATCGTCTCGGACAAGTCGCTCGCGGCCGGCGTACGGCGCCTCGAGGCCGTCACCTCGCTCGGCGCGGTCGACCTCCTGCGCAACGACGAGGATGCGTTGAACCGTCTCTCCGCGGCAGCGCAGACGCCTCGCGACACGCTGCTCGAGCGGTGGGAAGAGCGGGAAGATCGGGTGAAGGCGCTCGAGCGCGAGGTGGCTTCGCTCAAGATGAAGCTTGCCTCCGGCGACTCGGGAAGCGAAGGAGAGAGCGAGGAGATCGAAGGTGTCCGCGTCGTCACGCGGCTCGTTCCCGGACTGTCGATCCCCGAGTTGCGCAACCTCTCCGACACGCTCCGGTCGCGCGTGAAGAGCGGCGTCGTGATCGTGGGGACAGTGAACGACGGGAAAACGTCCGTGGTCGCGGCGGTGACGCGCGACCTCGTCGGCAGGGTGCCGGCGTCGCGGGTCGCCGCTCGCATCGGCCAGGCGCTCGGCGGCTCCGGCGGGGGGAAGGCCGACCTCGCTCAGGCCGGAGGAAAGCGGGAAGAGCTTCTTCCCGAGGGCCTTCGCGCGGGCAAAGAAGCGGTGCGGGAGCTCTTGACCGGCCCGGAGGAAGCTGTCGTCTAAGGCCGGCCGGGCGTGACGCGTGTCACACCCGGGAGGCCGGAATATAATGGCGGTATCTCGGTTAACGAGGCCGTCCCGAAGCCATTCATGCGCTGGAAGAGTCTTTTCGCTCTGGCCATTCTGTTCGCCGTCGCAGCGAGCGGCTCGGCGAAGGTCCGGATCCAGGTTGTCAACGGAAAGAGGGTCATCTTCAACGACGGCGTCGGCGAGAAAACCACGGCCGCCGGCCGGCGCGGAACCGGGACGCAGTGGCTGGCGGCGCGCATTTCCCGCCCCTCGCAGTTCGACCCGCTCATCACGCGCGCGGCGAACGACCACTCGCTCGACCCGCGCCTCGTCAAGTCGGTCATGCTGGTCGAATCTGGCTTCAACCCCTCGGCCGTGTCCCGCAAGGGCGCGCGCGGTCTCATGCAGCTCATGCCCGGCACCGCGAGCCGCCACGGCGTCCGCGATGTCCACGACCCCGCGCAGAACATCGCGGCGGGAACGCGGTACCTCTCCCACCTTCTCGGTCTCTTCGAGGGGAACCTCGAGAAGTCGCTGGCCGCCTACAACGCCGGGGAAGCGGCGGTGGCGCACTACGGCGGCGTTCCTCCTTACGACGAGACGCGGGACTACGTCCGCAAGGCCCTGACCGCCTACTACGGAACCCCGTACGGCGGCGGAAGCTCGCTCGGAGGCGGGTTCGGGAAACCGCCCGGGGAGTCCTTCGCCGGCAAACCCGTGCGGGTGGAGCGCGACTCGCGGAACCGTCCGGTGTTCACGACGTTTTAAGGGGCGGCCCGAGGTAAGTGTCGCGCGCGGCTCGACGCCGCGCGGTAGAGAGTCAACGGCGGCGACGCAACATTCCATGGCTTGATCTCACCGGCTTCGCTCTTCCCTCTTACGCTTTCGCGAACCTTCTCAGCCTTTCCTCGGCTTCGGTCAGGATCGACTCGACTGTTTCGTCTTCCCGGTGCTCGCAGTAGAGCCGGACCATCGGCTCGGTGCCCGAGAGCCGATGCAGCAGCCAGCCGTCCGCGCCGAAAACGTACTTGACCCCGTCCTTCTCGGTCACGCCCGTCACCGGGACTCCGGCCACTTGCGCGGGCGGATCCCGCCGCACCGCATTCAGGTAGGTCGAGACGACCGGGACTGGCAAGTAAATGTCGCGCCGGCCGTACGCGAAGCTTCCGAACTCCGAGGCGAGGCCGGCGACCGCGCCGTCCAAGTCCGTCCCGCTCTGCGCCAGACTCTCCAGGAGCAACAGCGCGTTGAAGACGCCGTCGCGCTCGGGCAGGTGAAACGCGAACGCGTAGCCTCCGCTCTCTTCGCCTCCGGCGGCCGCCTGGCGCCGGTTCATGAGGTCGGCGACGTGCTTGAACCCGATCGGGGTCTCGAAGAGGGCAACACCCAGCTTTTCCGCGACGCGGTCGATCAGGAGCGACGTCGAAAAGGTCTTTGCGATGCCGCCCGTCAGCCGGCGCCGCCGGAACGCGTGAACCAGCAGCAGAGCGAGCACGCGGTGAGGCGAGACGAACGCCCCTCTCCGATCGAGCACGCCCAGCCGGTCGGCGTCTCCGTCCTGCGCGACCGCAAGGTCGAGACCGCGGGCGACGACCTCGCGCGAAGCGGCTTCGAGGTTCGCGCCGATCGGCTCGGGGTGCACGCCGCCGAAGAGCGCGTCCCGCTCGGAGCGGAACGGCACGATCCGCGTCGCCCCCGGTCCGACGACGTCGGCGATCAGCGTTCCCGCGGCTCCGTGCATCGAGTCGGCAAGGACCGAGAGCCCCGCTTCGCGGATTGCGGGGAGGTCGAGAAGCTCTCCGAGCCGCTCGCGGTAGGGTCGTACGAGGTCCACGGTCGCGATCCGTCCGGGGTGGGCGGATACGGGCAGCGGCCGGTCCGCTTCGCGGGAGATCCGGTCGTAGAGCTCGGGCGGCGCGCTTCCGCCGAAGTACGCTTTCACCTTGAACCCGTTCCAGGGCGCGGGATTGTGGCTCGCGGTGATCGCGACCCCGCCCGCGAGCCCCAGCCGCCGGACGTGGTAGGACACGACGGGCGTGGGGACGGGGGAGTCGGCGAGCAGGACGTCGATCCCGGCGCTGGCGAAGATCTCTGCGGCGTCCCGTGCGAACTCCGGCGAGAGGAAACGCGTGTCGTATCCGACGACGATTCGCGTTCGGTCGCCCGGGCCGGTCCAGGCCGAATAGACACGGGCGGTCGCGGCCGCGGCCCGGCGCACTGCCTCGAACGTGCAGTCGTCGGCGATGACCCCCCGCCAGCCGTCCGTCCCGAAGGCGATGCTCAAGGAGTGGAGCGCCGAGGGGGGCGCGGACCCGCCGGTGTTACCTTAGTCAATCTCAAGATTTCGGCCGTCGCCGAAAGATAACGCATGGAAATCGTCGAGACGGAAGAGCAATTGAACATCAATCTCCCGAATGCGCTGACGCTCTTGCGCATCTTTCTCGTCCCGTTCCTGCTCGTCGTGCTCTTGACGAAGTTCGAGGGGCGGGAGACCGTCGGGCTCCTCATCTTCCTCTTCGCGACCGCGACGGACTTCTTCGACGGCTGGCTGGCGCGGCGCCGGGGCGAGATCACGACCCTGGGCACGCTCCTCGACCCGATCGCCGACAAGCTCCTGATCTCCGCCGCGTTCGTGTCTCTCGTCGAGCTCCAGCTCGCGCCGGCGTGGATGGTCGTCGTCATCCTCGGCCGGGAGTTCGCCGTCTCCGGGCTGCGCTCGATCGCGTCGGCGCAGGGCCTCGTGATCGCCGCTTCCGGTTGGGGAAAGGCGAAGATGTTCTCGCAGATCCTCGCGGCGTCTCTGCTCATCCTCGCCATCCGGCACGAAGTGTTCCTCCTGCCCGGCAAGGTCGCTCTCTGGCTGACCGTGGGAATCGCTCTCATCTCCGGCATCCATTACTTTGCCCTCTTCCTTCGCCGGATCGTCTCGATCACCGGCCCGTTTCCGCCGCCGGAGCCGTGAGGCCGCGTTATGGAAGCGAGACCCGGCGCAACAAGAACCTCGTTATCGGCCGGCCTTCCGCCCGGTACTTGATCTCGTAGTGCGTCGGAGGCGGCGCGGGCATCGAGTCCCAGTCGAACTCCTTCAACTGCGGCACCGTCTTCACGAGAGACCCGAGGTCCCCGGCATATCCGGGATGATCGGTGGCGATCCGCAGCACTCCGCCGGGCTCGAGCTTCGAAGCGAGGACTTCGAGGAACACGCCGTCTAAGAGCCGTCGCTTTCTCTGTCTCTTTTTCGGCCACGGATCGGGGAAGTAGACGTGAAATGCGCGCACGGACGCCTCCGCGACGTATCCGTCGACGAACGTCCGCGCATCGGCGCGGAGAACCCGCGCGTTCGTGATCCGCGACCGCGAGATCCGTTCGCGGCAGACCCGATAGTAGGAGAGCGAGCGCTCCACACCGAGGAAGTCGCGAGCGGGATTCGACCCGGCGGCCTGAATCAGGAAGCGGGCCTTCCCCGTGCCGAGCTCGATCTCGAGCGGCGCGCGCCGTCCGAAGATCTCTTCGGCGACGAAGGGCCGTCCGATCCAGATCTCCTCGTCGCCGGTGACGGGAAAACGGCAGTGCCGCCGATCGGTCGTGCTAACCTGTCCGGTCAAGAAAGCCCCGAAATTCTCATGCCTACGGTCGTCTTCGTCAACGAAGGTAAGGCCGGGATCGTCCCGCCGGGGACCACTCTCCTCCGGGCCGCCGTGGACCTGGGCGTCAACATCAGCCACGTCTGCGGCGGCAACGGGATCTGCTCGACCTGCCGCGTGGAGGTCGTGGTCGGAGGAGAAAACCTGACGCCGATCAATCCCCAGGAGATCGCCTACGACCTCGGGCAGTGCGGCCGGCTTGGCTGCCAGGCGCGCGTCCTCGGCAACGTCGGGGTGCGCGTGCTCATGGTGCCGAAGGTCGAGATGGATTAGCGCGAGCGCTCTCGACTCGCAGCCGGTCCGAAATCGCTTTCGCGAACTCCGAGGTCGTGGCCCTTCCGCCGATGTCCGCCGTGCGGATTCCCGCGGCGAACGTCTCGAAGAGGGCCCGCTCGATCGCCCCGGCGTGCGCGCCGAGACCGACGTGCCGCAGCATCAACACCGCGCTCATGAGAAGCGCCGTGGGATTCGCCTTTCCGGTCCCGGCGATGTCGGGAGCGGTGCCGTGCACGGCTTCGAAGACTGCCGCCTCTTTCCCGAGATTCGCTCCGGGCACGAGCCCGAGTCCTCCCACCAGCCCGGCGGCGAGATCCGAGACGATATCTCCGTAGAGGTTCTCCAGAAGCAGGACGTCGAAGACTTCGGGATTCAGGACGAGGCGCATGCACGCCGCGTCCACAATCTTATCGTCCGCCGCGATATCCGAGTATCCGGCCGCGACGCGACGGAAGCAGTCGAGGAAGAGCCCGTCGGAGAGTTTCATGATGTTGGCTTTGTGGATGGCCGTGACGCGGCGGCGTCGCTCCCGGCGCGCGTATTCGAACGCGAAGCGCGCGATCCGGGTCGACGCGGCCTCGGTGATGATCTTCAGCGACTCGACGACTCCCGGCACCACCGTGTGCTCCAGCCCGCTGTAGAGGTCTTCCGTGTTCTCGCGGATGACGACGAGATCGACGTCCGTGTAGCGCGCCGGAACTCCCGGAACCGTCTTGACCGGCCGCAGGTTCGCGTATAGCTCGAGCGTCTGCCGCAGCCGGACGTTCACCGACGAGAACCCCGTGCCGACGGGCGTCGCGACCGGGGCCTTCAACGCAACGCGGTTTCTCCGGATCGACTCGAGGACGTGGGCCGGAAGCGGATCGCCTTCGGTCTCTTCCGCCCGCCGGCCGACGACCGCGTCTTCGAAATCAAGCGGCGCTCCGGCCGCTTCGAGAACCGAGAGGACGGCGTCCGTCACTTCCGGGCCGATTCCGTCGCCGCGGATCAGCGTGACGCGCACCGGGGGCGCCATCGTCATGCGGCCGGGGGCGGAGCGGCGGGCGGCAGGATCATGCGGACGCTCTTGATCGCGGTCGGCGTCGCGTCCTCGACGATGAACTCGGCGCGCCGCCCCTTCCACCGCTCTCCCTTCCGCGGGATCCGGCCGAACCGCAGCATCAGGTGTCCCGCGATCGTCTCCGCCTCGTCGCGCGGCAGCGAAAGCCCGAACTGCTCCTCGATGTCGTCGAGCCGGAAGCTTCCTTCGAGGACATAGGTCCGGTCTCCCGCCGCCACGAAACCGGGCGTCTCCTCCTCGTCGTACTCGTCCTGGATCGGCCCGAGCAGCTCCTCGAGCGCGTCCTCGATCGTCGCGATCCCCGCGGTGCCGCCGTGCTCGTCGACCACGATCGCCATGTGCGTGCGGCGGCGGCGCATCTCCCGGAAGAGATCCTCGGCGCGCTTGAACTCCGGAACGAGGAACGGCGGGTCGAGGTAGCGGCCGAGCGAAAACTTCTTCTCCTCCTCGTCCGAGAGGTCGAAGAGGTCCTTCGCGTGAAGGATGCCGACGACGTTGTCGAGCGAGCCGCGGTAGACGGGGAGGCGGGAGAGTTTGTGCTCGTGCAGGACGAGCCGGACGTCGTCGAACTTCGCGGTTTCCGGCAGTGCGACGACCTTCGTTCGCGGGACCATGATGTCGCGCACGGTCTTGTCGCCGAACTCGATCACTTTGTGGAGGAGCCGCCTCTCCTCGCCGTGGATCACGCCCTCGTCGGCGCCGAGGTTGATGACGCTCTTCATTTCCTCTTCGGTCAGGGTGGGCGTCTTCTCGGGGATTCCGAAGAGACGCAGGATCCGCGTCGAGAGCTTGACGCAGATCTCGACGATCGGAGAGAGCACGCGGGTGATCCAGGCCATGGGAACCGCGACCGCGCGCGAGATCGGCACGGGTGAAGCCGCGCCGACGGCTTTCGGAATCATCTCGGCGAAGATGAAGAGGGCCACGGTCGAGAAGAGGATCGCCGCCGGCACGCCGTACGTTTCCCCGATCCACGTGGTCGCGAGCGCGGTCGCGAGAGCCGACGCGGCGGAGACGAACAGGTTCTGGCCGATCAGGATTGTCGCCAGCAGGCGGGACGTGTGGGCTTTGAGGTTCCTGAGGATCGCCCCGCGCCGGTCCCCCTTTTCGCGCAGCCGCTGCAGGTCGATGCGCGAGAGCGAAACGAGCGCGGTCTCGGCTCCGGCAAAAAACGCGCTGAGCGCCAGGGAGAGAAAGAGAAGCAGAGCAAAGAGCAGGGTTTTCGCGGTCATCGAGCTCCTTTCGAAATCCGGACCTCGGGGACCTCGAGACGATGGACGGCCCAGCACGCCGCGTCGGACAGTCCGCGGTCCCCGCTCTGCGCGGCGCGGCCGAGCGCAGGCAGGAGCGCTCGGTCTGCGGTCGTGCCCGCGGAGGCCGCGGCGTTGCGCTGGACGCCCCGGCGCCCGGCGCGGTTCATGGCAGTCGCCCCGAAACGCCGCCGCCACTCGCCCGGCCCCATCTCGAGCCACTCTGCACGCGTCGGGATCCGTTGCCGGCCCTGATCCCCGTTCCCTCTTCCGGGAGGAGAGGGGCGAGCATGGCGCGCCCGCAGCGGCTCGTTCCACGGACACACCTCCTGGCAGACGTCGCATCCGAAGACCCGGTCGCCCACGCTCTCCTTGACGGAGTCCGGAATTGGCCCGCGGTGCTCGATCGTCCAGTAAGCGAGGCACCGCGCCGCGTCCAGGAGTCCCGGGCCGAGAAAGGCATCCGTGGGGCAGCTCTCGAGGCAGCGGACGCAGGACCCGCACAGCTCGGCGACCGGGTCGTCGGGCGGCAGATCGAGGTCGGTGACGATCTCGGCGAGCAACAGGTACGAGCCGAGGTCGCGATCGATCAGGCAGCCGTTCTTGCCGATCCAGCCCACGCCGGCCGCCGCCGCAAACGATCTCTCCGCGAGGGGCGTCGAGTCCACGCAGACGCGCCAGCGGACCGGTTCCGGCAGCCGTTGCGACGCGGCGCGCGCGACGCGGATCGCCCTCTGGCGGAGAGTGCCGTGGTAGTCGGGCCCGTCCGCGTATCGGGCGACGACAGAACCGTCGGCCGCCTGGAGCGGATCTGTTCGATGGGGCGCGGCGAGGCAGAGGACGGACTTCGCTCCGGGCAGGAGGTTCTGCGGCGAAGAACGGGCCTCGACGGTCCGCTCGAGGTAGGTCATCCCCGCGTGGCGGCCCGCGGCGATCCAGTCGCGGAAGCGCTCGAACTGGGCCGGCGGCCCCGCGCGGGCGATGCCGCAGCGGGAAAATCCTTCCGAGAGCGCCTCTTCCCGAAAGATCCGGGCCGCTTCGAGTCGATCGGACTGCGCCGTCATCCCGTCGCGCGATGCTAGCACCGGGAGGGCGTATTCTCGGGCCGCGGCCGGGCTGCCCACCACGCAAGGAGACGACGCTCATTTCGGACGACCGCTTCTACGCGAGGGTCTTCGGGCTCGTCGTCGCGGCGTTACTCGCCGCGGCCCTCGTTTCGATTCTGAAGCCCTTCGTTGGTCCGATTCTCTGGGCGCTTCTGCTCGCCTTCCTGCTGCACCCGATCAATGCCGGGCTTCGGAAGCGTTTCCGGGGGAAGAAGGGCCACGGCCTGGCGGCGCTCTTCATGACGGTCGCCGTCACGCTCGCGATCGTGCTGCCGGCGGCGCTCCTCGCGATCGCCTTCGCGGGGCAGGCGGCGGACCTGATCCGGCGCCTGGGCGGGCTCGCCGACCGCTACCGGATCGTGCGGCCGAGCGACATCGTTCGACTCCCGATCGTGGACCGCGTCGTCCACTGGTTCGCGGAGCACACGCCCGTCACGGTGGATCAGGTGCAGGCGTGGATCGTCAACGGCTTGCGCACCGCGCTCGAGTTCGCGCTCACGAACAGCCGGTTCGTGTTTCTGGGCGCGCTCGGCGCCGTCGTGGGACTCTTCCTGATGCTGTTCATTCTGTACTTCTTCTTCCGCGACGGCGATCAGATGATCGGACAGGGGATGGCTCTCGTTCCTCTCGACGAGGAACGCAAGCGAAGGCTCGAGTCGCACATCGCCGACGTCACGCGCGCGGTCGTCTATGGAAACGTCATGACCGCCATCATTCAGGGAGCGCTCGTAGGGTTCGCCTTCTGGATCTCGCCTCTGCCGTCGCCGGTTGTGTTCGGCGTGCTCGGCGCGATCGCCGCTCTCATCCCCGCGCTCGGCACGGGTCTGGTCCTCATCCCGGCGGCGATCGTGCTGGCGTTCGGTGGGCACTGGGGCTGGTCGCTCTTCATGCTCGTCTGGGCGGTTGGCGTCGTCGGAACTATCGACAACTTTCTCCGGCCGATCTTCATCTCCGGCCGGGCGCAGATCTCGACGCTACCGGTTTTCATCGGCGCGGTCGGAGGCGTTGCCGCGTTCGGGCCGATCGGCCTCTTCCTGGGACCGATCGTGATCGCGCTCGCGCTCGCCTTCATCCGGTTCGCCGAAGAGGATCGGGCGTCGGCGGAGCCGGGGGCGACAGATCGAGATCTTCCTTCGCCGAGAAACGGATCCCTCCCGGCGTCGAGATGATCCAGATCCGCACGTTGGCGGGGAGCGGGACGGAACGCGTCGCCCGCTGCAGGAAAACTCCGCGACGCTCCAGCGGCGCGGCCCACCGCTCCAAGAGGCGCGCGAGCGTGCCGCCCCGTCCCCGCCAGGCGATGGCTTGCGTGCCCGCGCGAAATCCCGAGAGCCCCTCCCAGACGATTCCGAAAGCGGGAACACGCACGTCGACTAAGACCGCGTCGAGCTCGGCGGCGGCTTCTCCGATGCGGCGGGCGCGGCCGCCCGAGGAAACGTAGAGCCCGGTCGGAGTGGTCCAGACGTTTCCGATCGGGCGGGGACGAGAAGGCTCGAAGCCGCGGGAGAGAAGCCCGAGTACGAGAGCGGGAGCGAGGCACAGAAGAGCGATCGACGCCTCCAGGACCCGCTCGCTCCAGCCGCGGCCCCGGCGCGACAGCGCGAGACCGGCGAGCGCGAGAGCGGCGGCGAAGAAGAGATAGGCGACCGACGCCGTCAGCGAGGCGAGCGGATTTTTGAGAAACGTGACTCCGATCGCCTGGAAGCCCGCGACTGCGGCGAGCGCGAGAGCCAGCGGCACGAGGAAACCGGAAGACGCCGCGGCCCGGCGCACGCGGTGGAACCGTCGACGGAGCCTTTCGCGTCCGGCCGCGCCCGGCGGAAAACGGATCGGGTGCCCGGCCGGGCACGCGCGGAGGTGCGGGTCCGCGACGAGCCGGCGGCAGCGGGGGCAGCGCACGACGACGGCGGTTTCCCAGCCGCGCCGAAAGGCGGAGAACGAACGGGCAGCGGAGAGAATTGGCCAGGCGACCGCGAGGACGAGCGCCGCCTCCGCCGCGGCGCGAAGGAGCGCAGCCGCGGGGCGGAGCCCGCCGCCGAAAAGGCTCTCGACGGCCTGAGCGAGGCGGGGGAGCACCCGCTACTTCGGCGTTGCCGCGCCCCCTTCGAGGACGAGCTCGACCCGCCGGTTCTGCGCTTTTCCGGCCGCCGTCCCGTTCGTCGCGACGGGACGCGTCTCGCCGTAGCCCTGCGCCTCGATGCGGTCGGGCGAGACGCCGCCCTCGATCAAGGCCGAGCGGACGGACTGCGCGCGCAGGCGGGAGAGCTGCAGGTTGTACTCCGACGGGCCATCGGAATCGGTATGGCCCTCGACGAGAACGCGCTGTCCGGGAACCTTCGCCAGGGCCCGCGCGATCTCGATGATCCGCGCGCGCATGGCCGGTTTCACGTCCGACTTGTTCACGTCGAAATAGATGCTGCCGGGCAGCGTGACGATCAGCCCGCGTGCCTCTTCACGCACCGACGCAAGGGCGGAGAGCGTCCTTCGCAGCTCCTCCTGCGTCTTTTGCTGCTCCGCCTGGAGCTGGGCGATCTGCGCCGTCCGATCCGCCTCCGCCTTGCGTTGCTCCTCGAGCCTCCGGCGCTCCGCTTCCGCGGACCTCTGTGCGTCTTCGGCCGCCTTGCGGCTCGCTTCCAGCTCCGCGCGCGTTTTTCCCAGCTCCGCGGAGGCGCGCTCCCGTTCCGCCTGCGTGCGGGCCGCGGCCTCGCGCTCCGCCGCCGATCGCTCCGCGGCCAGCCGCGCTTCGAGATCGAGCCGCGCCTGTTCGCGCTCGCGCGCGGCCGCTTCCTGCGAGGCGAGCCGGTCTTCCGCGGCCCGCCGCTCGGCGGCGGCCCGGGCCTCCGCTTCGGCGGCGCGCTTCTCCGCCTCCGTGCGTGCGCGCGCCTGCAGCGCTCCGATCTCCGCGTCGCGCACGGAGAGCTCACCCTGCCGCTTGCGCTCGGTCTCGCGGCGCACCGCTTCGTCCGCGTTGCGCGCTTCCGCGCGGTACTGAGCCGTTCTCGCCTCGCCCTCGGCGACCCGGGCCCAGTGCGCGGCAAGCGGTCCGTCCTTTCTCTCGGTCCACGTGTTTTCGGCGACCCGGAGGTGCGCAATCGCCGCGTCGTACTCTCGGGCGGCGAGTTGATCGGCGTTTGCGTTCTTCGCGTCCTGCACCGCGAGGCGCGCTTCCGCGATCTCCCGCGGCGGCGGGCCGGCGGAGCAGGCGGCCGCAAGAACGCCGAGCACGATCGGGAGGAACTTCAGGGTTTTTCTCATCGGAACACCTCGCTCACGGATTCCGGGACTGCTCCCGGATCTGTCGGGTCTTCATTTCGAGCTCGTCCGCCTCCCGGCGCAGCGCCGCGGCTTCGCTCTTCATTCTCTCGGCGTTGGCCCGCGCTTCGGCCGCTTCGGCGTATGCCCGGGTCTCGTCGAGCCGGCGGCGCGCCGTTTCCCCCTCTCCGCGGGAGGACGCGAGCCGTCCCTCGTCCCATGCCCGCCGGGCCTTCGCGAGCAGGTCGGCCGCGCGCTCCCGGGCTCCCGCGGTCTCCGCCCGATGGACGGCGGCTTCGGTCTCCGCCAGCACGGCGGGCGCGACCGGCGGCCCGCTCGAGGCGCATCCGGCGGCGACCGCCACCGCCAACAAGAGCACGGCACCTCTCGTCATGGTGACCTCCTCTCGGTGGAATCGAACTGGTCGGAATCGAAAAACACGCGCACCAACTCTATTGCATGCGCGGTGCCATGGGCACCTCGGAACCCGGCTCTTTTGGGGATAATCGCGAGAACGGCAATGGCGGCGAAAGAAAATCTCGCAGAGGAGCTCGCGCAGGAGATCCGCGCCGCGATTGCCGGCGCGAATCCGGCGACGCTTTCGCCGCGGCCGGCCGCTCCGGACTCCGGGGATCTCGAAGACGTCCGCATTCCGATCCGGCGTGCGGAGGAGCATCTGACGCCGACGATCCCGCAGGCGGCGCGCTTCGCGCGCGCCAAATCGCTCGCCCTGCGGATGCTGCGTTTTCTCTGGAGAGACCAGGCTTCCTTCAACGCGCTCTCGCTCGAGGCGGCGAACGGCGTCGTCGCCGCGCTCGAAAGGAACCGCGCGGCGATGGAGGACCAGGCGCGCCGGTACGCAGAGCTCGCTTCCTGGCGGAAGGCAATCGACCAACACGACGCCGGCCAGGATGCACGGATCGCCCACTTGGAGACGCTCGGGACGCGACCCGCCACCTCGACGGCTGCCGGTTCTTCTCCCGAGATTCCCTCGCTTCCCGAAAGCGTCTACGCGCTCTTCGAGGAACGCTTCCGGGGATCCTCGACCGAGATCGCCCAAAAGCAGAGGTTCTACCTCCGCTACGTGCGCGACCTGCCGGGGCCCGTCTTCGACGCCGGGTGCGGGCGGGGAGAATTTCTCCGGCTGCTCCGGGAGGAAGGAATCGCCGCGCGCGGCGTCGAGTCGAGCTCGCATTCCGCAGAGGCGTGCCGGGCGGAGGGCCTGGACGTGACGCAAGGCGACGCAATCGAAGCGCTCGCGGAAACGCCGTCAGCCACTCTGGGCGCCGTCGTCGCTTTTCAGGTCGTCGAGCACTGGCCGGCCGCCGCGACCTTCCGCTTCCTCGCGGAGGCGCGCCGCGCGATCGCGCCGGGGGGAGTCGTGATCGTCGAGACGGTGAACACCGACTCGCTCGCCGCGATGAACGCATTCTATCTCGATCCGACGCACGTCCGACCGGTCCCCCCGGAGGCGCTCCACTTCCTCTGCGACGCCGTGGGGTTCCGGGAGCTCACGGTCGAGTTTCTATCGCCGCTTCCCGCCGAGGAGCGGCTGGACGAGCGATCCGAGAACGACGTCCGGCTGAACGCGATCCTCTTCGGCCCGCAGGACTACGCGGTGATCGGGCGCGTGCCGGTCCCGTGATCCCGCGAGCTCGTCCCGTCTCCTCCGGTTCCGGCCCTTGAAGAAGCGTCCGCGAGTTCTCGTCGCCGCCGTACAGTCGCCGTTCTCCGGCGGCGGGGCCGAGCGCCACGTCCGCCGCTTGACCGAGGAACTCGTCGCCCGCGGCATCGAGGCGGATCTCGTCAGCATTCCGTTGATCGAACGGGACCGGTTCGATCTCGTGCGCTCCGCGCTCGCGTGGCGGTCGCTCGACGTGACCGAGATCGGCGGCCGCGCGGTCGACGCCGTCATCGCCACCCGGTTTCCGAGCTATGCGGTCAAGCACCCCAACAAGGTCGTCTGGGTCATCCACCAGTACCGGCAGGCTTACGACCAGTTCGGCACGCCGTGGAGCGATTTCACGGCTTCGAAGGAGGACCGCCGCACGCGGGAGACGATCGCGGCCATCGATCATCTCGGCCTCTCGGAGGCGCGCCGCGTCTTCGCCAATTCGCGGACCGTCGCCGCCCGGCTCCGGAAGCACAACGGGATCGCGAGCGAGCCTCTCTATCACCCGCCGCCGTTCACCGGCCGGTACCGCACGGGGCCGCTCGGCGACTACGCGCTCACCGTCGGTCGCCTCGACGGCTGGAAGCGGCCCGACCTGCCTCTGCGCGCGCTCCCCCATGCCCCCGCCGCGCGGCTCGTCGCGGTCGGGCGCGGTCCGGAAGAGGAGAGGTTGAAGCGGCTCGCGCGCGACCTCGGCGTCGAGGCGCGCGTTCGATGGATCCCGGAAGCCGGCGAGGACGCGCTTCTCGACCTCTACTCGGGAGCGCGATTGGTCGTCGTCGCCCCCGAGGGAGAGGACCTGGGTTACGTCCCGCTCGAGGCGTTTCTCTCGGGCAAGGCCGTCTTGACGACGGAAGACGCCGGCGGTCCCCTCGAGTTCGTGATCGACGGCGAGACGGGATTCGTGGTGCCTCCGCGACCGGAAGCGATCGGTGCGGCCATGCGGCTGGCCTGGGAGCGCGACGACGCGCTCGAAGCGCTCGGACGGCGCGGGCTCGCGCGCGCCTCGGAGCTGTCGTGGGACGCGACGATCGGCACGCTCGCGGCGGCGGCGGGTCTGGAGATTCCTTGAACGCCGACCCGGACGTTCTCAAGCGGCTGGCGCGCGAGTCGGGCTCGCTGCTTCGCGAGCTCGGCGTCTGCGCCGAAGACACGCGGTGGATTCGGCGGCATGCGGAGACGATCGCGGGCCTCGCGCGACGCCCGCGTGCGAACGTCCTCGACTATTTCTCGCGGCTTGCGCGAAGAGCGGCCCGGAAGGCGAGATAACCCGCGAGGATCCCGTCCTCGAAATTGAAGTCGGGGCTCGCCGCGATCGACGGGTGGTCATGCGGCTGGAGCAGGTCGTCGGGTCCGAGCCCGGGCTCGAGCCTCCGGGCGAGCGCGAGGAGCCGCCGACGCTGGGCCGAGATCATTTCTTCGAGCAGCCGCTCGACGTCGTCCTCACCGGTCACGCTTCACTCCGAACGATCCGTCTCCGGGCGCGCCGGCGACCCGACCGCGTCCCGCCCCACTCGCTCCGTCCAGAGTCGAACGCGATTCCGCCCGCCGGCCTTCGCCGCGTAAAGGGCCTGATCCGCGCGGGCGAGGAGCTTTCCGGGATCGAGCCCTTCGGTCGCGGCGGCGTCGGCCACGCCCCCCGAAACCGTCACCCAGTAATCCCGGCCGTCGATCTCGAAGCGCGCGCGCTCCAGCGCCCGGCGGATTCGCTCGGCGACGATCCTCGCCGAGGCGGCAGCCGTGTTCGGAAAGAGCACCGCGAACTCCTCGCCGCCGAACCGGCAGGGGAGGTCGCTTCCCCGCACGACGTCGCGGACGATCTCGCCGAACCGGCGCAGGACCAGATCTCCAGCCGCGTGTCCCAGGGTGTCGTTGACCGTCTTGAACCGGTCAAGGTCGAAGCACGCGATGGAGAGCGGCGTCTCGTACCGGTCGCGCCGGGACCACTCTTCTGCGAGCCGCGCTTCGAAATAACGTCGGGAGGCGAGCCCGGAAAGCTCGTCGGTCACCGCGACCCGCCAGTTGCGGGAGGCGTGCAGAGAGGCCGTGAGCGGACCGAGAAGCGCCCGGATCTCGCTCTTTCTCGCTTCATCGATCGGCTCCGCGCTGCCGAGGTCGAGGTGGGCGACCAGGCGGTCGCCCGAATAGAGCGGGAGGCGCAGGCGTCGGACCGGGCCGCCCGCCAGCAGGTCGCGCGGCGCG
>DASXSX010000124.1:0-54426 GCA_036505815.1 Thermoanaerobaculia bacterium
CCTCCGCCATCCGATTGCCCGACCCCGCGCGAGTCTCCGCCGGCGCCGTTCTCGCGGCCCATCTCGCTTCCGAGCGGCTCTCCCGGACCGACCTCGCCACGGAACTGCCCGCGCCGATCGATCGCACCGACATCTCCGATCTCGCCTACCGACTCTGGCGAGAGGGGGAAGAGAAGCTGCGGCAACCACCCCTGATGACGTACGAAGTCTTCGATCCGGCCGGAGTCTCGCGGAGCCGGTTCTCGCTCATCCCCGAGACGGAAGCCTCGCCGTCGGAGACGCGACCGACGGAGGCGCGGATCGACCGCCACCGGCTCGCTATCCTTCACCGCGCCGTTTCGCTCTCCTCGTCAGGCGCGCCCTGGGGACGGGTCGAGCTCGAGGTCGCCGACTGGCCGACGTGGGACCCTCTTCCGCCGCGCATCGAGGTGTACCGCAGGCTCGTTCTCGGAACTCCGCGCGCCGACGTCCCCGACGACGAACGCCGCGTTCGGCCCTTTCTCGCCTCGTACGCGCCGGACGGATCACCGCGCGAGGAGGGCCCGCCGCTGCCATCGGATGCGATCGAAAAGCTGCGGCACGGCGCTTCGGCGGTGCGCATCCGGCTGCCGTACCGCGGCAGCGAGCTCTTCGGCGAGGTCCGCTCTCTGCCGGAGGGCTTTCAGCTCGTCGCGATTCCCGTGCCCGATCCGCTCGGGCGCGCGCTCACGGCGGCTCTGCTGGTTCCCGGCATTCTCGTTCTCTACCTGCTGATCGGAGCCCTCGTCCTGTGGAGATTTGCCGCCACGCCGGGCGCCGTGCGGAGAGAGATCCTTCCCCGCGGTCTGCGCACGTTTCGGGGGCGGCTGGTCGGACTCTTCGTCGTGGGGGTCATGATCCCGCTGCTCGCGGTCACGTTCTTTCTCCGCTCCGCAATCGAGACCCGCTCGGTGCAGGACACGCTCGACCACGCGCGAACGGGACTGGAGACGGCGCGCCGCGTTCTCGACGACTACCTGCCCTCCGCGACGGCGGGGCGGGGAAGGCTCGGACTCCTCGACGACACGCTGCTCGGCTGGCTCGCCAGTGCGGTCGGATACGACCTCTCGGTCTACGCGCCCGACGGGCTCCTCGTCGCGACTTCGCGGCGAGACCTGTTCGACGCCGGACTCCTGCCGGATCGCGTCCCGGCGGCGAGCTATCGCGCGATCGGGCTCTCGGGAGCGAAGCAGCACATCGGATCCCGCATCGTCGGGGGGGGAACCTTCGAGGAGATGACGACCGCGCTCACCGCGGTCCCGGGAGTCCCCGGAGTTCGCAGCCCGGGACTTCTTTCGGTTCTGCTTCTTCCGCAGCAGCGCATCGCGGAAGCGGAGGCGGCTCAGTTGACGGCGGCCGTCTCGGCGTTCAGCCTGCTCGTTTTTCTCATCTCCGCCGCGGTGGCCGGCCGGCTGGCGCTTCGCGTCGCCCGCCCCGTCGCCGATCTCGTCCAAGGGACCCGCGCCGTCGCCCGGGGCAACTTCGCTCCGCAGGTCGCGGAGCCGCCCGATGAAGAGCTGAAGGAGCTCGTTCGCGCGTTTCTTTCGATGTCGCGGAGCTTGAAGGAGCACACCGACGCGCTCTCGCGCGAAAAGGAGCGCCTCGCGACGCTGCTTGCTCACCTGACGGCCGGAGTCGTCGCCTACCGCCCGGACGGGGCGGTCCTGCTCGCCAACCCCGCCGCGGCGACGCTTGGAGGCGGGCGCGCGGAGGGCGCGACCCTCGACGACGTGTTTCCGGGGGAGCGGATGGCGGCGGTGCGCCGGACTCTCTCGCGGTTCGCCGACACCTCCGTGACCGCCGAGGTCGAGCCGCGCTCCGGCGAGCGCTGGCGCATCGTCACCGTGCCGCTGCCGGTCGGAGGGGAAGGGGCCCGGATGGCCGTCATCGAGGACGTCTCCGAGGTCGTTCGCTCGAACCGGCTGGAGGCCTGGGCCGAGATGGCGCGCATCATCGCGCACGAGATCAAGAACCCGCTGACGCCGATTCGCTTGTCGGTCGAGCACCTCCGGGAGGTGTGGAAGCGGAGCGGAGGGAGAACTCCGGAGTTCGAGCGTGTGCTCGACGAATGCGTCTCGAACGTGCTCCGGCAGACAGAAGAGTTGAAGCGCGCCGCCTCCGAGTTCTCCGACTATTCCCGCCTGCCCCGGCCGGAGATCGGTCCGACCGACGTCGCAAGGGTGATCCGGGACTCGGCCGCCGCGTTCGCCGGTGCCCCCGGAGTCCGCTGGTCGGTCGCCGCCGCCGAGCCGGAGCTGCTCGCGGAAGCGGACCCGCGGCTGCTCGCCCGCGTGGTCTCCAACCTGATCGGGAACGCGGTGGACGCGCTCTCCGGCGCCGCAGGCGAGATCCGGCTTTCGGTCGAGCGCGCGGAGGGCCGCATCATCGTCACCGTCGAAGACAGCGGCCCGGGCGTTCCCGCCCGGATTCTGCCGAGGCTCTTCGACCCCTATTTCTCGGCGAAGAGCGGCGGGACCGGTCTCGGGCTCGCGATCGCCAAGAAGATCGTCGAGGAGCACGGAGGAAAGATCGCCGCGGAAAACCGGAGCGGCGGGGGATTCCGCGTTCGCTTCGAGCTGCCGGAGGCGGCCGCCACCCGCGAGGCGCCGGTCGTTTCGTGACGAGACGCGGCGGCTTTCGCGGCGAGATGCTCGTCCTCGCGCTGGGCACTCTGTGCGCTGCCGCGTGCTCGCGCCGGGCGCGGGGGCCGCAACCGCTGCCCCCCTTGCGCGGGGACGCCGTGTGGTTCGCCGACGGGGTTCCGTCGGACGTCGAGGGAACGCTCGCGAAGTTCCACTGCGCGGCGGTCTTCCTTCCCGCGCGGCGGCTCCTCGCGACAGGAGCGGGATGGTCGGGAAGCGATCTGCCCGCCCCCGCTCGACCGTTTTCGCGGATTCCGGTCGTCGCCGTCATCTCTGCCGAGAGCGACCCGCTCGAGAGCGCGGAGAAGGAGCAGCAGAAGAGGTTCGGCTCTTTCCTCGCGAAGGAGATCGAGGCGGCGGTCTTGCGCGGCCCCGCGTTCGGCCCGCTCCGCGGGGTGCATCTCGACCTCCCGTTCTCCGTCGCGACCGCGCAAGCTCACGCGGCGGCGCTCAAGGAAGCGCGCTCTCTCCTGTCCCACGGGCTTTCCCGTACGGGCAAGGGCGAGCTGCGGCTGCCGCGGGACATCGGCGTCACCTGGTCGCTCTCGCGGCCGCCGCCGACCGAGAAGAAACAACGGGAAGCGATCCAGGCTCTCGCTTCGCGGACGGACGGCTTCGTCGCGTTCGTCTTCGGCGACGACAACGGCGCCGACCCGGTCTTCACCGATTCGCTCGGCAAGCTCTGGTGGGCCGGCTACGAGCCGGCGGGCGCCGGCATTGTGCGGAGGAGGTCCGGAGAGCCCGGGCCCCGCGTTGCCGAGGACGCGCTCGACACGCTGACGAACGATCCCCGCATGGAGCTCGTGCAGGAGGTCCCCTGGAAAGAGGAGAAGGGATGGGAGTTCTCGCTGCGCGCGACGCGCAACGTCGCGGCGGGAGGGCTGACCCTGGCCCCCGGCGACTCGGTGACGTTCGCTCTTCCGTCGATCGCCGACATGCGCGCCCGTTTCGAGTCCGATCGAAGAGGGCGTCGGTTCGCGCGCGGGCGGCTCGTCGTATTCCGAGGTACGTCCGACGCTGGTCGGCTCCTTCCGATTCCCGCTCTCGCTGACGCGCTCGCCGGACGCCGCGGCGCTCCCGACTTCCAGGTCTGGGAATCGCCGGAGGGCGGACGTCTACTGAGAATCGGCGCGGAGAACGGGAGCGTGCACGCGTCGCTCGTCTCCCGCGTCGAGAACTGGATCGAGGTCGACATCGCCCCCGCGCGAATCTCCGACGTCGAGCCGGGGGCGTTCGACCGGTGGGAGGTCTACGACACGGCGGGCCGCCGGGTGTCACCCGGCCGCGCGAGCCGCGTGCGGCTCTACGAGACGCTCGTCGCCCCGCTCGAGCACTTCGCTCCCGCGCGACTCCACGTGCGGGGGCCGCTGCCGTCGCCTTGCTGTCGCACCCGAACCCGCGTCGCGCCCGCCGCCGGAGGGGAGCCGGTCGAGACCGATTGGGCGCTGCCGGCCCTCGGGAGACCGAAGACCGAGGACCAGGGACCCAGGTAGCCGGTCTCCTCTAGGCGTGTCGCCGGCGGTCGCGAAACACCGCGATCGCCTTGGCGATGGGCCCGGAG
Source organism: Thermoanaerobaculia bacterium (assembly GCA_036505815.1). GTDB lineage: Bacteria > Acidobacteriota > Thermoanaerobaculia > UBA5066 > Gp7-AA6 > Gp7-AA6. Next base: position 4,222 of record DASXSX010000124.1, read on the forward strand.
GCGGCGAAGACGAGGGCGATCGCCAGAAGAGTTGCGGCCGGCCGGTACGCGATGACCGCGAACACGAGCGCGATCACGGGAAGGATCCAGGCGCGGCGCTGGCGTCGAAGGTCGAGATCTTTGAAGGAGCGGTAGCGCAGCGTCGAGATCATCAGATAGGACAGGATCACCGTCAACACGAGCAGTCCGGTCATCCAGAGCTGTGACACGAGACGTTCCGGCGTTGCCAGCACCAGCGCGGAGATCGTCCCCGCCGCCGCCGGGATCGGAAGGCCGATGAAGTACTTCTTGTCGACGACGCGCGTCTGGATGTTGAAGCGGGCGAGCCGCATCGAGCCGCACACGACGAACAGAAACGAAGCCATCCATCCGAGCCGGTGGAAGTCCGCGAGCCCCCAGGAGTACGCGAGCACGGCCGGCGCGACGCCGAACGAGACGAGGTCCGCGAGCGAGTCGTACTCGGCGCCGAAGCGGGAGGTGGAGTTGGTCAGCCGCGCGATCCGGCCGTCGAGTAGGTCGAGAACCGCCGCGACGATGATCAAGATCGCGGCCGTCTCGAACGTGCCGCGGATCGAGCACCAAACCGAGAGGTAGCCACAGAAGAGGTTCCCGACGGTGAAGAGCGTCGGGAGGATGAAGACTCCCCGCGACAGCCGCGACCGCGCGCTCGCCGGGAGAGGGGCCGCTCCCGTCGGAGAGAAGAGAAGGGCGTCCGCGTCGGGCTTCAGGCTCTCGCCATTGTGCTCCGTTTCGCGACTCACGTCAGGCTTTCCAGCGCGCGACCGGGGTCCGGCCGGCCTTTACCTTGTCTCCGCGTGCGATCAGGATTTCCGAGTCGTCCGGCAGAAACAGATCGACCCGCGAGCCGAGCCGGATCATTCCGATCCGCTGTCCGCGCCAGAGGCGCTCGCCGACCCGGGGATAGAAGACGATGCGGCGGGCGAGCGCTCCCGCGATCTGTTTGAACGTCACGCCGCCGCGCTCCGAGGCGAGCGTGATGCGGTTCTGCTCGTTTTCCGTCGACGCTTTCTCCCGGAAGGCGGCCGCGAGGCGTCCGGAGGTGTACTCGTATTGGGAAACCTCCCCGGAGACCGGCGCCCGGTTGACGTGGCAGTTGAAGACGGACATGAAGATCGAAAGCCGCCGCGAAGCGCCGGGGGGAGCTTCGGGAGCCGGCGCGACGGAGAGCACTGTGCCGTCGGCAGGCGAAACGATCGTCTCTTCGCCGCCTTCGGGGACGCGCTCCGGGTCCCGAAAGAAGGAGAGGAGAAAGAGCGCGATTGCAAAAAAAAACATCGCCACGATCGGATGCCCCGTCCCCGCGGCGATGGCGGCCGCCGCCGCGGGAGGAAGGATGAAGACCCATCCCTCGCGGGCGACCGGGATCCTCAGTGGGCGACCCCCTCGCGGTACGTTCGAGCGATCTCTTCCATGCGATCTTTCAACAGGAGCTTTTCCTTCTTCAGGCGTTTTTCCTCGATCTCCTCGTCTTCGGAGAGCCGCGGCTTCGCGGCGAGGACCCGCAGTCGCTCCTCGTGGTTGCGGTGCTCGTCGTGAAGGCGGCGGTACTCCGGATCCTGATCTGGCACGGCCTCCATGCGGTCCTGTTGCATCCGATCAGACCTCCTTGTTCGTTTTTAGGGGGAGTAAGGGGAGAGACCCGGTCACAGCCGGAGTCTATCGGCCGGGCCGCGGGGTTTCAACCGATCCGTGCCCGCGGAATCTCTACTTCCGAGGCGGCTCAAGCGCGAGGATGAGCGCGAACGCGTCCTCGCCGTCCTGGTAGTAGGCCCTGCGGCGAAACGCCTCGCGAAAGCCGTAGGAACGGTAGAACTCGCGCGCCGGCACGTTGGAGAGGCGAACTTCGAGCGTGATGCTCTCCGCGGAGATCTGGCGCGCGTGGGCGATCGCGTCATCTAAGAGCAGTCGCCCGAGACCCCGGTGGCGAACGCGCGGATCGGTCGCGATCTTGTTGACGTGAAACTCTTCGTAGAGCGACACCGCGAAGAGGTACCCGCCGAGCCGGGGATCGACGGGCGCATCCCCGGCCAGAACCCGCGCGAATCGATACGGCTCGCGGAGCTCGCTCTCGAAGAATTCGCGCTTCCACGGGATGCGGAAGGACTCGCGCTCGATCCGCGCGATCTCGTCTAAGTCGCCCGCTTCCGCCGGACGTATCGCGTAGGCCAACGGTTCCGGCTTACGGAGCGCCACGCTTCTCCTCGGCGGCGCTCGGCCGCGAATAGATTCCCTCGAGCGCCGAGACCACTTCTCCCGGCGCGCGCGCCACCGCGAGAGCGAGGGCGTGGGAGGGGGAGCGGCCGGGCTGCTCGCCTTCGGAAAAGAGGAGATCGCACGGAAGAGACACGTTGGCGAGGCGCCGAACGCGTTCGCGTGCCTCCTCGAGAGACAACCGCGCGGGCGGGCTCTCCGGGCGCGCGCGCTTGCTGTCGAAGGAAAAGACTCCCAGCACGACCTGTCCGCGGCCCGCGTCGAGTGCCGCCGCCACGCGCCGCGACCCCCGGTCGCGTGCAGTCTCCGCGAGCGCCTCGAGCGTCGAGACGGCCTCGACCGGGATTTCCGCGGCGCGCCCGAGGGCCCATGCGGTTGCGAGACCGATGCGAAGGCCGGTGAAGGAGCCTGGTCCGGCGCAAACCGCGATGCGCTGACAATCGGAAAGTCCGACCCCCGCCGCCGCGAGGCAGCGCGAGATCGCGGGAAGAAGCTCTTCCGAGGATCGGCGGTCGTCCGGCAGACGCTCTTCCCATGCCTCGCCGCCGGCGTAGAGCGTGACGGAGGGAAGAGGGCTTGCCGTGTCCAGCGCGAGCACTTGCATCCGAACAGACCCTTGATCGGGTCGCGGTTATGCTAGCACTCCGGTGAGCTCGCCCCCCTCGCGCGTCACACCGATGCTCCGGCAGTACTTCGAGATGAAGAGCCGGGTGCCGGACGCCATCCTCTTCTATCGGATGGGGGACTTCTACGAAATGTTCTTCGACGACGCGCGCGAGGCCGCGCCGCTGCTCGGCATCGCCTTGACCGCCCGCCATCGCGACTCCGACATCGAGGCGCCGATGTGCGGAGTGCCCTGGCAGAGCGCCGATGCCCACATCGCGCGCCTCGTCGCGGCGGGGCGCAAGGTCGCCATCTGCGACCAGATCGAAGATCCGCGCGCGGCGAAAGGACTCGTCCGGCGCGACATCACGCGAGTCGTCACTCCCGGAACGGTTCTCGACCCCGAAGCGCTCCTTCCCGGCACCGCCTGCTTCCTCGCGGCGCTCGCGCCCGCCGAAGGAGAGTGGGGGCTCGCGTTTCTGGATCTTTCGACTGGACGGTTCCACGCTGGCCGGCTCGCGCCCGCGCGCCTCGCGGAGGCGTTCGCGCTCTTCCGGCCCCGGGAGGCGCTTCTGCCCGAAGGCCGCGAGCTGCCATTCTCCTCGGGAGTCCCGGTGAGCCGCCGTCCGCCGGACTGGTTCGAGCGGGCGCAGAAGGGAGCCGGTCTCGCGAGCCTGCCCTCCGGCGAGACCGCTGCGCTCGCCGCCGCGGCAGTGGCCCGCGCTTACGCCGACGAGATGCGGCCGCGCGGGCTCCCGCACGTGCTCGCGCCGGAGCCGCTGCGTTTCGACGAGCGCATGCGGCTCGACGCGGCCGCGATCGCGACGCTCGAGCTCTTCGAGTCTTCCGAAGGAGACCCGCGTTCGAGCCTCTGCTCGCTCCTCGACCGGACCCGGACACCGATGGGCTCCCGCGCCTTGAAGGACGCGATCAGCCGGCCCTCTCTCGATCCGGTCGAGCTCGAGGACCGGTGGGACGCGATCGAAGAGCTCGTGGCGAAGCCCGACGTCCGCGCGGCGATCCAAAAGGCACTCGACGGAGTGGGAGATGTGGAGCGCTCCTTCGGCCGCATCGCGCTCGGCACGGCCGGTCCGCGGGATGTGGCCGCCTGGGCCCTCGGGCTGCAGCGAATCCCCGGAATTCGAGCCGCCGGAGAGCCGCTCGCTTCCGCCCGCGTGCGCCGCGCGATCGACGGCATCCCGGACGTCTCCGACCTCGCGATGCGCGCCGAGCGGACGCTCGCCCCCGACCCTCCCGCGCTCGTATCCGCCGGCGGCGCCATCCGCTCCGGCGCCGATGTCGAGCTCGACTCGCTCCGCGAGCTGCGCCGCGGCGCGCAAGGCGCTCTTCTCGCGATCGAAGCCGAGGAACGGAGACGTTCCGGGATCGCGACCCTGAAGATCCGATTCAACCGGGTCTTCGGCTACTCGCTCGAAGTCGGCGCGGCGCACCGCGACCGCGTCCCCGCGGACTGGATCCGCCGCCAGTCGCTCGCGAACGCCGAACGGTTCGTCACGCCGGCTCTGAAGGAGCTCGAGGAGAAGATCCTCGGCGCCGAAGAGCGGATCGGCGAGATCGAGACGCGCCTCTACGCCGATCTACTGACCGATCTCGCCCGCGGCGCCGACCGGATGGCGACGAGCGCGGCTGCGATCGCCGCGATCGACCTCCTCGTGGCCCTGGCGGAGGTCGCTCAAACCAGCCGCTGGGTCCGGCCGAAGCTCTCGCGCACTCCGAGGATCTCGATCTCGGAAGGACGTCATCCCTTAGTCGAGCAGCACCGCCGCGACGAGCCATTCGTTCCGAACGACTGCGAGCTGTCGCCCGAAAGGCGCATCGTCGTCCTGACCGGGCCGAACATGGGAGGCAAGTCCACGTACCTGCGCCAGGTCGCCACGATCGTCCTGCTCGCTCAGATGGGGTCGTTCGTCCCGGCCGCGAAGGCCGAGCTCTCGCCGGTCGACCGGATCTTCACGCGGGTCGGCGCTGCGGATCACCTCCTGCGCGGCGAGTCCACTTTCATGGTCGAGATGCTCGAGGCCGCGGCGATCGTCCGCGACGCGACTCCGGCGAGCCTGATCCTGCTCGACGAAGTGGGGCGAGGCACGTCGACGTTCGACGGCCTGTCGATCGCGTGGGCGCTCGTCGAGCACCTGCACGACGCGCCCGGCAAGAGCGGCTTCGTCCTCTTCGCGACCCACTACCACGAGCTGACGGAGATCGCGCTGGTCAAGCCGGCCGTCGCCAACGCGACCATGGCGGTCAAGGAGATCGGGGGCCGCGTCGTCTTCCTGAAGAAGGTCGTGCCGGGCGCCGCTGACCGCAGCTACGGCATCCACGTCGCGGAGCTGGCCGGGCTGCCCGACTCCGTCACCAGCCGCGCGCGCGAGGTGCTCTCGAACCTCGAGAAACAGGAGCTGGACGTGCAGGGCGCTCCCGTGATCGCCCGCCGCGCGGGGGAGAGCGCGGGGGAAGGGCAACTCCTGCTTTTTTCCGGGGCGGAAGAGCTCGTTCTGGAGAAGCTCCGGGAAGCGGACCTCGATCGGTTGACGCCCGTGGCGGCGCTCGGCCTTCTCGCCTCGCTCCAGGAACGGCTCAAGGGGTGAGCGGCGCCGCGTCGCGGCTCTTCGGCGTCGGGATCGCCGGCCCGACCATCGACCCGAACGAGCGGGCGATCTTGGAGAGACATCCGCCCCGCGCGGTCATCCTGTTCAAGCGGAACGTCGAAAGCGAGCGGCAGGTCGCGGATCTCGCCGCGGACATCGGGACGCTTGCCGGCAGGCCATTTCTCGCGATCGACCAGGAAGGGGGTCCGGTCGACCGGCTGCGGGAGCTGGCCGGACCGTTCCCGTCCTTTCACGACGTGGCGCAGGCCGGACTCGCACGGCGCGCGGGCGAGCTCGCAGGAGAAGCGTGCGCGCGCTCGGGCGTCCGGCTGGATCTCGCTCCAGTGGTCGATCGAAGACTCCCCGGCGCCGGAGAGACCGTGCTCGGTGACCGCGCGGCGGCGGAAGAGCCGGACCGGATCATCGCGGCCGCGGGCGACTTCCTCCACGGACTTCACTCCCGCGGCGTCGCCGGCTGCCTCAAGCACTTCCCGGGACTCGGCCGCGCCAGCCGCGACACGCACCGGGCGCTACCTTTTCTGCCCGAGGACGAGGAGGAGCAGGAAAGAGACCTCGCTCCTTTCCGGGCGCTGAAGGAACTGGCGGGCGCGATCATGGTGTCGCACGCGGCGAGCACGGGGGAGCGGCTTCCCGCCTCTCTTTCGTCCGAGACGGCAACGCGGCTTCTGCGCGGCGCAATCGGCTTCGAGGGCGTCGCGTTCTCCGACGACCTCGAGATGGGCGCGCTCGCCCTGTTCGGCGACCTCGCGGAGCGATCGGCGGCGGCGGTCCGCGCCGGATGCGACCTCATTTTCGTGTGCTCGCGCCTGGAGGATTATCCCGAGTGCGCCGCCAGGGTCGAGACGGACGTCCCGACGGCGCGGCTGGCGGAGGCCGCGAGGCGGATCGACGTCTTCGTCGAACAGCTCCGGGCGCTCGAGCGCGCGGCCCCGCCACCCGACCGTCCGCTCGAAGAGATCGCGTCGGACGTGGCGCTCCTCCGGGAAGCGATCGCCGAAGCGTCGTCCGGCTGAGGAAAAGGACGCGGGTGCAGGCCCGTAGGGCCTGTCCCCTTGAATAAGGTGGCGGGTGCAGGCCCGCAGGGCCTGTCCGCGCGACATTCTTAGAAGGGCACGTCGTCGTCGTAGGCGGCCACCGGCTCGGCCGCCTCGCTCTCCTCACGAACCGGAGCCGGGCGCGCGGCGTCCGACCGCGAAGGCGGCGGCGACAACATCACGACGTTGTTCGCTTTGACCTCCGTCTTGTATCGCTTCTGCCCGTTCTGATCCTCCCAGCTCCGGGTCTGCAGGCTGCCTTCGACGTAGACCATCTTTCCCTTGTGCAGGTACTCGCCGCAGATCTGCGCCAGCCGCTCCCAGGCCACGATGTCGTGCCACTCGGTGCGCTCCTGCTTCGCACCGGAGGCGTCCTTCCAGGTGGTCGTCGTGGCGACCGAGAACCTCGCAAGCGAAGTTCCCTGCGGAGTAGTCCGAAGCTCCGGGTCTTTCCCCAGGTTGCCGATCAGAATGACCTTGTTGACGCTGGCCATGTGTTCCTTTCTCCTTTCATGTGCTTCGAAGAATATCCCGCGCCGGGAAGACAAATGATGTCCGGGCGCGGCGCGGACCGAGCGACTCGCTGCTACTCTTAAAATGTCACGAGCCGATGAACTACTCCCCGAAGTGAGCGACGCGCCGCTGCCGGCGGAGGAGGCGCGCGGGCGGCTGGTCCGTTCCGCGTCGGTCATCACGCTTCTGACCCTGGCGTCCCGGCTGACCGGATACGCCCGGGACAAGACGATCGCCGCGTTTTTCGGGGCGAGCGCGGCCTCCGACGTCTTCTACACGGCGTTCCGCATCCCGAACCTGCTTCGGCAGCTCGTCGCAGAGGGGGCGCTGCCGGGGGTTTTCATCCCCTCCTACGCGGAGCGGCGCAAGATCGGTTCCGTCGAGGACGCGCGCGTCTTCGCGGCCCGAATTCTCTCCGCGCTCACCCTGCTCGTCTCCGCCATCACCGTCCTCGGAATCCTCTTCGCGCCGGCGATCGTGCGCCTCCTCGCCAAAGGCTTCGCCTCGACGCCCGGAAAGATCCCGCTCACGGTCTACCTCACCCGGCTCATGTTTCCCTACCTCTGCTTCATCTCGGTCGCCGCGCTTCTGCAAGCTGTTCTGAACGCGCACGGCCGGTTCGCGATCTCGGCGATGTCGCCCATTCTTCTCAACCTCGCGATCATCTTCGGAGCGGTAGTTCTCGCTCCGCGTTTCCGCGAGCCGACCGTCGCGCTCGCGGTGGGTGTCCTCGTCGGCGGGATCCTCCAGATGGCGGTCCAGATTCCGGCTGCGCGCTCGCTGTCCGCAATCGGAAAGTGGAGCGTGCGCTTCTCGGATCCGGACGTCCGGGCGGTCTTCTTCCTTCTCGTTCCGCGCCTGTTCGGGTTCGGGATCTACGCGATCACCATTGCCCTTTCTACCCGCTTTGCCTCGGTGTTCGGAGACGGCGCGGTGTCCTACCTGACTTTCGGCAACCGCGTGATCGAGCTCGTCCGCGGCGGGTTCGTGATCTCCGTCTCGACCGCGATCCTTCCGCTCCTCGCCCGGCAGGCGCTCGAAGAAGACCGCGGCGCCTTCAAGGACACGCTGCGCTTCGGGCTCCGTCTCGTCGCGTTCGTCACGATCCCATGGGCGGTCGGCCTCGCCGTGCTGCGCGAGACGGTCATCGCCGCGCTCTTCCAGGGGGGACGTTTCGGTCCGACCGCGACCGCCGCGACCGCGCAGGCTCTTTCCTTCTACGCGATCGGCCTCTTCTTCATCTCCTCGAGCAGTCTCCTCGTCTTCGCCCATTACGCCCGGAAGGACACGCGCACGCCGGTTCTCTGCGCGGCCGCGGACCTGGCAGTCTTCGTGTCGGTCTCGATCGCTCTCCGACCGTGGGGAGTCGCTTCGGTCGCCTTCGCGACATCGTGCGGCGCGATCGCGAACTTCATTCTGCTGCTCGCGTTCCTTCGGCGCCGCGAGGGGCGCCTCGGATTGAAGGAGCTCGCGGCAACCCTGGCGCGCGTCCTCGCCGCGTCGGCGGCCATGGCCGTGATCGCGGGCCGCGGCGCCGCCTGGGTGCTCTCGACGTACCCTCCGCGCACGGCCGAGGAGAGGCTTCTCTTTCTTGCGATCGCGACAATCGTCGGAATGGTCGTCTATCTCGGCGTGGCGATTCTCCTGCGCGCGACCGAGCCGGGCGAATTCGTCCGGCTCCTCCGGACCCGCGGAAGCGGACGGAGGAGCCCGCGATGAAGCTCGTCCTCCAGAGAGTCTCGGAAGCGGAAGTCCGGATTCGGGGGGAGGTCGTAGCCCGGATCGGGCGCGGCTTGCTGGTTCTCCTCGGGGCGGAGAAAGGTGACGAAGCCGGGGACGCGGAGGAAGCGGCCCGCAAAGTCGCGGGCCTGCGGGTCTTCGAGGACGAGAACGGAAAGATGAACCTCGATCTCGCGGCGGTCGGGGGCAGCGCGCTCGTCGTTTCCCAGTTCACGCTCGTGGCCGACCTCTCGCGCGGCCGGCGCCCCGGCTTCGAACGGGCGCTCGCCGGGGAGGAGGCCAAGCCGCTCTACGAGCGCTTCGTCGCGGGGCTCGCCGAGCAGGGGGTTCCGGTCGCGACCGGCGTCTTCGGGGAGTTCATGCAGGTCTCGCTCGTCAACGACGGCCCGGCGACGTTCGTCCTCGAAGTCCGAGCGGGGTCAGGTCTTCACGAGTCGGGCAGGCGCTGAAGAGCAACAGCGGTCTTGCCACCTTGCAACGCAAAGTGGCAAGTGGAGACCTGACCCCCTAGCTCATCCGGATCGGCACGAGAGTGAAACACAGGAGAAACACGGCCAGGCACAGGAGCGCGATCATCTGATGTCCGAAAGGGAGCGGATCGTCGTCGTTTTCGACGGGGGGATGGGCGACGCCCAGGAAGAGCGCCGTGAAGAACGAGAAGAACGCCCAGATAGGTCCGCGCGACGCGGAGAGCGCCGCCAGCAGCAGGACCGCGTAGGACGCGATCGGCTGACGGCGTCCGAGAGCGGCGCGGATTACGTGGCCGCCGTCGAGCTGTCCGATCGGCAGGAGGTTCAGGGCGGTGACCAGAAGCCCGAACCACGCCGCCATGAAAGCGGGATGCTCCTGCACCGCGGCGCTCGTGTAGCGGCCGGCGCCCGTCAGATCCTGGGCGAAACGCACGATGATCGGATATTCGAACAGGACCGAGCCGGGAGCGACGGCCTGGGCGACCGGCTTCGCGCGGGTCACGCCGTAGACGAGGAACGGGAGGGCGGTGAAGAAGCCGGCGAGCGGCCCCGCGGCGCCAATCTCGAGCAGTGCCCGCTTGTTGCGGATCGGCTCCTTGATGCGGATCAGGGCGCCGAACGTGCCGATCAGGTTCGGAATCGGCGCCGGGAGGAAGTACGGCAAAGTGGCCGCCACCCTGTGGCGGCGGCAGACGACGTAGTGGCCGAGCTCGTGCACGCCCAGGATGAGAAGGAGGGGAATGGAGAACTCCAGTCCATCGGTGAAACGACCTCCGCGCAGGGGCCCTCCTCCTCTCGAGAAGATCGCGCCGCCGAAAATGGTGGTGGTGATGAGGGTCAGTCCGAGCAGGAGAAGATGGAAGAGCGGGTGCTCCGGGATCCGCCAGCGCCTCTTCCTGTCCCACTTCGGCGGGGACGGGAAAGGTTCGGGAGGCGGAAAACCCTCGTCCGGATTCACGCGTGGCTTATATCAGGAGGGCGATCGGCGCCCGCGGTCGGATTCAAAGGAGGCGGGATCTGACCCCTTCGGGATCAGACCCCGCGGCCTTCAGGGAAGGTCGCGCAGGTCCTTGCCCGGTTTGAAACGGATCGTGTTGCCGGGAGGGATCGTCACCTCGACTCCGGTCTTGGGATTGCGTCCGATGCCTCGCTTGCGCCGCTTGACCTGGAAGACGCCGAAGCCACGGAGCTCGATGCGATCGCCCGCTCCGAGCGCCGAGCGCATCGACTCGATCACCGTCTCGACCGCGGTCGCCGCCTTGGCGCGAGGAATCTTCGCGAGGTCGACGACGAGGTCGACGATGTCGGCTTTGATCATTTCGCCCTCCGGAATCTCCCGGCATTATATCTCTGAGACGAAGCCACTTCGGCCCCACTCTGGACTTTGGACTCGGGACTTGCGACTCGCGGCGGCGAGGCTCTCCGGCATGCTACATTCGCCGCGGGCATGAAGATCGTTCTTCCGGCGTTTGTGCTCCCATGAAGACTCGCCTCGCGGCTGCCGGACTCGCTCTTCTCATCGCTTCGGGATCGATTACAGCCGCCGACCTGCGGGATACCCGCAAGGCTTTTCTGCGAGCGCGGACGGCGGTCGCCGACGGCCGTTACCGCGAGGCTCTCGATCTCTACCGCAAGGTGATCGAGCTCGTCCCGGAAGACGCGGTCGTCCGCTTCGAGTACGCGCAGCTCCTTCGCGACCTGAACGTGCCCGAGGAGGCGATCAAGCAGGCGCGCGAGGTCGTGCGGATCGATCCGCAGTTCGTGGAAGGACGCCGGCTGCTCGGGGCACTGGAGCTCGGGGCCTCCGAAAGAGATCCTTCCCGGTTGGACGTCGCCATCGCCGAGCTCGAGGCGGCGCGGAAACTCTCTCCGGGAGATCCCTCCATCGCAGCCCCGCTCGCCCGGGCCCTCCTTTCGCGGGGGCGGTCGGCAGAAGCCTCCCGCATCCTCGAGGAGGCGGGGGAGCCGGCGCAACCCTCGCTCGCGCGCCTCTCGGCGGAAGCGAAGGCCAAGAGCGGGCACGTCAAGGAGGCAGAAGCCATCTACCGCGCTCTTCTCGAAGAGAACCCGACGGACCGCGAGAGCGCTGCCGCGCTGATCGACCTGTACGAGGACGACGATCGCCTCGACCGGGCGCTCGAGCTCCTGTTGATACTCGAGAAGACCGATCCGGAGAACACCGCCATTCCCGAGCGGGTCACGCTCGACCTGGCGCGGGCCGGCCGTTTCGCGGAGGCCGAGCGCCGCGCACGGGACCTGGCTGCCAAGCGGCCGGAGAACCGGGCGATCCGCCGTCTCCTCGCGCAGGTGCTGTTCGAGAAGGGGAGCTCGCCGGAGGGGGAGAAGATCCTTCGCGCGCTCGTCGTCGAAGACCCGGACGACGACGCGACGCGCCGCACGCTCGTCGGAGAGCTGCTGCGCGAACGGCGTTATGCCGACGCGAAGACGTTGCTCGAAGACGCGATCCGCCGCGCGGGCGACGACCCGCACAAGATCCCTGCGCGCGACGCGGCGAACGTCGAGCTCGGATACCTGGCAGTCCGCCAGAAGGACTATGCCCGCGGGATGCAGATCCTTGCTCCGCTCGCCGTGAAACAGGGCACGGTGAACCCGCGGGCGGTCCGGATCCAGGCCTCGGCCGCGCGCGACAAAGAGGATTTCGCTTCCGGTCTCCAGGCCGCGCGCGCCGCCGCCGCTCTCGAACCGGACAAGCCCGAGTGGACCGCGCTCATCGCCGAGTTCCAGTACCGCTCGGGCGACAAGAAAAAGGCGGAAGAGACCCTCGGTAAGCTCGCCGCCTCTCAGGACGTCGAGGACGTTCTCGTGGCAGCGGACGTCTACGCTCGCGTGAAGGACTTCGCCGCGTCGGGGCGCGTGGCACGCGATGCATCTGTCCGCTTTCCCGAGAGCTCGGAAGCGCTCTTCCGACTCGGGGCGGCCCTCGAGCGAACGGGAGCGTCGGCGGAAGCGGAAAAGATCTTCCAGAAGCTCCTCCAGGGCAGGCCGAACGACTCGGCGGCGCAGAACTACCTCGGCTACATGTGGGCGGACCGGGGCACCCGGCTCGAGGAGGCGCGCGAGCTTCTGGAGAAGGCGGTGGCACGCGAGCCGCGCAACGGTGCGTATCTCGACTCGCTCGGCTGGGTCTATTTCCGACTCGGTCGTCTCGAGAAGGCTGGGAACTATCTCTCCGCCGCGAAGGAGTACGAACCCGACGACCCCACGATCGAGGAGCACTTGGGCGATCTCTCCGAGCGCCAGGGTGACGTCCAGAAGGCGATCGCCCACTGGGAGCACGCCCTGGAGCTCAAGCACGACGAGCCGGAAAAGGTCCGGCAGAAGCTCGCGCGCCTTGCCCGAAAGAGTTAGACCCGGAACCAAGTGCGCCGGCGTGCCGCGCTTCTGATCGCACTCGTCGCAGGCGCGACCTGGTCCTGTGCATCGCGAACGCCGGCTTTCGGGCCAGCGGGCGTCGAGGACTCGCGCCGGGCGCTCGACGCCTGGAAAGACGCCCTCGAGCGCGCGGACTCGCTCGGTCCCGTTCGCCTCCTCTACGACGCGCGCATGTCCGAAGGGCTGGTGAAGGTGCCGGGGACGCTCGCCGTCGTAGCGGTGCCGGGGCGGCTGGAGGCGACGCTCTCCGGGCCTTTCGGATCACCGCTCGCGCGCTACACGTCGGGAGTGCTGGAAGCGCGCGGCGCGCGGCCCATTCCGCTCGACGGCGAGGAGTTGCGCGCCGTGCTCGCCGGCGTCTGGCGGACCGAGCCGCGGGTGGCCGGCGCGCGGGCCGGACAGACGTTGCTGCGCTTTCCGGGCAAGGACGAAGTCGAAGGCGTCCTCGAGCTGTCGAAGGCGCGGCTCGCGACGCTCCGCATCGCGCGACCCGAGGCGGACCTCCTGGCAACCTACTCCGGACGACTCGATCCCTGGCCCGAACGGATCGCGATCGAAGACCGGCGTTCCGGTAGACGTCTCGAGCTCACGCTGGTCGCGCGGGAGCCGGCGGACTCTTCTCCGACGTCTCCGTGAATCTCTCGGCCCGGGCCCCGGCGAAGATCAACCGGGAACTGAGGGTCGGCGGCTTCCGCTCCGACGGCTACCACGAGATCCGATCCCGGATCGTCGCGATTGATCTCGCGGACGAACTTGAGGTCGAGACGGGAGATGGAAATCTCGCCCTCTCCTGCGGAGGGCTTCCGGTCCCCTGCGGCGAATCCAACCTCGTCGTCCGCGCGGCGCGGGCTCTTGCGAACTCTCTCGGCCGCACCGCCGATGCAACGATCCGGCTGGAGAAAAAGATCCCGGTCGGCGCGGGTCTCGGCGGCGGCAGCTCCGACGCGGCCCGCGCTCTCGCGCTCCTCGCCCAGCTCTGGGACGCCCCGTCGACCGAAGAGGACCTCCGGGCCGTGGCCGCGTCTCTGGGCAGCGACGTCGTCTTCTTCCTCGTCGGCGGCGAAGCGGAAGTAACCGGGCGGGGCGAGCACGTGACGCCCCTGCCCGATGCACGTCCCGTCGACCTCCTCGTTCTCGTCCCTCCTTTTTCCCTCTCGACCGCGGAGGTTTATGCGACGCTTCGGCGCCTCGAGTCCCAATCACCCTCCGACCATCGTCGGATTCCCGCAGTTCTCGAAGTCGAGTCGTCTCAAAAGTTTTTCGGACCGAACGATCTGGCATTGGCCGTGCTAGAGACGAATGTGGAGATGGGTGTCCTGCTCGATTCCGTACGCTCCCTCGCCCTCGAATCCGCCATTACGGGCTCGGGTTCCGCGATCGTCCTGGTGGGCGCGGCGGCGGACGCCCAAGAACATCTCGCCGCGCGGCATCCGGACGCTGCGATCTTTCGTTGTCGGACCCTGACCCGGGAAGAGTACCGACTCCGAACCGAATCTTCGGGAGGTTCCCAATGGAGATCACCCAGGTAAAGGTTTTTCCCGTGGAGGAAGAGAGGCTGAAAGCCTATGTCTCGATCGTGCTCGACGACTGCTTTCTGGTGTCGGATCTGAAGGTCATCCAGGGCCCCAACGGGGTCTTCGTTTCCATGCCGTCCAAGCGCAAGAAGAACGGCGAATTCAAGGACATCGCCCACCCCTTGAACCGCGAGACCCGGGAGCGGATGGAACGCCGCATTCTCTCGGAGTACGAGAAGGTCCGTGCCGAGGTCCCCGCCCGGACAGCAGAGGTGAGCGAAGAGGAACCCGCGGCGCACGAAGTCGCGCAGTAGCCGACCGCTTCGCCCCGACGCGACAATCGGTCGAGCGTTGGGCGTCCCCAAACTGTCAAGGCACGGGCCTCTGGTGACGTACCCGCATAACGGCGGCTTGCGGAAAATCCTCTAAGAGGCCCGAGAAATCGGGCCGTTTCCTTGCACACTCTCGATCGCGCCCGCGCTCGAACCGGGAGTTCACTCGGCGCTCGGAGCGGAGTCCGGGCGGGACGGGCGACGGGGCCAGAGCTTAAATAGAATGAGGAGCGAAGGAGGTTCGTCATGTTGAGAAGATGGAGTCAGACCCTGGCTTTCCCGGTCCTCTTCTTAGTCGCCGCGGCTTTGCTGGCACAGGGCGCCGAGGCAGGCAAGGCCAAGTCGCCGCAGAAAGGGGGCGCAAAGAAATTTATTGCGTGGCCTGCGGCCGATTTGAAGTTTGAGCCTCTGGCCGGTGCGCCACCCGGCCCGACGCTCGCCAAGCTCTGGGGTGACCCGACCAAGGGCGCCTACGGTGCGATCGAGAAGTTCCCGGCCGGTTTCTCCGCCCCCCTCCACACGCATTCGGCCAATCACAAGATCGTGATCATCTCGGGCACGTGGATTCACGGGGAGGAAGGGCAGCCCGAGGTGAGGCTCGTAGCCGGCTCGTACCTGTTCCAGCCCGCGAACCGCAGACACACGACGGCATGCGACAAAGCGTCGGAGTGTGTCTTCTTCATCGAGAGCGACCGGAAATTCGACCTCAAGATTGTCGAGGAGAAGAAAGCGCCGGCCAAGAAGTAAGGTCGGCAGCCGTCGCCTCCAAATTCGGCGCAAACGGGGCGCGGCACGCGACGCTGTGATTCCGAGCGAAGCGTGAAACCGGGGTTATCCTTTTGATCGTTCTCACGTTTGGGGCGTCGCCAAACTGGTAAGGCACCGGCCTTTGGAGCCGGCAATGGAGGTTCGAGTCCTCCCGCCCCAGCCAATTGCCCACACGCCCAATTGGGGACAGACCACGGTTTCAGACCAGTCGAGCTTTAGTTCGATTTTTAGGAAACCGTGGTCTGTCCCCGAATAGAATCCCGCGCGCTTGACCGCGAACTTCTCCTACGGCGAACTCAAGATCTTCTCCGGCCGGGCGCACCCCGCCCTCGCCCGGGAAATCTGTGAGTACCTCGGGATCGCGTTGGGCGAGATTACGCTCTTCAACTTCTCCGACGGGGAGAACTACTGCCAGATCGACGAGAACGTCCGGGGCGCGGACATCTTCGTCGTCCAGCCGACGTGCTCCCCGGTCAACGACCACGTCATGGAGCTCCTGATCCTGCTCGACGCATTCCGGCGCTCTTCGGCGTCGCGGATCACGGCGGTCATGCCCTACTTCGGATACGCGCGCCAGGATAAGAAGGACAAGCCGCGCGTTCCGATCGCCGCCAAGCTGATGGCCGATCTCTTGACGGCTTCCGGCGCCGACCGGATCTTGACGATGGACCTCCACACGCTCCAGATCCAGGGCTTCTTCAACATCCCGGTCGACCACCTCTTCGCGGCGCCGGTCCTGCTCGACGCGATCCGGGAGATGAGCGTCGACGACCTCGTGATCGTCTCGCCCGACGTCGGCGGCGTCGCGCGGGCGCGGGCGATCGGAAAGCGTCTGGGCGCCTCGCTCGCCATCATCGACAAGCGCCGGAGCGGACCGAACGAGACCGAAGTCTTGAACGTCGTCGGGGACGTCGAGGGAAGGAACGTTTTGATCTTGGACGACATCATCGACACGGCCGGAACGCTCGTCCAGGCCGAGGAGGCGCTGCGCGAGCAGGGCGCGCGGCGGACGTTCGCCGCGGCGGTGCACCCGGTCTTTTCGGGACCGGCGTACGAGCGGATCCAGGAGTCCGGACTCGAGACGCTTTTCGTGACGAACACGATCCCGCTCGACGACGCGATGAGCCACTGCCGGAAGATCCGCACCCTCTCCGTCGCGCCCCTCCTGGGAGAGGCGATCCAGCGAATTCACGAGGGAGCTTCCGTTTCTTCCCTTTTTGTGTAGAATGTCGCGTTTTTCGCAGATCTCCGCGAAGGGAAGAACATGAAGACCATCGAGCTCACCGTCGAAAGACGATCGACGCGGGGAAAGAACGAAGCCCGCCGGACGCGGGCGGCCGGAAAGATCCCCGCCGTCGTCTACGGAGCGGGGCGGGAGACGGTTCCGATCACCATGGAGCTGCGATCCCTGTCGGACGCCTTCCGCGGCGGGGCGGGGGAGAACGCGATCTTCCTCCTGAAGCTCCAGGGCTCCGACCAGAGTCGTCACGCCATGATCCGCGAGCTCCAGCGCGATCCGGTGTCCCGCCGGCCGGTCCACGTCGACTTCGTGCGCGTCATGATGGATACGAAGATCCGGGTGAAGGTCCCCGTGGAGGTCGTTGGCGTCGCAAAGGGAGTGAGGGTCGACGCCGGAATCCTCGATTTCGTCACCCGCGAGATCGAGATCGAGTGCCTGCCCACCGACATCCCCGAGCACCTGCCGGTGGACGTGACGGAGCTCGCGATCGGTGACGCCGTCCGTCTCTCCGAGGTGAAAGCGCCCGAAGGAGTGGCGATCGTCGACGACCTCGAAAAGGTCATCGTCCACGTCGCGCACCCGGCGCACGAAGAGGTCCCGGCCGTCGTGGAGGCCGAAGTCGCCGCCGCGGAGCCGGCCGAGCCGGAAGTCCTGCGCAAGGGCAAGGCGATCACCGAGGAAGAGGGGGAAGAGAAGAAGGAGAAGTAACGCCTGCGCGCGATCGTCGGCCTCGGGAACCCGGGCGCCCGCTACGAAGGAACCCGCCACAACGCGGGGTTCCGGGTCGTGGAGAGGCTGGCGGCGGAAGAAGGCTTTCGAATCCGCTCGCGCGAAGGCAAATCCCGGGTGGGGCGCGGCCGCATTTGCCGAAAGAGCGTTCTGCTCGCGCTCCCACAGACTTTCATGAACGCCTCCGGAGAGGCCGTTCGAGCTCTTTGCGAAAAGAATGGCATCGGTCCCGAAGACCTCTGCATCGTCTTCGACGACATCGACCTGCCTCTGGGCCTTCTGCGCATGCGGCCACGCGGATCGGCCGGAGGACAGAAAGGGATGGCGTCGGTGATCGAACGGCTCGGAACGAACGAGTTCGCCCGCCTCCGGGTGGGCGTGCGCGGTGAGCATTACTCGCGGCAGCGCGACGAGCTCTCCGACTACGTTCTCGAACCGTTCGGTCGGCGAGAAAGGGAGCTCTTCGAAGCGAGCATCGACCGGGCGGTCGAAGCGCTTCGGTTGTGGCTCACGGACGGGATCGAGGCCGCGATGAGGCTCGCGAATCGAAAACCATCCTCTCCCGGCTCCGACGAGCGGGATTGACATCCACGAGGAGGAGCGAATGAGGCTCTATGACATCGTTGCTCTGGTCACGCCCGACCTGAACGACGAGGACGCCCAGAAGGTGGCGTCCGAATACCGAAAGATTCTCTCCGACGGCGGCGCAGAGATCGTCAAGGACGAGACCTGGGGGCGACGCCGGCTGGCCTTTCCGATCCTTCGGAAGAGAGAGGCCTACTACCACTATTTCCAGGTCTCCGCCGAGCCGGCGGTGATCGCCGAGACGGAGCGGCGGATGAAGCTCTCCGACCAGGTGCTGCGGCACCTCGCCGTGCGCGCGGACCTGGAGTTGAAGCGCGCTGCGAAATCCGCCGTTCGGCAGCGCGAGAAGGCGGCCCGGCGGCCACCGCGCCCGCCGGCGCCCATGCCTCCGGCAGCGTCGCCGACGGCCGACGAGATTCCGCCCGCGGCGGAGAAGGGAGAACCCTCATGAGCCCCGCGCCCCGCGGAAGATCGAGCGCCGCGAGCCGCGACGGCAAGACCGGAACCCGCAAGAAGTTCTTCGTCCGCCGTCGCAAGGTTTGCAAGTTCTGCGCGGAAAAGCTCGAGTACGTCGACTGGAAGGACGTCAAGCTCCTGCAGGGATTCATTCCGGAGCGGGGCAAGATCCTGCCGCGGCGAATCTCGGGGACCTGCGCGCTCCACCAGCGCAAGCTCCAGACCGCGATCAAACGCGCCCGGTCGATCGCGCTCCTGCCGTACGCCACGGACTGAGCCGGTAGACGTCCCGTCTCACGTGATCGAGGCCCGCGACGCCGAGGAGCCGTCGCCAAGAGTGGCATCGACGGCGAGAGAAATCGCGCTCGCGGCCGGGCTCTCGGCCCTCGCGTTCGCGCTCTTCCTCGCGTTGCCGCTCATCGGCGCGATCGGCCTTCCCTTGGCAGGAATCCCTCCGGTCCGGGTCGCTCACCGGAAGGGCGCCGTCGCGGCGGTCGTGGCGGCAGCGCTCGCCGGAGCGCTCGTTGCCGCAGTCGCGCTCGCAACGGGCGAGGGCGCGGAGGCGTGGATGCGCGGAGCGCTCGCCGCCGGCACCGCCGTTCTGCCGGCGGCCTTCGCATCGGTCTCGCGCGCGACCGGACGTCCTTCGCTCGCGTTCCTCCTGCTCTGCGGAACCGGGGCGATCCTCGTGGCCGGTCTCTTCGTCGCCGACGCGGCCGCCTCCGGCCAGCCGGTCGGCCAGCAGATCGCGCGGGAGTTCGATCGGATGATCCCGGCGGCGATGAATTCCTACGGACGCTCCGGGATGGATGCCGAGACCATCGCGCGGGTGCGGGCGACGCTCGACGCCGCCCGGGAATTCAGCCGCCGGTACTGGGCGGGACTGCTCGGACTTCTCTGGGTCTTTTCCGCCGCGATTTCGTTCTACTCCGGCGCGCGGCTGGCCCGCCCGGCGCCGTCGGCGGAGGCAGCCCGTTTCGAGAAGCTGCGCCTTCCGGCGGGAGTGGCGCCGCTCTTCGTCGCGGCGGGCGCGGGATCGGTTTTCATCGCGCCGGCCGCGCGGCCCGCGATGGGCAGCATCCTTCTGCCGCTCACCGCCTTGTATTTCGTGGCGGGCCTCTCTATCATCTGCCACTTCGCGCGGAGGTGGTTCCGGTTCTGGCTCCTCCGCGTGGGTGTCTATACCTTGGTCGCCTACTTCCCGATGAACGTCGGGGTCGCGCTGCTGGGGCTGTTCGACTGGTACGTGGATTTTCGCCGTCGAGGCGCGGGAGCAATCGAAACGCGATGAAAGTCATTCTGGCCGACGACGTCCGCGGACTCGGGCACCGCGGCGACACCGTCGCCGTCAAGCCTGGTTACGCCCGCAACTTTCTTTTCCCGCAGGGTCTCGCCTGGGAGGCGACGCCAGCCAATGCGCGCCGGCTGACGGAAGAAAAGAAGAAGTACGACGACAAGAACCTGCGCGAGAAGGCGGTCGCGGAAGAGGCCTCGCGCAAGATCGAGGGTCTGCGGATCGAAATCACGAAGAAGGCGGGGGAGGGCGACGTCCTCTACGGCTCCGTCACGCCCACCGAGATCGCGGACGCCCTGGGAGAGCGCGGGATCGAGGTAGACCGGCGCCGCATCGAGGTCGCCGAGCCGATCAAGCGCCTGGGGGAGCACCGCGTGCATGTCCGGCTGCACCGCGACGTCGTCGCGGAGCTGACCGTAGACGTTCAGCCGGCGAGCGCCGCGACCGTCTGACTCGGCCCTAAGGGACCGGCGTCGGTTTCGCTCCCGGCATGGGTCCGGGCTCGGGAGCCCCATCCCCGGCGGTTTCGCCTTTCTTCGGCAGGTAGAACGACCGCTGGAGCGACCAGGGCAACCGCGTAATCTCCTCCCAGCGGGAAGACCATTCCTCGGTCGGCTGCGATCCTGAAACGAACGTCTCCAAGATCGGGCGCGGGCTCCCGGGGGTCGCTTTCAGCCCCGTCTCGTAGTCCACGGCCGTGAAGACCACGTTGGGCGGCGCGTCGAAGTCCTCTTTCGGGTCGAGCTGTCCGCCGTCCTCCATCTTCTCGATGACCCGGATCCAGATCGGCAGGGCCGCGTGCGCTCCGTCCATTCCCTTGCCCAGGCTCTCGGTCTTCTTGTCGTTGCCCACCCACACGCCGATCGTGTACCGGGGCGTCATCCCCACGAACCACGCGTCGGTCCAATCGTTGGTCGTGCCGGTCTTCCCGGCGATGTTCAGCTTGAGACGGGCGGCCGAAGCCGCGGTCCCGCGCTGCGTGACGCCCTTCAACATCTGGAGGAGCTGGAAGCACGCCTGCGGGCTCGCGACCTCGCGCGCGTCGGGGCGGGTCTGCTCGAGCACGTCGCCGTTGGAATCCGTGATGCGATCGAAGAGGTACATCGGGAAGGCGAGGCCCTGGTTGGCGAAGACCGAGAAAGCCGACGTCATCTCCGCGAGCGTCACCTCGAAGGCGCCGAGCGCCAACGACGGATAGGGCGAGAGCTTCTGCCGGATGCCGAGACGGTGCGCCGCTTCGATGACGTGGGAGCGGCCGACCATCTCCGAAACGCGCACGGCCGAGACGTTGTACGAATACTCGAGCGCCCGGCGGAACGTCACGATCCCGCGGAACTTCCCGTCATAGTTCGTCGGCCGGTACGGGGGCTGCCGGGGATCGAAGACGATCGAGATCGGTCCGTCGAAGACGGTGTCCGACGGCGTGTAGCCGGCTTCGAGCGCGGCGAGATAGACGAACGGCTTGAAGGTCGAGCCGGCCTGGCGCAGGGCCTGCGTCGTGCGGTTGAACTTCGAGCGGGTCCAGTCGTACCCGCCCACCATCGCGCGGACTGCGCCCGTCGCGTTCTCGACGATCAGGAGCGCCCCTTCTTCCTTCGGGTCCTGCTCGAGCGAGAGCTCCTCGCTGCCGTCCTTCTTCCGATTGATGGTCACGGTCACGAGGTCGCCGCGGGAGAGGATCTTCGAGGGGCCGGTCGCGGCCGTCCACGCGAGGCCGGAGGGAGGAAGAGGGAGAACTTTCTTTCCCACCCGGACGTCCGCGCCCGTGCGCGACACCGAGAGCACGACGCCCCGCACGGCGTTTCCCGCGGAAGCGGCGGTACCTTCCCAGGATGGGTCCACGAAAGTGTCGAGGTCCCGGTATCCCTCGGCCAGGAGGTTGCGCGGCCGCCGGTAACCGTGGCGGCGCGCCAGACGCCGCAGGCCCCAGCCGAGCGCTTCCTCGGACCACTCCTGCAGGCGAGGGTCGAGCGTGGACTCGATGCGCAACCCGCGGCGATAGAGCTCCTGCTCGCCATAGGTGCGCTCCAGGTACTGGCGGATCTCCTCGCAGAAGTACGGCGCGACGATCGTCTCCTCGAGAGAAGGGCTCGTCGGCAGCGGCTCGGCGTCCGCGGCGGCGCGCTCGGCCTCCTTGATGTACCCCTCGGCCCGCATGCGCGCGAGCGCGGTGGAGCGCCGTCGTCGCGCCAGCACCGGATTCCGGAACGGGGACTGGTCCTCGGGCCTCTGGACGATCCCGGCTAGGAGTGCCGCCTCGGCGAGCGTCAGGTCCTTGATGCTCTTGCCGAAGTAGTAGCGCGCGGCGGCTTCGACCCCGTAGTTGCCGTGCCCGAAGTAGATCTCGTTCGCGTACATCGTCAGGATCTGCTCTTTCGAGTAGCGGCGCTCGATCTCGAAGGCCACGAAGGCCTCGTTGATCTTCCGGGTGATCGTCTTGCGCGGCGAGAGGAAGATCGCCCGCGCGAGCTGCTGCGTCAGCGTCGACCCGCCCTGAGCGAAGCTCTTCTGTCGCAGGTTCGCGAAGAGGGCGGAGACCGTCCGCTGGACGTCCACTCCGCCGTGGCGGAAGAAGTTCTTGTCTTCGGTCGCGATGATCGCATTGCGCAGGACCGCCGGGATCTGCCCGCGCGAGACGAGGATTCTCCGCTCGATGGCGTACCGCGCGATCGTGGAGCCGTTGCTGCCGCGGATCTCCGTGATGATGTCGGGCCGGTAGGTCTCGAGCTCCGAGACCCGGGGAACCCGAACGAAATTCGTCGCCGCAGCTCCGGCGACGGCGCCGAGCAGCGTCGCAACGAAGAGCGGCAGGATGGCGAGAAGCGTTTTTCTCCGGTCCATGCGCTGCCGTTCGTCATTTTGAGGCATCGCCGCGCCGTATGCTATAAGCGGAAGCTTCGTGAGCACGGCGCCTCCCATCGAGCCCGCCGCTCCCCCAGCGAACCGCGGCTGCTGGAAGGCCGCGCTCCTCGGTTGCGGCGGCGCTGCGGTCCTCCTGGTCGCGGCGCTCATCGGCCTCGGCGTTTACGTTCAGAGGAAGCCGACGGCCGTGACCGACCTTCTGATGGATCGGGTCCGGGCGGGCTATGCCTCCGACGTGACCGACGGGGAAAAGTCCGAGCTCGACGCGGCATACGCCGATTTCCGCCGGGCTCTCGAGGAGAAGCGCATCAAGAAAGAGGACATGGAGAAGGTGCGGGATGCCGTCAAGCTGGGGCGCGTCGTCGGACGCGGCGAAGTCCACGAGCTCACCCGGGTCTTCCGGGAGGCGGCCGGGAACGCGGGCGGGACACCGTCCCGAGCGCCCGAATCGACGCCGCCGCCCATTTCGGCGACCCCGCTCCCTTGAGCCCGCGCCCCGGCTCTCAGCCGAAGCCCCGCGTTTCTCCCGGCCGGCCCACGGCCAAGCCCGGGTCTTACCTCGACGCCCAGGCTCGGGCCGGCGGCCGGTTCGCCCTGCAGACCGACTTCACGCCGCAAGGCGACCAGGAACAGGCGATCGAGAAACTGGTCGCCGGGATCGAAGAGGGCCGGCGCGACCAGGTCCTGCTCGGCGTCACCGGATCCGGAAAGACGTTCACGATGGCGAAGGTCATCGAGTCGGTCAACCGCCCGACCCTCGTGCTCTCCCACAACAAGACGCTGGCCGCGCAGCTCTACCAGGAGTTCCGGGGGTTCTTTCCGGAGAACGCGGTCGAGTACTTCGTCTCCTACTACGACTACTACCAGCCGGAGGCGTACATCCCGCAGACCGACACCTACATCGAGAAGGAGACGTCGCGCAACGAAGAGATCGACAAGCTCCGCCTCTCCGCCTCCAAGGCGCTGTTCGAGCGGCGCGACGTCATCGTCGTCGCCTCGGTCTCCTGCATCTACGGGCTGGGCTCGCCCGAGTCGTACTACGACATGCTCGCCTACGTCGAAGTCGGGGACCGGTCCGGGATGCGCGCGCTCCTTTCGCAGCTCGTCGAGATGCAGTACGAGCGCACGAACCTCGATCTCGCGCGCGGTACGTTCCGCGTCCGGGGAGACGTCCTCGAGCTCCATCCCGCATACGAGGACGTCGCGGTGCGCATCGAGTACTTCGGCGACGAGGTCGAGAAGATCACGCGCACCGACCCGCTTCGGGGGACCGCGCTCCAGAAGGTGGACCGCATCGCCCTCTATCCTCGAACTTTCTACGCAACCCCGCGGGAGACGCTCCAGCGGGCGATCTCGTCCATCCGAACGGAGCTCGACGCGCGGCTGGCGGAGCTCTCGGCGGCCGGGCGCCTGCTCGAGGCGCAGCGGCTCCATCAGCGCACGATGTTCGACCTGGAGATGATTAAAGAGCTCGGATACTGCAACGGAATCGAGAACTACTCCCGGCACCTTTCGGGACGCCGGCCGGGTGATCCGCCGCCCACGCTCATCGACTACTTCCCGCGCGACTTCCTTCTCGTGGTGGACGAGTCCCACGTGACGCTGCCGCAGGTCCACGGCATGTATCACGGCGACCGCTCGCGCAAGGAGGTCCTCGTGGACTACGGCTTCCGGCTGCCGTCCGCTCTGGACAACCGGCCGCTCACGTATGAGGAATTCGAGGCGCGCTTGAACCAGATCGTCTACGTCAGCGCGACGCCCGGTCCTGAGGAGCTGAAGAAGACCGGAGGCGAGATCGTCGAGCAGGTCATCCGGCCGACCGGGCTGCTCGACCCCCAGATCGACGTCCGGCCGGTCAAGGGGCAGGTCGACGACCTCCTCGCGGTTGTGCGCGAGGCGGCAGTGAAAGGCCAGCGCGTGCTCGTCACGACCCTGACCAAGCGGATGGCCGAGGAGCTGACGAACTACTTCTCCGAAGTGGGAGTGCGCTGCCGTTACCTCCACTCGGACATCGAGACCCTCGACCGCGTCGCGATCCTGACCGACTTCCGCCGCGGCGTCTTCGACTGCCTGATCGGGATCAACCTCCTCCGCGAGGGGCTCGATCTCCCGGAGGTCGCCGTCGTCGCAATTCTCGACGCCGACAAGGAAGGATTCCTGCGGAGCGAGACCTCGCTCATTCAGACCTCCGGGCGCGCCGCCCGCAACCTCGAGGGGAGGGTCCTCTTCTACGCCGACGCGATGACGGACTCGATGCGCCGCGCGATCGAAGAAACCTCCCGCCGCCGGACGATCCAGGAGGCCTACAACCGGGAGCACGGCATCGAGCCGGCCTCGATCGTCAAGCAGGTGAACTCTCCGCTCGTCCGGATGGCGAGCCTCGACTACTACGACGCGGCGGCTTCCGTCTCGCGGCCGGACCTCCCCGACGCGCCGTCGCTCTCCCGGCGGATCGCGGAGCTCGAGAAGGAGATGAAGGGGGCGGCGAAAGAGCTCGACTTCGAGCGCGCGGCGCAGATCCGCGACGAGCTGCGCGGGTTGCGGGAGCTGCAGATCTTCCGCTCGTGAGCGAGGTCCGGCCGGGGCGAGGCCGGAGGGAAGGCGGCGCGGCGCTGCCGCTCGGCCTCTTCGCCGCCGTCCAGACGTTCGTCTTCTTCGCCCGCCGGGACCGATTTGCGCTCCTCTTCTGGTGGACGAGCGAGTCCTGGCTCCTGGTCAGCCTGCTGTGGTTGAAGGACCTCGCTCTCGCGGCCGCCGCGTTCTTCGTTTTCTTCCGGCTCGTCCGCTGGACCGAAACCCTGCCGGACCGTCCGGAACCGGACGCGCCCGGCTCCCGACTGCGTCACGCACTTCTCTTCGCCGGGATTCTGACAGCCGGCGTCGCGTTGCGATGGATCGCGCCCCAGCAGATCCCTCCGGGCGTCTGGGCCGACTCCCTCTTCGAAGCCGAGGGCGCGTTGCGGCATCCCGGGAACGTCCCGTGGCTCGGCGGACAGCCGCTCGCGGTCGAGGGACTCCGCAACCGAGCGCTCGTCTCGAACCTTTACCTCAAGTTCTGCGAGCTTCTCTTCCGGATATTCGGGCGCGGAGACGTCGGACTCCTCTCTCTGTCGGCGGTGGGGGGAACGCTCGCGCTGCCCGCGGTCTACTGGCTCGGCCGGGAAGTCGCGGGCCGGCAATGCGGCCTCGTCGCGATGGCGATCGTCGCGCTCGGGCGGTGGCCTCTCGTGTTCTCGCGCTGGGCCTGGACCGGCGCTCTGCTGTTGCCGCTCGTGCTTGCCGCCGCCGCGGCGGCGATCCGCGCGCACCGGAGGAGAGCGGCCGAGTGGGCTGCAGTCGCGGGACTGCTGGTGGGGTTGTCCCTTCACACGTACGTGTCCGCCTGGGCGGTGGCGGCGGGCTTCGCGCTCTTCGCGATCGGAGATCTTCGACGGCCGGCGGGCAAGAAGCTCGCTCTCGTGGCGACGGCGACCGCGCTCCTCGCCTTTCTGCCGTTCGCGCCCGCTTTCTTCCGGTATCCCGACCGCCTCGGCGGCCGCGCGCACGACGTCTCGTTTCTCGCCCCCACGAAAGACGTGTCGGTTCCCGGAGGCAACCGGCCCGGCGCGCCGCCGCTTCGGCTCCTCTATAACGCCGTCGAGTACACCGGTCTCTTTCTCTGGACGCGGGACCCGAATCCGCGTCACGGTCTGATCGACCGTTCTCCCTTCGACCCGGTCCTCGGGCTGGCTGCCCTCGTGGGCGCCGGGCTCTCGTATCGAAAATCCCGCAACGGGAGCATGCCGCATCGACTCCTCTGGCTTCTCGCCGGCACGAGCTTGCTCGCGGGAATTCTCGGCAACCCGGGGGGGGCGCCCAATGGGCTGCGCATCTTTCCGTTCGTGGGGATTGCGGTCCTCTGGGCGGCGGAGAGCCTGGACCGCTGGACCACCGCCGCGGCTCGAAGGTTTCCGGCCCGGCCCGCTCTCGTCTGGGCGCTCGGCATGTCGATCCTTTTCGCCGCCGAGACGATCCCTTTCCTCGCGGTCTGGCCGGAAAGCCGCGTCGTGGTTGGATCCTTCTGCGCGGCGGAGACCGCCGCCGGACGATTGAGGAGGAATCTCGCAAGCGCTCCCACGATCGTCGACCCGCGGGCGTTCTCCTGGACCATCGTCTTCGAGACTCTCGCTGCGCCTCCCGACCCGCGGTATCCGGTCGAGCGGCTTCGGCGGAGGACTCCAACGGACCTGCTCACGATGCCCCTGCGCGGATCGTTCTGGTACTTGAGCACGCCGGACTCGCTCGAGCGACTTCGGAAAGCAGGCTGGCGCTGCTCGAGAGGTGTCTCGCCCGGGGAAGATCTTCGCGATACGGTCATCTCGCGGGTGGTCCCGGCCAGCGCCGCCGCTTCCGCGAACGAATGACCGGCCAGCCTTCTTCGTCGAAGCCGGTGCCGGGAGAACGCCAGAGAGGTGCATTCCGGGAGGGGCGATCCGCCGGCGCGGCGGTGGCCCTCGGTCTTTTCGCCGCCGTCCAGACGTTCATTCTTTTCGCTCGCCGCGACCGATTCGCGGTGCTCTTCTGGTGGACGAAGGAGTCCTGGCTCCTCGTCACGCTGCTCTGGTTGAAGGACCTCGCGCTCGCTGCAGCAGCGTTCTTCGTCTTCTTCCGGATCGTTCGGTGGAGCGAGACTCTCCCGGACCCTCCCGAACCGGAAGACTCCGGTTTCCGTCTGCGCCATGCGCTCCTGTTCGCCGGAATCCTGGCAGCCGGCGTGGCGATGCGCTGGGTCGCGCCGCGCCAGATTCCTCCCGGCGTCTGGGGCGACGCCCCCGCCGAGGTGGAGGCCGCGCTTCGAGAGCCCGGGAGGATTCCCTGGTTCGGAGGGCGGCCTTTCGGCGCCCAAGGGGGAGCAAGCAACGCTCTCGTCTCCTACCTCTACGTGAAGTTTTGCGAGCTTCTGTTTCGAGTCTTCGGACGTGGCGACGTCGGAATCCTGGCGCTCTCCGCGGTCGGGGGAAGTCTCGCGTTGCCGGCCGTGTTCTGGCTCGGCCGCGAAATCGCCGGGCGTCGGGTGGCCCTGATCGCAATGACGCTCTCCTCTCTTGCGATGTCTCCGCTCGTCTTCTCGCGGTGGGCCTACACGGCGGCCATGCTCCTGCCGCTCGTTCTCGCCGCAGCCGCCGCGGCCCTACGGGCAATCGCCACCGGTCGCGTCGCGTGGGCGATCCTCGCCGGGCTTCTTCTCGGATTGTCCCTTCACACCTACGTCCCGTCGTGGGCCGTCGCAGCAGGCTTCGGCGTTTTCGCTTCGACCATGCTCTCCCGGCCGGAGAGGAGAAAACTCGTTTTCGCCGGCGGAATCGCCACATTCGCCGCCTTTCTGCCTTTCGGCATCTCTTTTCTCGAGTTTCCGGGCCGGCTCGGCGGCCGCGCCCGGGACGTTTCCTTCCTCATTCGGACCCGAGACGTCACCCTGCCCGGTGGCAACGGTCCGTTCGCACCGCCGCTGCGCCTTCTCTACAACGCCGTCGAATACAGCGGAGTCCTGCTCTGGACCGGCGATCCGAATCCGAAGAACGGAATACCGGGGCGGCCGGCCGTGAGCGTTCTGATCGGCGTTGCCGCGCTCGCAGGGACCGCACTCTCCTGGCGACGAGCGCGCTCAGGAGACCCGGGACACCGACTCCTTCTCGCCATCGCCGGCGCGAGCCTGCTCGCGGGGATTTTCTCGGATGCAGTGGGCTCTCCGAGCGCACTTCGAGTCTACCCGTTCGTGGGCGCTTCGATTCTCCTGGCTGCATTCGGTTTCGTTCGATGGGTTCCGGCTTCCGCTCGAGCGCTACCGGTGCGCGTGGAATTCCTCTGGGCGCTCGGTTTCTCACTCGTGCTGGTGCTCGAAACCGTCCCGTTCTTCGCGGTCTGGCCGGACAACGGTCTCGTCGGGGGATCCTTCTGCCCGCAGGGGACCGCCGCCGGGCGCCTCGCGAGAAATCTCGCCGGCGCTCCCACGATTCTCGACCCGCAGGCGATCTGGCCGATCGTCTTCGAGACGCTCGCTGCGGGCCGCGATCCCGACCGCCCGGTTCCGCGACTCCCGCGCCGGACCGCGGCAGACCTCCTCGACGCCCCGCCGCGGGAAGCGTTCTGGTACGTCGCGAGGCGAAGCGAGCTCGACCGGTTGCGCGGCGGCACGTTTCATTGCGCCCGCGGCGTGTCGGTGGACGAAGCGACCGGCGACACGGTCATCGCCCGCGTCGTCCCAGCCTCGCGGTAGCTTGGCTGACGAAACCTAAATCCAGTGACAGGCTTTGGCGAAGCCGGCGAGAACGAGGAGAAACGCGAGAAGCGCGCCGATCCACACCGCGGTGCGCTTGCGGGCGGGAAGCGGCTGGCGCGTGTAGAACCCGGTCTGCCACCGCTCGATCTCCTTTCCGCAGCTCGGACACACGGTGTCGCCCGGTCCGACGCGGGCGTAGCAGTACGGGCACTCGTTCATCGGAACGCGTTCATCCTACGACAGGACGAAGCCCGGCGAGCCCGCGCCGCGCGTCGCCGGCGTCGGAGTCGCGTTAAACTTCCGAAGTGACCGAGTCCCGCCAGCCTCCCGAGAACGTTCCGGACGCACCCGGCGTCTACCTTTTCAAGGATCGTCGCGGCAAGATCCTGTACGTCGGCAAAGCGCGTTCCTTGAAGAAGCGAGTGGCCTCGTATTTCACGAAAGGTCCGGAGGTCACCAAGACGGAGGCGTTGCTCGGTTCCTGGCAGGACGTCGAGACCATCGTCACCAACACCGAGCTCGAGGCTCTCCTTCTCGAGAACGCGCTCATCAAGAAGCATCGCCCGCGTTACAACGTCTGCCTCCGGGATGACAAGACGTATCCGTACATCAAGATCACGACCGGGGAGGAGTGGCCGCGCGCGCTCGTCACGCGAAGAGTCCAGGAGGACGGTGACTCGTATTTTGGGCCCTTCTGGGGAGGGCTCGCGCGGCGGATCATGCGGATGATCACGCGTCACTTCCAGATCCGGACCTGCACGATCGAGATCGACGGTACGCTGCCCCGGCCCTGTCTCTATTACGACCTGCACGCCTGCCTGGGGCCGTGTGTGGCCGGCTTGACGACGAAAGCCGCCTATGACGAGGCAGTGCGCGACGTCGTCCTCTTCCTCCAGGGGCGCAACAAGGAGCTCTCCGCGAGCCTCGAGAAGAAGATGCGGCAGGCGGCCATTGAAGAGAACTTCGAGATGGCCGCCGCCTACCGCGACGCGCTGCGGACCGTCGAAGACGTCTCCGAGCACCAGGTCGTCCACACGCTCAGGGGCGACAACGTGGACGTGTTCGGATTCTTCGAGTCGGGGGGCGACGTCGCAGTCTGCGTTCTGGTCGTGCGCGGCGGGGTGATTCAGGACCGGCGCGAGTTCTTTTTCGAGAAGTCCGAGGAAGTCGATCCGGCGCTGTTCCTCGACGCGTTCCTTCCCCAGTTCTACGACGCAAACCCGTTTCTCCCGTCGGAGATCCACCTCCCGGTCGAGATACCGGATCCGGCTCTCTTCGAGTCGTTCCTCGCCTCCCGCCGCGACGCGAGCGTCTCCGTGCGGGTGCCGCGACGGGGACCCGCGCGCGAACGGGTCGAGCTCGCGCAGGACAACGCCTGCCAGCGCCACAAGGTCCGTTTCCGGAGGATCGGTGGCGAAGGAGCGCTCGGCGTGGAGCGGCTGGCGCGCGTGCTCGACCTCGCGGTCGCGCCGCGTCGGATCGAGGCCTTCGACATCTCCCACCTGCAGGGTACCGACTCGATCGCGTCGCTCGTGGTCTTCGAGGACGGCAGACCGAAGAAGTCCGACTACAGGCTCTTCGGGATCGCGTCGCAGCACCTTCTCGCGCCAGACGACTTCAAGAGCATGGCCGAAGCGGTCGAGCGCCGCTACCGGAAGCTCCGGGACGAAGGAACCGCGATGCCGGATCTCGTGCTCGTCGACGGCGGGCGCGGCCAGCTCCAGGCGGCGCTGACCGCGCTCGACCGGCTCGGAGTCGAGCTGCCGGTCGTCGGACTCGCCAAGCGCGAAGAAGAGATCTGGGTTCCGGAACGGCCCGAGCCAATCCGCCTCGCCCGGAAAGACCCGGCCCTTCAGCTCATCCAGCGCGTCCGCGACGAGGCGCATCGGTTCGCGATCACGCGCCACCGAGGCCGCCGCTCGAAGCGCATGCGCGAGACGAGCTTGAGGGACATCCCGGGCATCGGGCCGACGCGCGCGCGAACCCTGCTGACACGCTTCGGATCGCTCGCCGGCGTCGCGGCCGCGGACCCGCAGGAGGTCGAGGCCGCGGTCGGACCCGCGACGGCCCGCGCGGTTCGCGATTATCTCGAAGCGGGCCGCGCGCCCGAAGAGCCCGCCGGAGCCATCACCGCCCCCGGCGAAGGAGGACGAGCCCGCTCCGCATGAGGACGGCCTTCGAGAGCGAGGGCGCCATCCGGAGCGTCGACCTGCTCGCCGCCTTCGCGGCGCTCTGGCGTGAGCGGGCGAGCGGCATCCTCCATTTCTCGCGACCCGGGGAGAAGATCCGGTTCGAGATCCTCGACGGAGACGTCGGTGACGTCTGGGCGTCCGACCCCGATTTCGACGCAGCCGAAGTGCTCGTCCGCGCCGGCAAGCTCGACACGGCGGAGCTCTCGGGCCGCGTCCCGAAAGGGGAAGACCGGGCCCGGTCGGCGCGAGAGCTCGGCTTGCTCACGGAACGCGACTGGCGGTGGGGAGAAAGAATTCGAGTCGTCGAGATCCTCGCGCACCTCGTCGGCTGGCTCGAGGGCTCCTACGTCCTCGACTCCGCGGCGAGTCCGGAGCCGGGGGACTTCCGGGTCGGGATCCACCGGCTCGTTCTCGAGCTCTTCCTCCGCTCGCGGGATCGGGCCTTCGTCCATCACGCCCTTCCGTCGGCGGATGCGCCGCTGCTGCGCTCCGCCGACTTCGACGAGAAGTTCGCCGGCCTGGGCTTGACGTCCGATGCGCTTGTGGTCGTCGCGGCGATCGACGGCCACGCGAGCGCCGCCGAAATCTCGCGCTCGACGCCGCCCGATCCGTTTTCCGTCGAGAAGCTCCTCGCCGCGCTGGCCACCCTCGGCCTCCTTCATCCCGAGTACGCGCCGGAAGAGCCCGCGCCCGCCGCGCGCCCCGCTCCAGTCGGGCGGCCGGAGCAAGTCCCGCCCCCGCCCGTGCCTCCGCTCGAAGAACCCGAAACGGACATGGCTGCCCGGCAGGTTGAGCCGGAGCCGCCTCCCGCCGCCGAGGCGGAGCTCCTCCCGCCTGAGGCCGAGATCGACCTGCCGCTGACCGTGCCGGTGGAGCACGCGCCGGAGCCCGCGCTCATCGCGTGGGAGAACGCCCCGCCGGAGCCGATGGATCAGCCTCTCGAGATCCCCGAGCCCGAAGTTCATCCGTCGAGCCGACCGAGACTCGGATCGGTCTGGCTCCTGCTCGTCCTCGCAGCCGCGGTCGTGGCCCTGGTGGTCTTCCGTTCGAGGGAAACCGCCCCTCCTCCGGTGACGGGCGTGCCATCGCCTTCGTTGCCGACGGTCTCCCCGGTAGGACCCGTGGCGCTCGTACCGACGACACTTGCGCCCTCGGCCGTCCCGACTTCGCTGCCGCCATCACCAGTCCCCACCTCCCTGCCCCCGACCGCTGTGCCCCCGACCGCCGCGCCGCCAACGTCCGTGCCCCCGACTCCTGCGCCGCCGACGCGACCGCCTGCTTTGCCGACCTCCGTTCCTCTGACCGCGCCACGGCTCCGGCCGAGCCCGCCCCCACCTCGCGCTCCCGCAGCGTCCGCGACGATGTCGGGACGCACCCGTTCGCAGTGGGAAGCGCTCGCCGAACGCGGGCGGCAGCTGCTGCCGAGCGCCCCCTACACGATCCAGCTGGAGCTCGTCTGCGAGCTCTCTTCGCTCGAAGAAGCGTGGAAATACGACCGCGGAGCGATGTGGATCGTCCCCGCGGAGCATCGCGGCCGCAGCTGCTTCCGGGTTTTCTGGGGTCGGTATCAGAGCATCGAAGCCGCGCGGCGCGCGAAGGATTCAGTCCCGCGGTTCTTCTTCACGCCGACCAACCAGCCCGCGGTCGTTTCGACCCGGACGCGTCTGCTACCCTGACGGGGAGAAGGCGCGCGTGGAGCCACATTACCCGGCCAGCAGCCCGGCGCCCGAGCCGGCCCTCCGCGGCTCGCTCGAGGATGTCCCGCTGCCCCAGGTCCTGCGCCGGATCTTTCTCGAGCAGCTGAAGGGCACGCTGACCCTCTCGCGCTGGGAGGAAACCCGACAGCTCTTTTTCGAGAAAGGCGAGTTGCGCACCGCGACCTCTTCGAAGGAAACCCAGAAGATCGGCTCGTTCCTGAAGCGCCGGGGGCGCATCACCGACGACGACCTCATCTGGGCCTTGAGCGAGATCGCGCGCCAGGGAGGCTCGCGCTTCGGGAAGAAACTGGTCGAGCGAGGTCTTCTCCCGAAGTCGGCGATCGACGCCGAGATGAAGCGCCTCGTCGAGGAGATCGTGCTTTCGGCGTTCGAATGGGAGTCGGGGCAGTTCCGCTTCGAGCCCTCGAACGCCGTGATCGACCCCGACGTCGCGCTCTCGCTATCGACGGCCGCGATCATCGTCGAAGGAATCCGGCGGCTGCCGGAAACGCCGCTCTTCCGCGAGCGTCTCGGCGACGGGAGTCGAATTCTGCGCCTCGCGCGCGATCCGATGTCGCGTTACCAGTACCTCCCGCTCACCCCGCAGGAGGCTTACCTGCTGTCTCGCGTCGACGGCCTTCTCGACCTCGACTCCCTTCTCGGCATCGCGGGCAGCTCGCGAAGCGCCGCCGCAAAAATGGTCTACGCGCTGCTGTCGTGCGGGCTCGTGGAGTCGAACACCGACGCGATACCGCGGCGGGAGACCGCCGGAAGCGTCTCGAAGTTGAACGTCGAGATACCGAGTGAGCCGGCGAAACCCACGACCGGGCACCGGGAGCTCGTCCACAACACCTGGCGCCGGATCGACTGGCTTTCTCACTACGACCTGCTCGGCGTCGCTCGAGACGCTTCCGCAGAGGAGGTCCGCCGCGCTTATCTCGACAAGAGCCGGCTCTTCCATCCGGACCTGCGCCATCGCCCGGACCTCGCCGGACTGGACAGGGAATTGACGACGGTCTTCGAGCGAGTGAAGGCGGCGCACGACGCGCTCGTCGATCCCGACGCGCGGGCCGTGTACGACCGCGAGCTCGATCAGACGCCGGCGGCGATCGTCGCGGAAGAGGCGGCCATCGATCCGGCCGCCCGCCGCCACCTCGCTGCGAAGAACTTCGACCGCGCAATGGAGCTCATCAACGCGAAGGACTACTACCCGGCGGTGGAGCTGCTTCGCGAAGCCGTCCGTTTCGCCCCGGAGAGACCGGAGTACCTCTTCCGGCTGGGCGAGGTCGAGTTGAAGAACGAGAACTGGATCGAGCGTGGCCTGGAGAACCTGAGGGAAGCGACGCGTCTCGCCCCGACGCGTGCGGACTTCTTCCGTGAGACGGCCCGGGCTCTCGCGGCGAACGGTCGGAAGAAGGACGCCGAGACCTATGCGCGCCGGGCGAACCAGATCGAGCCGGGCCCGGAAAGCTCCGCCGTGCTGGAAGAGATCGTCGGATCCGCGGCCGTGGCTCCGTTGAAAGTGGACGCGAAGCCGGAGGAGCCCAGGGGGCTGTTCTCGCGACTTCTCAGGAAGAAGGGCTCGTGACGGCGCTTCTGACCGGGCTCGGCCTGGCGGCCGCGGCGGGGTTCAACGCCTGGGCGGTGCTCCTCCTCTCGAGCGGTCTCTACCGACTCCTGCCGCAGGAGTTCCCCGGTTCGGCTGCCGTACTGCTCGGAAGCCAGACGGTTTTCAGCTTCGCGCTCGTCCTCTTCTTGACCGAATTCGTGATCACGAAAATCCCTTTGCTCGATCGGTTCTGGGAGCTTGCCCAGACGCTTCTCCGGCCGGTCGTCGGCGCGATCCTGGCGGTCGCCTCGGTTCCGGCGACCTCACCTTTCGAGCGGATCGCGATCGGTCTCGCCGGCGCGGCGGCGACGCTCGCCGCGCACGTCGCGAAGTCGACGACCCGCCTCGAGTCGACCGCGGCCACCAGCGGTTGGACGCACTTCGCGCTCTCTCTCGCCGAAGACATCATCGCAGTGGTTCTCGCCGCTCTGGTCTTCTTCGTACCCTGGGTCACTGCCCTCTTTCTGGCGGGACTGCTGGTCGTCCTGGCGACCCATCTGCCGCGTGTGAAGCGGGCCCTCGGCGTCCTCTTCTTCCGCCTCCAGCATCCCCGGCGCCGTCAGAAACCCGCCGGAGTCTGACTCTCGAGCGGTGGCGTACCTGCTCGACGGCAACAACCTGATCGGAGCCGAGCGCGGCGGGGCAGGGTCGGACGAGGATCGGGCCGCGCTCATCCGCGAGGTCTCCGACCGGCTGCGCCGCACCCGCGCGCGCGTCATCCTCTTCTTCGACGGCGCGGGCCGGCCGTTTTCCTTAGGCGGCCTCTCGGTGCGGTTTGCCGGATCGCTCGCCGCGGACCAAGCGATCGTCTCCGAAGTGGCGCGTTCGAAGCGTCCGGCAGAGACGACCGTCGTCACCGCCGACCGCGCGCTCGCCAGGGAGAGCCGCGACGCGGGCGCAAAGACCCTGTCGCCCGTGGAGTTCTGGGCGCGATTCGGGCAAGGAACTGCCCACGCGGCCCGTCCGGCGGATTCGCCGATCGACGTCGAAGACTGGGTCAAGTGGTTCGAAGACGAGGCCAACCGGAAACGCTGACCGATCGCCGAGCCGGACGGTTTGTCGACTCGATCTGCTAGAATTCGCCCGTCCGAGCGGGCTGTGCGATCGCCCCGAAAAATCGGGGAGGAAAGTCCGAACTCCGTACGGGCGGCATGCCGGGTAACTCCCGGTCGCGGCGACGCGAAGGAAAGTGCCACAGAGAAGAGACCGCCCTCCCGCGGCAAAACGCTTCGGGACGGCAAGGGTGAAACGGTGCGGTAAGAGCGCACCGCCCCTCCGGCAACGGCGGGGGCACGGTAAACCCCATGCGGAGCAAGGCCAAATAGGGAGACGGAGGGCGCCCGTCCCGTCCCGCCTCGAGCGGGCCGTCTCCGGGTCGGCTGCTTGAGCCCGGGGGAGACCCCGGGACGAGAGGAATGATCGCGAGCCCGGGCGACCGGGTCACAGAATTCGGCTTACAGGCCCGCTCGGACTTTTCTTGTTGAGACTTTCAGCTGCGACGCTCGGTTCGCGCGTTGCAGCTGACGGACTTCGAGCTCGCTGCCTCGAGGACACCATTCTCTGTTGCTGAAACCTCGACGTCTTCGGCCCGGCGCCACGATCGGCGTCGCCGCGGTCTCCGGTCCCGTCGACGAGGACCGGCTCGAGGCCGGGCTCCGCGTTCTGGCATCGCGCGGATACCGAATCGTCGAAGCGTCCAACCTTCGTCGGCGGGAGGGCTTCCTCGCCGGAACCGACCTGGAGCGCGCTGCCGGTTATCGCGACCTGGTGAAAGATCCGTCCGTCGACGCGATTTTCTTCGCTCGAGGCGGATACGGAGCGTCGCGGATCCTCCGTCTCTTAGACGCCGCGGAAATTCGATCGAATCCGAAGATCCACATCGGCGGGTCCGATCTGACGGCGCTCTTCTCGTATGTCGGAACGCACGCTTCGCTCACGACCTTCTACGGCCCGCTCGTGGCCGTTCAACTCGCGGGCGGCAATTCTCTCGACTGGGAATCGGTGCTCCGCGGCGCGCCGGCCGTTCCGCACACCGTCGCTCCGGACGACGTGCTCTCCCGCGGCGCCGGAGAAGGACCGCTCGTCGGAGGGTGTCTGTCTCTCGTCGCGTCGCTCTGCGGCACGGCCGAAGCAGTCCGGGGCGAAGGCGCGATCCTCTTCTGGGAGGACGTCGGAGAAGAAACCTACCGTCTCGATCGAATGTTGACCCAGCTGGAGCGCTCCGGTACATTCGATGGGCTGCAGGCCATGGTGATCGGATCGGTCGCGCCGGGGCGGCGCGAAGGCGTGGAGTCGGACGACGACATCCGCGCCTGGCTTCGGCGCCGGTTCGCCTCCGCTCCTTTCCCGGTCGCGATCGGCTTTCCCGCCGGACATCTCGACTCGACCCGCACGATCCCGCTCGGAGTCCGGGTCCGCGTCGATCTCGACCGCGGCCGGATCGAGTTTCCCGAGACTGCCGTCGAGTGAAGGCCGCATGAAGGCCGTTTTCCGTGCCGGTCCGGCCACGCCGAAGAGTCCCTTCGAGCGCTACCTCGTCACGCATCCGATGGGCGACATCATCTTTTCCGAGGGGGAGATCGGGACCGAGATGTACATCATCCAGTCGGGGACGGTCGAGCTCTTGAAAGAGATCGGCGGCTCGACGCGTGTTCTCTCGACGCTGGAAAAGGGAGACTTCTTCGGCGAGATGAGCGTGCTCGAGGACCTTCCCCGCACCGCGTCGGCGCGCGCGAAGACCGACGTCGAGCTGGTCCGCATCAACGGCGCGACGTTCGACGCCATGCTGAAGAGCAATACCGAGATCGCTGTCCGAATGATGCGGAAGCTCTCGCGCCGCCTGCGTGAGGTCACGGGAATGCTCGAAGAGGCGCTCGGCCGGCGCGTGCCCGACGAAGAAAAACCCGTCGAGCGCCGCGCGGTGCGTGAGCCGCAGCCGAACGCGTTCCGGCTCGTCGCGCCGGAAGGTAAGGCGGAGTTCTTCCTGCATCCCGAAGGGGACACGCTGATCGGCCGCGGAGATCCGGTTACCGGCATCACTCCGGATGTCGATCTCTCGTCGCTCGATCCTCAACGTTCGACGTCCCGACGGCACGCCAAGATCTACCCGATGGGAGGACGGCTCTACCTGATGGAGGAGATCGGCGTGATGAACGGGACGTTCGTCAACGGCTCTCGCGTCACGACCGGGACTCCGGTGCCGGTCGCCGGAGGGGACGAGCTCCGCTTCGGTCTGGTCCCCCTCATGCTCGAAGCGGCTGCGGGAACGTAGCCGGGTCGCGTCGGATCCGCCGGCCGCGATGCCGCCAGGTTCCGGCTCGCTCTCGCTCCGCGATCCCGTGTCCCGCATCCCCGGCGTGGGCGCCGCGCTGGCCGCGCGGCTTCTACAGGCGGGGTTCGCGACCGTCGCCGACTTTCTCCTCGCTCTGCCGTTCCGCTACGAGGATCGGCGCCGCTACTCCACGATTGCAGAGCTCGCGTGGGGGGAGCCGGCGACGCTCCTAGTGCGATTCGGGGGCGTGCGCTCGTACCGGATGCGCCGCGGCACGCTCAGGATCGAAGCGGTCGCCGACGACGGCACCGGCGCGCTGCGGGTCGTCTGGCACAATCGCTATCCCTCCTTCGCCCAGGCGCTCCAGTCCGGCCGCAAGGCCGCGATCTACGGGACTCCGGTCGCGGGCGCGAGGGGGGAAATGCGGATCGAGAACCCGGAGACCGAGCTCTTCGAGGAAGGCGAGGAGGGCGATCCGCTCCACTCCGGAAGGGTCGTGCCGATCTATCACCGCGCAGCCGACGTCGCCTCGCGGCGCTGGCGGACGCTCGTCCGCCGGGTCCTCGACGCGCTCTCGCCGGATCTCGTCGCGGCGAGCGGGAGGCCGGAGGAGATTTTCGGAGCGCTCGAACAGGCGCACTTCCCGGCCGAGCCGGAAGGCGGCGAACGGGCGCGGCGAAAGCTCGTGGACGAGGAGCTCCTCGTCATGGCGGCGCGGATCGAGGAGAGACGCGCCCGGCTCCGCGAGCGGCCGGGGATCCGGCTCGTCGCAAACGCCGAACTGCGCCGGGACGCCCGCGAAGCGCTCCCGTTCCCGCTGACGGCGGCGCAAAAGAGGGCCGTGCGCGAGATCGCGGGAGACCTCGGGTCCGGCCGGGCGATGGCGCGGCTCCTCCAGGGGGACGTCGGCAGCGGGAAGACCGTCGTCGCGGCGCTCGCGCTCCTGCTCGCGGCTCGCAACCGGACCCAGAGCGCGCTCATGGCTCCGACGGAAGTCCTCGCCGAGCAGCACGCACGGACGCTCGCCCGCCTCCTCTCCGGCGCCGGCGTCCGGCTCGCGCTCTTGACCGGCCGCGTCCGCGGTGCGGCCCGCCGCTCGCTCCTTGCGGCGCTCTCCGCGGGGGAGATCGACGT
Organism: Thermoanaerobaculia bacterium; assembly: GCA_036505815.1. Lineage (GTDB taxonomy): Bacteria > Acidobacteriota > Thermoanaerobaculia > UBA5066 > Gp7-AA6 > Gp7-AA6. The sequence continues at coordinate 42,776 of DASXSX010000124.1, forward strand.
GCTCGTCGGGACCCATGCTCTGGTCGAGTCGCCCGTCCGGTTCCGGAAGCTCGCACTCGTCGTGGTCGATGAGCAGCACCGCTTCGGCGTCGCGCACCGAGTGCGCCTCTTCCGAAAGGGCACCTCGCCGCACGTCCTCGTGATGACGGCCACTCCGATCCCGCGCTCGCTCGCGTGGGCGATCTACGGCGAGCTCGACGTCTCCGTTCTCGACGAGAAGCCTCCCGGCCGGTCGCCCGTCGCGACCGGCGTGCGGGAAGAGGCTGCCCGCGAGCGGATCTACCGGTTCGCGGCGGAGCGCGTCGCCGCCGGCGAGCGGGTCTACGTCGTGGTGCCGGCGATCGACGAAGGCGAGCACGACGTCGCCGCGACGAGCGAGACCGCGGCGCGGGTCGCCGCGTTCGTGCCGGGAGTCCGCATCGGCGTGCTCCACGGGCGCCTCCCGCCGCCCGTGCGCGATCAAATTCTCCGTGACTTCACCGTCGGCAGGGTCGGGATCCTCGTCTCGACGACCGTGGTCGAGGTCGGCGTCGACGTTCCCGAAGCGACCTTCATGGTCGTCGAGAACGCGGAGAGCTTCGGTCTCGCGCAGCTCCACCAGCTCCGCGGCCGCGTCGGACGAAGCTCCCGTCGGTCCTGGTGCGCGCTCCTCGTCGGCCGAAACGCGGGGGAGGAAGCGCGGCGGCGCCTGGAAGTCCTGGAGAAGACGAGCGACGGCTTCGTCATCGCCGAGAAAGACCTCGAGACCCGCGGGCCCGGAGACCTCCTCGGCACGCGACAGTCGGGGATCGCCTCGATGCGGGTCGCGCACCCCGTTCGCGATCTCGCGAGGCTCTCCGAGGCGAGAAGAGACGCCCGCGAACGCCTGGAGCGCGGCGACACGATCACGAGCGATCTCTTCGGATATTCTTCCGCGCCGAGAAGCGAGGGAAGTTGAGAGTTCTCGCCACCGGCGGCACCGGCTTCGTCGGCACCCACCTGGTCAACGCGCTCCTGCGGCGCGGCCACTCGGTCGCCGTGCTCGCCCGCCACCCCGACCGCGCGCGCAACCGGTACAACCGGCCTGTCGAGAAGGTGCGAGGGGACGTGCTCCATCCGCTCACTCTCGCTGCCGCGCTCACCGGCCGGGACGCCGTGATTCATCTCGTGGGGATCATCCACGAGAAGGGGGAGCAGACCTTCGACCGAATGCACCGGGTCGCCGTGGAGAACGTCACCGCCGCCGCCCGCGAGGCGGGCGTCCGCCGCCTCCTTCACATGAGCGCGATGGGAACTTCCGCCGACTCCCCGTCGGAGTACGCCCGGACCAAGGCGGCGGGGGAGGCCGCGGTCCGGGAGTCCCCGCTCGACTGGACGATCTTCCGGCCCTCGATCATCTTCGGGCCGGGCGACGGATTCGTCTCGCTCTTGGCGCCCATCGTGGAAAAGAACCCGCTCTTCATACCCGTGATCGGTCGCGGGGAGACTCGTTTCCAGCCGGTTTCCGTCTACGACGTCGCCCGCATTTTCGGCGACGCGCTCGAAAAACCCGAGACGATTGGCAAGACCTTCGAGGTGGGAGGGCCTGACGTCCTGACGCTGAACGAGATCTACCGAGAGATCGCCACGGTGCTCGGGAAGCGCCGGAAACCGCTCGTTCACCTTCCTCTCTGGTGGGGGAGGCTCCTCGCGCGCTTCTTCGAGTCGCTCGCGCGACGGGACTGGATCTCGTCGCCGCCCTTGACCCGCGATCAGTTGAAGAGCCTTGAGCGGGACAACGTCGCCGACGTCTCCGAGACGGTCACGGTCTTCGACGGTGAGTGGCGGGAGTTCCGGTCCGGGCTCCGCGAATACCTGACGGGCGGAATGCGGCACAACCCACGCTCCGGCTTCGGCGACGAGGTCGAGATCGAGCCCGTCAAGGTCCTGCGCGTCCGATGACGAAGGCCCGCGCGAACGCGGGCCTCTTATCGAGGACGATCGGCGGAGCTAGGGCTTTGCCGGCTCGTCCTTCTCCTTCGAAAGGCGGTTGCCCGCGCGAATCGCCTCGGCCTCGGTCATGTACTTGCCGTGCACCGTGCGTCCGTACCAGCGGTCTCCCTCGCGGTGGTACACCTTCGTGTCGAGGTTGACCCAGACCATGCCCTTCGACGGCGGAGCCTGATAGGCAACGGACGGGGCCCCCTCCTTTCCCGCCCCTGCGGAACTGGACGTGGAAGCTTTCCGCTCTTCCTTGGGCGCTGACGCCGGTTCGCTTCGGCTGGTCTTTTCCGACGTCCTCTCGGCAGCCCGTTCCGCCCTGGACGCCCGGGCGACTTTGACCTTGTCCCGGATCTTGTCGATGGTCGACGCGGAGACGCCCGCCCGCGAGAGATCGGCCACCGACGAGTACGGCCGGTTCGCCATGATCTTCTTCGCCGTCGCGGCTCCCACGCCGGGGAGCGCCTCCAGCTCACCCTGAGAGGCGGAGTTCAGGTCCACCTTCTCCCCGGAGGCGACCGCGGCCTTCTCGGCCTTCTTCTCCTGTTTGGTTTCGCGCTTCTCCTCTTTCGCGACCGCTCTTTCTTCCTTCTTCTCCGCCCGGGTTGTGGTCGCGCGGCCCGCCTTCACGAGGCCGCGAATCTTGGAAATGGTCGCTTCGGGAACGCCGGCTTTCGACAGGCCGGAGACGGAGGAGTACGGCCGGTTGTCGATGATCTTCTTCGCGAGCGCGGGGCCCACGCCGGGCAGCGCCTCGAGCTCGCTCTGCGATGCGGAGTTCAGATCGACTTTTTCCGCCTTCGCCTTTGCGGCGCCGAAGGCGGGGGAGCCGGCCATCAGGAGAAAAACTGCCAGACCAGTGACGAGAATCGATCGCGCGCGAGTCTTCATCGCATGCCCTCCTTTTCGAGAGTCTCGAAGGACTACTTCTTCTTCGTCTCCGTGCTCAGCTTGTCGGAGATTCTTTTCTTCTGCTCATCGACGATGTCGGAGACCTTGTCGGCGAGCTTGTCCTTGGCTTCGGCGAGAAGCTCTTCCCCTTTTTCCTTCAGGATCTCGCCGGCCCTGGTCGCCAGGTCTTTCGCCTCCTGCTCGACTCTCTCCTTGATCCCCATGGCGGTCTCCTTTCTCGCATGCTCTCCCGCGATTCGCAGCATCGAACGCTAACAGAGACGCGCGCCGGGAGGTGCGGCCATGCCCTTCAACCGAAGGAAGCTACTCGAACGGATCGTGAACCGCTCGTGAACCGGGCTGGCGGCCGGCTCGTCCCGCCCAAAAAAAGGCGCGACTCGCGTCGCGCCGAAAAGGAGGGCTGCGTCTCTTGACGCGAGGAATCTTTCTACTTGCCGGCGGCCGGTCCTCGCCGAAGGCGGATCGTGCCGGACGTCGTCTGGACGCGGACTTTTTCTCCTCCGCCGTTGACCTCGCCGCTTCCGCGCACGGTGCCTTCGCGGCGGGAGACGGAGATCTCGGGAAAGTCCGAGCGGATCGCGGGCTCGGAGGGGTCGGCGCCCGTTACCGTCAGGTCGAAGTCCCCGCGGAAGTCCGAGGGAAGAGTTAGCGTGACGTCGCCGCCTCCGTTCTCGATCGTGACGCCATCGCGGGGCTGTCGGGACGCGAGCGCGATTCGAACGTCGCCTCCGGCCGTCGCGGCGGTCACCGCTCCCGCCACGATCGGCACGACGATGTCTCCGCCGCCGGTTCGCGCGCGCAGCCAGCCATCGACGCGCCCGATCCGGATGTCTCCGCCCGAGGTCTCGACCCGCGCCGCCCCGGAAACCGAGATCGCGCGCACGTCTCCCGCGAGGGTTTGCGCGGCGAGGTCCCCTTTCACCGGACCGATCCGGATGTCGCCGCCCAACGTCTTCACGTCGGCTCCCGCTCCTACAGACCCGACGACGATCTCGCCGGAGTGGGTCAGGATCCGGACGCGCCCCGATACGTCCCCGATCCGGTAGCTGCTCGTGCCGCTCGTCGAAAGAAAGTCCCCGGCGATGTTTCCGCGCGCGACCGGCGCGTCGAAGGCGAATGCATGGACCGCAGGCTGCGGCGGCCGGACCTCGACGACGGGCGCCGGCGCGACCGCGACCTCCGGCGCCACCCGCACCTGCGGAACGACGACTTTGACCTCGGGAGTGCGGACCTGGATTCTCGGGACCGTCACGACGAAAGAGCGGCGCTCCGAGACGACGGAACGGGCGTCTTCCGGACGCGTGCCGCTCGCGAGAAGGAGAATCGAGCCGTTCAGAGCGGAAAGGCGGACGCGCGTCCCTCCTTCACCGATGCGGGCGGAATAGGAGCGGCGGGGGTCGAGAATCCGAAACGTGCGCGCTCCGCGAAGATCCTGACGCACGCCCTGTGGCACGCCCTCCTCGACTGCTCTCATGGACTCCCGGATCTCGACGTCGACGTCCCGCATCGATCTATCGAGCTCCTTCTCGAGATCGCGGAGGTCGACGAGGGCGGTCCCGTCCCCGCGATCCTCGACGACGACGCGGCGCGTTTTCTTTTTGCGGACCAGGTCGTCGTCGGCCTCCGGCGCCCGGCGCGGAAGGGCGAACGTGGAGGCGATCGAACCGTGCATCGTGGAGGCGGACACGTCGAACCGCGCGTCCTTCGGAAGCGTCAGCGTGAGGGCGCCGTTGACCGTCTGGAGCTCGATCGAGGATCCGGCCGGCGCCGCGACGGATTCCGCGACCAGGTTCCCGTTGACCGTGTGCGCCTCGAGAGAACGCCGGATGCCCCGCGCCTCGACCTTGCCGTTGACCGTCTCTAAGTCCAGGTCGCCGTCGAGGTCCCGTACGTGAACGTCGCCGTTGACCGTTTGAAGGGCCGCCGCGACTCCGGGAGGGATCGTGACGTCGAATCGCGCGTTGATCCGGCAGTCATCGCAACGCGCGGAAAGGCGCCGGCGGGCGAGGCGCCCCCGTTCGAACCGCCAGCGGCTTTCGGGCCAGAGAGTCTCGATCGAGAATTCGCCGCCCTCGCGCAACTGGAGGAGGCGCACCTTCCCGAGGATCTCCTCGGCGCGCTCCTTCGTCGGGGCGACGACGACAATCGTCGCAACCGCCGAGAACTGCGGGCCCGGCGCGGCCACGATGTCTCCCGACACGTTTTCGATGCGCAACGTCGAGCCGGGCTGGAGCGTCGCCGAGATCCGGTCGGTCCGGTTCGCCGTCTCCTCGGCCCGGAGGGTTCCGGCGGCGAGCAGCATCAGCGCCGCTCCGAGAGCGAGAAGAAGCCAGAGGACGGCGCGATCGGTCTTCTCGGCGCGGCTCTGCGTGTCTCCCGACGCGGTCATCTCTCCAGGAGACGCCGCCGCTTCTTTCCGGTTACGCTCCTTCATAGATCGATCGCCTTCAGGGCGGAGGCGGCGCGCGCGCGCACGAAGCCGTTCTCCTGCGGATCGAACGCCTTCTCGCGCAGCGACCGGATGGTCTTCGGATCCGGCGTCTCCTTCGCGGACGCCGCGAGCGCTTCCACCGCCACGAGCCGTACGCCGGGGTTCGGGTCGTTTCCGAGAGCCTCGAGCAGTGCCGCGCGAATCTCCGGCGTCGACCGGAACGATGCGAGGGCCTCGGCGGCCTTCTTGCGGACGCCCGGATTCTTGTCGCGCGCGAGCGTCGTCGCGAGCGCGCGAACGACGTCGGGCGAAGCGGCCGCGGCTCCCGGCCCGGCGTGGCCCGAGACGAGCTCGATCGCTCGCGATTTCTCCCCCGCGGTCTGGACGTTCATCGACAGCAGGTAGGCGAGCAGACGCGACACCTGCGGATCTTCGGGGCGACCGAGGACGGAGTGGCGGGTCGTGGCGTCGAACTCGATGCCGACCCGCCCGTCCGGCTCGGTTCGATACGCCACGTTGGACAGCCGGGGATTGGCTCCGAGGTCGGCCGGCGTTTTCGCGCCGAGAGTCTGCTGCAGAGAAGAAGAGAGCCGGGCGGGCTTGCTCGAAAGGCCGCCTCTCGCGGCGAACAGGAAGCCGGCCGCGGCGGCGACGGCGAGCGCGGCCGCCTGCGCGAGGACCCGAAGCGCGCGCCTCTTCGGGCGGAACTCGCGGATCCTGCGCCGGGACATCTCGTCCTCGAGAAGATCCAGGGTCCGGCGGCGAAACTCGGGGGTCACCGGCTCGTCAGGGTCCGTCCCGAGCACTGCCCACGTCTCTTCCAGAGCCGCGAGCTCCCGCGAGCAGGAGGCGCAGCCCGCGAGATGGCGATCGAGATCGTCCCGCTCCTTCGCGTCTGCCTCCTCGAGCAGGCGGTTCAACGCATGAACGGTCAGTTCACGGCATTCCATGAGGTTTCTCCTTCGGAAAAGCGCGCCTTGAGCGCCTCGACGGCGCGGAAGATTCGGGTCTTGACGGCTCCGACCGAGATTCCCAGGACTTTCGCGATCTCGGCGTAGGGGAGCCCGTGGTAGCGGGCGAGTACCAGCGCTTCGCGTTGCTCGTCGGAGAGGGCCTCGAGCGCCCGCCGGACTGCGAGCCGGCGCTGCCGGCCGGAGAAGAGCGCGTCGGCTCCCTCGGCGTGAGCGGGCAGGTCCCCTACCGCGTCGAGCGGAACGATCGTCGCGCGGCGGTCGCGCCGCTTCCGATCGCGGCAGGCGTTCGCCGCGATGGCGAAGAGCCACGAGGAGACCGCCGCTCGGCCGTCGTACTGATGGGCCCGGGAAATCACCTTGACGAACACCTCCTGCGTCACTTCCTCAGCGGTCTCGCGGTCGGAAAGGACCCGGCTCGCGAACCGCAGAAGGGCGGGGGCGTAGCGCTCGAAGAGCTCTTCCGCGCCGCCGGCGTCACCCCGGCGGATCCGCTCGAGGAGACTCCGGTCGTCGCTCAATCCGCCGGCCACGCCGTCACGCTCAACGGAAAGAGACGTCCCGCCCGCGGAAAGGTTTCGCTCCTCCGGACTTCCCGGGAATCACGGGTTATATTGGCCGCGCGTGGCCTTCAAGATCGTCGATTTCGCGATCCAGCTGTCGGTCATTCTCTTCGCCATCTCGTTTCACGAATCGGCGCACGCCTACGCGGCGCTTCGTTTCGGGGACACGACCGCGCGCGACCTCGGCCGCATCAGCCTGAACCCGCTCCGGCACCTCGACCCCTTCGGCAGCGTGCTCCTTCCGGCGCTCATGTACATTCTCTCCGCCGGGCGGATGATTTTCGGCGCGGCGAAGCCGACGCCGGTCAACCTTGCCAACACGCGGAACCCGCGGCTCGCGAACCTCGTCGTGTCCGCCGCCGGGCCGGTCTCGAACTTCTTCCTGGCCGTCCTGGCGCTGGCAGCGTTGCTCGGCATCAAACAGGCCGCCCCGCGCGCGATCCTCGATCTGGGGTTGGCGATCCAGGGGAACCGTTTCGCCCCGGGCGCGCTGGCCCCTCTGACCTACGTTCTCTTCCAGTTCGCCGTCGTCAACGTCCTGCTCGGTGTCTTCAACCTCATCCCCATTCCTCCCCTGGACGGAAGCGGTGTCCTGATGTCCGTCTTCGGCGGTTCCGTGGCGCGGGTGTACGCGACGATCCGGCCGTTCGGCTTTCTCATCCTGATCCTGCTCCTCTACAGCGGCTTTCTTTCCCGCGTCCTCCGGCCGGTGCTTTCGGCCGTGTACTCGCTCGTCTTCCGGGGCTTTTCGTGAGCGAGCCCGTGGTCCTGTCCGGCCTGAGGCCGACGGGGCGGATCCACCTCGGCAACTACTTCGGAGCGGTGAAGAACTGGGTCGACCTGCAGAACTCCGGGAAGTACCGCTGCTTCTTCTTCGTCGCCGACCTGCACGCCCTGACAACGGACTATGCCAATACCGCGGCACTCGCCACGTACACCCGGGAAGCAGTTCTCGACTGGCTCGCGGTCGGCCTCGACCCGGAGAAAGCGACGGTCTTTCTCCAGTCGCGGGTGCCGCAGCACGCGGAGCTCGCGCTCTACTTCTCCATGATCACGCCGCTCGGCTGGTTGGAACGCGTGCCGACTTACAAGGACCAGATCGAGGCGCTGCGGTCGAGGGACCTCGCCACCCACGGCTTTCTCGGGTACCCGGTGCTCATGACCGCGGACATCGCCATCTACCGCGCGAACCTGGTTCCCGTCGGCGAAGACCAGGCGAGCCACCTCGAGGTCTGCCGCGAGATCGTCCGTCGCTTCAACGGTCTCTACGGTCCCGTTTTCCCGGAGCCGAAGGCGCTCTACACCCCGACGCCGAAGATCAACGGGGTCGACGCGCGCAAGATGTCGAAGTCCTACGACAACACGATCGGCGTAACCGAGTCCGCCGCGGGCGTAGCCGAGAAGGTCATGGCCATGGTGACGGACCCCGCGCGCGTCCGGCGGCAGGACCCGGGCAACCCCGACAACTGCAACCTCTTTCCGTTCCACCTCCTCTATTCGCCGCCCGACGAGGTCGCGGTCGTGGACCGCGAGTGCCGCACCGCGGCCCGCGGGTGCGTCGACTGCAAGAGACACTTGATCTCCAACATGAATCGGGCGCTCGAGCCGTTCCGGCAGAAGCGCGCGGAGATCCTCGCAAGCTCGAGGGACGTCGTGCGCGACCTGCTCCACGCGGGCGACGGGAAGGCGCGGACCGTCGCGGAAGAGACGATGGAGAAAGTCCGCGAGGCCGTGAGACTGAGTCCGGAGCCGTGAGAGCACTCTTTTTCTGTCATTCCGAGGCCCGCAGGGCCGAGGAATCCCTTGCACGAACGAGGGATCCCTCGCCGCTTTCGGCGGCTCGGGACGACATTCGGACGTCATGACGGACGAAACCGCCGAACGAGCCCTTCCCCCAATCGCGATCTCGGCTTTCGCGGGGCCGTTCGATCTCCTCCTCCACCTGATCCGCGTCAACCAGGTCTCGATCACCGACATCCCGATCGCGGAGATCACCGAGCAGTACACCGCCTACCTCGACGCGATGCGGGAGCTCGACTTGGACATCGCCTCCGAGTACGTCGCGATGGCCGCGGAGCTCATCTACATCAAGTCCCGGATGCTGCTGCCGCGCCCGCCCGGCGCGTCGGAGGAGAGCCCGCTCGAGGACCTCGCGCGCCGTCTCGCCGAGTACGAGCGCTACAAGAACGCGGCCGAGACGTTCCATGAAGTGGACGCGCTCCGCGCCGGCCTCTGGGCGAGGCCGCCGACGGCGCCGCCCCCTTCGCCAGACGGAGAGACGCTGGAGGTGTCGCTCTTCGACCTGATCGGAGCGTTCCGCCAGGCGACCGAGCGATACCGCCTCGCGCATCCTCCGGCGCTCGAGATCCGGCACCAGAGGTTCTCGGTGCACGAAAAGATGGAGGATCTGCTCGCGCGTCTGGACGAGAAGCGCACGCTTCCGCTGCTCGAGTTCCTGGGCGAGATGCAGTTTCGTGCGGAGGCGGTCACGGCGTTTCTCGCGGCGCTCGAGCTCATCCGCCTCGGGGTCGCCCGCGCGTTCCAGCGCGCGGCATTCGGAGAGATCCACGTCACGCGCACCGACGTCGCCTTCGCCGCCGCGGACGTGCGCGATACTTACCGTTGACGTGGAGGACGTCAAAGAGACCCCGGCGACGGCCGAAGAGCCGAGACCCCGAGAATCGAGCGTCCGTAAGGTCCGGCCGGCGGTCGAAGCGCTGCTCTTCTCCTCGTCGCGGCCGGTCAAGGAGGCGGAGCTGTCCGAGGCGCTCGAGGCGACTCCCGCCGCCGTGGCGGCGGCGCTCGCTTCCCTCGCCGAAGAAGCCGAGGTTCCCTCTCGAGGCATCCGCTTGGAGCACGTCGCCGGGGGGTGGCGCTACGTCACCCGGCCCGAGTTCGACTCGCTCCTCCGCAGGTTCCACGAGGTCACCGAGCGCAGTCGCCTCTCGCTCGCGGCGCTGGAAACCCTCGCGATCATCGCGTACCGTCAGCCGATCACGCTTCCGGAGATCCAGGAGATTCGCGGCGTCAACTCCGCGAGCGTTCTGACGACGCTGCTCGAGAAGAAGCTCGTGACGACCGCCGGCCGAAAGCCGGTCGTTGGAACGCCCTTTCTCTACCGGACGACGCGCGACTTCCTCGTGCGCTTCGGCTTGAACGAGCTCGACGACCTGCCGAAGCCGGAAGATCTCGACGCCGACCTGGCCGCGACGATCGAAGCAGAGACTTCCCCGACGGGCGCGGCCGGCGAGCCCGCGGTGGAATCATCCGAGGCGGGCGTGGCGCAAGAGGCGGACGAAGCAGAGGAATCGTAGGGTTTGTCCGCCGTACGCATTCAGAAGTTGATCGCGGAGGCGGGGCTCGCCTCGCGGCGCGAGGCGGAGGACTGGATCCGCGAAGGGCGCGTCCGGGTCAATGGCCAGGCCGTGTCACTGGGCGACCGGGCGGATCCGGAGAAGGATGCGGTCCGGGTCGACGGGAAACGGATCCAATTTCGCTCCGGCCCCCGCTCATACGTCCTCCTGAACAAGCCGAAGGGATACGTGACCACGATGGACGATCCCGAAGGCCGCCACACGGTCTCCGATTTGCTGCCGGCTGGTCTCGCTCGCGGCGTTAAACCTGTCGGCCGCCTCGACGTCCAGACCGAAGGACTGCTCCTCCTGACCGACGACGGAGACGTCGCCCGACTCGTGACGCACCCTTCGACCCGCTGCCCTAAGGAGTACCAGGTGAAGGTCTCGGGCGTTCCCACGGAGGCGCAGCTCGCGAAGCTCCGTCGCGGAATTTTCCTCGACGGCCGGCGAACGCGGCCGGCCGAGATCGTCCGGGTAAGGACGACCGCGCGAGCGGGGGAAGGCAACTCCTGGCTGAAGGTCGTCCTGAAGGAAGGTCGCAGCCGACAGATCCGGCGGATGTTCGAAGTGATCGGACATCCCGTCTCGAAGTTGAAACGTGTCGCGATCGGACCGATTCGGGACGCCGCGCTCGCCCCGGGCGCCTGGCGACCGCTCTCCCGCGGCGAGGTCGACCGTCTCCGGAGGCTCGGGAAGAGCGTTCGCGCGTGACCCCTCCTCCTCCGATCGTGGCGATCGATGGACCCTCGGGCGCCGGCAAGTCGACGGTGGCCAAAGCGCTCGCCGCGCGCCTGCAGGTTCCCTACATCGACACGGGCGCGATGTACCGGGCCATCGGGCTCGCCGCTCGCGAGCGCGGAGTGACCCTTCCCGTAACGGACCCCGAAGCTGTGGCCGCGATCGCGGAGTCCGTCTCGCTCGAGCTCGACACTTCGGGCGGCGATACGCGCGTTCGGCTGGATGGCCGGGACGTCACCGAATCGATCCGTCTGCCGGAGATTTCCCTATACGCCTCGGCCGTGTCCGCCATTCCCGCGGTGCGCCGCCGGCTCGTGGCCGAGCAGCGCCGTCTCGCCGCGGCGAGCGGGGGAGTGCTCGAAGGAAGGGACATCGGGACCCGGGTCTTCCGGCAGACCCCGCACAAGTTCTTCCTGACCGCGCCGGTTTCCGTGCGCGCGGAGAGGAGAGCGCGCGAGCTCGCGCTTCGCGGAACGCCCCAGCCCGAAGAGGTCGTCCGCGCGGAGATCGAGCGGCGCGACCGCGACGATTCGACCCGCTCGGACTCCCCCCTGACCTTCGACGAGAGCTACACGCTCGTCGACACGGGCGGCCGGGAGATTGGAGAAATCGTGGACGAGCTCGAGGCAGGGGTAAGAGCGCTGTCGCCGAAATCAACGGGGTGGGGTCAGGTCCGTGGGACCTGACCGCGGGCGCTATCGCTGGATCAACGGGGCGGGGT
>DASXSX010000125.1:0-34627 GCA_036505815.1 Thermoanaerobaculia bacterium
CATCCACTCGTCTGCCGACTCAACGAGCTCTCGACCTTTCTCGCCTCCGACCAAAAGGCCGCGGGCACGCCGCGTCGCCGAGCGATAGAGGGCCATGTCCGTCCTCTCGAATCCCGACTCGGCGGCGACCAGCAGGGATGCTGCCTCCTCTCGCTGCGCCCGGCTCGAGGCGACGGCGGCCTCGATCAGAATGGCCAGAGGGTCTCCCCAGGCGGTCCTCTCTCTCGAAACGCGGCGAGCTTCACGGAGCGCGGTACGAAGCAGCGTCTCGCGCGCCGGGCTGCCAGGCTCGTGACGGCCCGCAGCGGCGATCGCGCAACGCGCGCGCAGGTGGCGCGACTCGATCCGGAGGAGCTGCATGACCTGGAGAAGAAGGGAGTGCTCCAGCGCTCGCCAGCGGCGCAGAAGCCCTTCCCAGGCCTCCAGAGCGGAACCGGCGTAGAGAGCGATCTCCGTCTCGCCGACCAGATGGAAGTAATGCTGAAGATAGAAGCCTTGGTGCGACCACTGGGCCGCTGCGCGGCGAATCTCTCCGCGAGCCCGTTCTGGCTCGTCGGACACGAGGAAGACCAGATAAGACAGCCGGGCGCGCAGGCTCGTCTCGGCGTACAAATCCCCGCGCTCACCGGCCTCCTTCAGAAGGGCCGGGAGACGGTTCGACAGCTCGCGCACCTCACCCAGAAAGACAAGAGCGCGCAGCGAATAGACATGCGTAGTATCGAGCTCCCACACTGCTCCCGTGCATCGCTCGCGGAAGATCTGCTCGCACTTCTGAGCGAACTCCCAGCCAATCTTCCACCGGCCGTCCAGGTGTGCCGACATGCCGGCTCCCAGATAAGCCAGCCCGATAGCGCGGGGATCGCCGACGCGGCCGGCGAGATCCAGAGCTTGCGCGACGAGCTTCTCGGCTCGCCGGCGAGACCTGCGGCCGGTGATGCCGGTATAAGCCGCCTCACTGCCCAGCGCCCGCGCGACACGGAACGGCTCGCCCGCTCGCAAAGCGAGGAGCAGGTGCCGCAGCTGAAACTCCCTGCCGCGGATCGTGTCCACCATCGAGAGGCCGCTCGCGACCGACCAGCACGTGTCGATGCGAACGAGGTCACCGGGGGCGATCTGGCTCTCCTCGCGTTCGCGAAACCAGAGGCCTCGCAGCCGGACCTGCAGCATCCGGAGAGCCAGGAAAACGACGGCACGCAGGGGAGTGCGCGGGAGCCGCATCCCGATCCTCTCGAGCAGCGCCTTCAGCACCGTCAGACCCTCGTCCACGTGGCCGCTTCGCAGAAGCTGTTCGGCGGCGCGACGCTGCAGGTCCAGCGTTTCCGCGGCGCCCGCGCCGGAGACCGCCTCGATGTACGCGGCGGCCGCCTCCGCGCCTCGACCCGCATTCGCAAGTGCATCTCCGAGCCGGACCCGAAGTTTCTGCGCATCGGCGAGCTCCGCGCCTCCGAGTTCGAGGGCAAGCTGATAAAGCCTCGCGGCGCGGTCGAAAGCGAGCGCGCCCGCGGCCCGGCTCGCCGCCTCCGCGGCGTAGAGTGCCGCCCGCTCGGGAGCTCCCGCTCCTTGGTAATGGAGAGCCAGCGTCTCGGCGTCGGCGAAACGCGACACCTCCAGCGCAACGGCGAGCTTCTGGTGAATCTCCTCGAGCGCTTTCTCCGACAGGCCCGACACGACGGTCTCGCGGATCCGGTCGTGGTAGGTCTCGATCTTCTCCTCTTCCCCTGAACCGGCGCCGCGGAGAAGATGGCTTGCCCGGAGAAGCCCGAGAGACGGCTCCTCGTTCGCGAGACTCGAAGCCTGTCGCGCAATCTCGCGTTCCAGCGGAAGCCCGGCGACAGCGACGACCTCCAGAAGCCTCCGCGCCTCCTCGGGCAGGCGTGCCAGCCGGGAGCGAATGACCTCCTCCAACCGCACGCCGTGACCGCCGGGTTCGGGCCGTGCGACATCGAGAAGCGCCTCCCCTGCCCGGGCGTGCCGCACGAGCTCGTCGATGAAAAAGGGGTTGCCCTGCGATTCGCGCGCGATCTCTTCGGGCGAGACGCCTTCCCGGAGATCGTCACCGAGGAGCGCCGTGGCCAGCTCCCGAGCCTCCGCGGGCTCGAACTCGCCGACCTCCACCTCTTCGGCCGTTGCCGGGCCCGCGGCCAGGCGGAATCCCAGAAGCGCCTGGAGAAGATCACTCTCCTCCGCGTCTTCGCTCCGATAACAGCCGATCAGCAGGAGCGCGGGAGGATCGGGAGGACGCAGCAACTCGAGAAGGGGCGCCGCGCTGTCCCGGTCACCCCACTGGAGGTCGTCGATAAAGAGAACAAGGGGCGCTCGGTCGCCGAGCCGTGCCAGCAGTTCGCGCAGCGCTCCGAACGCCCGCCGCCGGAGCTCCTGCGAATCCGGAATCTGGTCGAGGCGCCGTCGGGCCCGCGCGACCGCCTCGACCTGTCTCAAGACCGGAAAAACGCGCGAGAGCACCAGCAGATCTCGCGGCAGCAGACCCTCCGCCTCTGCAAGCGGAAGGCGCTTCAAATACTGGCTCAAAGAATCGACCAGGTTGTCGAGAGCCTTGTAGGGAACCGCCTCGCGCTCGTAGCAACGCCCCGCAAGAATCACGACGTTGGGCTCGCTCCCTGCGATCTCGGTCAGAAAACGCCGGACCAGCGCGCTCTTGCCCATGCCGGAAGCCCCCCGGACATAGACCGTGGCGGAACGTCCCTCCTTCATCGTCCGGAAGGCTCGCCGGAGCAGTTCGAGATGGGAGGCGCGGCCCACGAAGGGCGCCTCGCGAGACGGCCGCAGCGCCGGCTCCTCCTCGACTCGGGGCGTACCACGGCGGAGCACCCGAAGAATCTCCGCCTCCGCCGGACGGCTCTCGGGGTGTCGCCGGAGGAGCGCCTCGCACAGCTGATCCAGATCTTGCGGCGCGGTCGCTACGAGCTCGCGAGGCGCGGGCGTCCTTTCGTTCTGCTTCTGCACGAGGACTTCGAGGAACTCTCCCCGAAAAGGGCGGAGGCCCGTCAGGGCCTCGAAGAGCATGACGCCAATGCTGTACCAATCACTCGCCTCGGAAAGAGGCTGCCCGGAGCCCTGTTCCGGAGACATGTAGGCCGGCGTTCCGACGAGATGAGCGCTCGCGAGCTGCTCGGGTCCGAAATCCGAGACGAGCCCGAAGTCGAGCAGAAGGACGCGCCCGTGCGGCGTGACCAGGACATTCGAGGGTTTGATGTCCCGGTGAAGCTTGCCGGCCTGGTGGAGTGCGTGGAGTCCCTCGGCGAGCTGGAGAAGGCCCGAGCGGAGCCTCACTTGAGCGGCGGAGTCGGCCGGAACGGAGCACGGTGAGGAGGCGGAGGGATCGGGCCCTCCGGAGGAACGGGATGCGCCGCCGGATCGCGCGCCGGAATCGGCGATCGTCGGCGCAACCGATCGTCCCTCGGCGCTCCGCGCATGATCAGCGTCCATCCCCGAGCCGCGAACGTACTCGAGAAACGAGACACCTTCGACGAGCTCCATCGTGAAGAACCACTGATCTCCTTCCGAGAGCAGCTCGTACAGGGAGACGAGATTCGGGTGGCTCAAGTCCGCAAGTGATCGGAACTCCTGCTTGAATCGATACAGCCCTTCGGAATCCCCCCGGCGCAGGGCCTTCAGGGCGACGGTCGTGTTTCGCCTTCGGTCGAAAGCGCGGTAGACGACACCGAATCCACCCGAACCGAGCCGACGCTCGATCGAGAACCTGGCGGTTCCCTGGAAATCCTCAGACATGTCCGGGGCGAGACTCGGAAAATCATATTCCAGCCGACCGGTTCGGCCGGGGAGGACGGGCTCAGAGCTTCCTGTAGATCTCCGCCCCCTCCCGCAGAAACTCCGCCGCTTTCTCGTGAAGGCCGGTCTCCAACGCGTTCTCCTCCGCGATCCCGTGCGAGGCGGCGTAGTCCCGCACTTCCTGGGTGATCTTCATCGAGCAGAAGTGCGGGCCGCACATCGAGCAGAAGTGCGCGAGCTTCGCGCCTTCCGCCGGCAGGGTCTCGTCGTGGAACTCGCGCGCGGTCTCCGGGTCGAGCGCGAGGTGGAACTGGTCCTCCCAGCGGAACTCGAACCGCGCTTTCGAGAGCGCGTCGTCCCAGAGGCGCGCGCCGGGATGCCCCTTCGCGAGGTCGGCGGCGTGCGCGGCGATCTTGTACGCGATCACGCCGTCCTTCACGTCCTTCTTGTTCGGCAGGCCGAGGTGCTCCTTCGGCGTGACGTAGCAGAGCATCGCCGTTCCGAACCAGCCGATCATCGCAGCGCCGATGGCCGAAGTGATGTGGTCATAGCCCGGCGCGACGTCGGTCACGAGCGGGCCGAGCGTGTAGAACGGCGCCTCGCCGCAGATCTGGATCTCCTTCTCGACGTTCTCCTTCACGAGGTGCATCGGGATGTGTCCCGGTCCCTCGATCATCACCTGGCAGTCGTGCGACCACGCCTTCTGCGTCAGCTCGCCCAGCGTCTCGAGCTCCGCGAACTGCGCCTCGTCGTTGGCGTCGGCAGTGGACCCGGGCCGCAGCCCGTCCCCGAGCGAGAACGAGACGTCGTAGGTCTTCAGGATCTCGCAGATCTCGTCGAACTTCGTGTAGAGAAAGCTTTCCTCGTGCCGCGCGAGGCACCACTTCGCCATGATCGAGCCGCCGCGCGAGACGATCCCGGTGACGCGCTTCGCGGTCAGCGGGATGTAGCGCAGAAGAACGCCGGCGTGGATCGTGAAGTAGTCCACTCCCTGCTCCGCCTGCTCGATCAGCGTGTCGCGGTAGATCTCCCAGGTGAGCTCCTCGGCCTTGCCGTCCACCTTCTCGAGCGCCTGATAGATCGGGACGGTGCCGATCGGCACCGGCGAGTTGCGCAGGATCCACTCGCGCGTCTCATGGATGTTCCTGCCGGTCGAGAGATCCATCACGGTATCCGCGCCCCAGCGGATCGCCCACGTCATCTTCTCGACCTCCTCCCCGATCGAGGACGTCACGGCCGAGTTGCCGATGTTCGCGTTGATCTTGACCAAGAAGTTGCGGCCGATCACCATCGGCTCGGACTCGGGATGGTTGACATTCGCCGGCAGGATCGCGCGGCCGCGCGCGATTTCGCTGCGCACGAGCTCGGGGTCGACGTTTTCCCGCACCGCGACGAACTCCATCTCGGGGGTGACGATGCCCTTCCGCGCCCAGTGCATCTGGGTCGCGTTTCCGCGGCAGGAGAGGACGCGCCGGGGCCGCGTCAGAGCGAGGTCCGGCCGGCTCGCGCGGCGCGGCTCGGTCTCGTCATAGGCGCCGCGGGCGAGGATCCACGAACGGCGCAGCTCCGGCAATCCCTGCGTGAGGTCGATCCGGGCTTCCGGATCGGTGTACGGGCCCGACGTGTCGTAGACGCGGAGCGGCAGGTTCAGCTCGACCTCCCCCCGGATTCCCCTCGTCGGGTGGAGCGCGATCTCGCGAAACGGAACCGACGTTCCGCCGGGACCGGGGACGTAGACTTTTCTCGAGCCGGGCAGCGGGTCGCGGCTGGCGACCTGGTTGGAGGGGACGGCCTCGGGACGGGTGCTCATGTTTCCTCCCTACGGCGGCATTACCCGCGTCAGGTTCACGGGGTCTTCTCGTTCGCGCCCGGCGGCGCTTCGGAGGACTCTCAGCCGTCCGCGCGTTCTCGAAGCCGCGGAGTGGGCTCCCCCGGACTATGCTTGGCGATTGTACAGCCCGCGCGAGTTCGAAATCACGAAGACCGGAGGCGCCCTTGTCCGAACCGACACCACCATCGACCACCGCCGACGACTCGATGACGGACGAGGAAAAGGACGACATGACGAAGCAGATGGAAGACTTCGAAGGGCCGGACCGTCGGGAGAACCGCGGCGACAACGAGGCGCCCACCACCGAGGATCCGGGGGTCGGGAGCTCGTAAAGGCCCACTTCAGGGTCAACGCTGAATGCCTGAATTTGGGTCAGAGCTGAATTCAGCCCGACCCGAACGCAGCGATTCAGCGTTGACTCCGGCTCGGACGCTGTTTGTCCGCCTCCGTGGCGAGACTCACTGTGACCGGCGCCGCCAGCGGCGAGTGACCCGGTTCAAAAAAGACGCTCGTTCGACCAGAATGCGGAGTTCCGTGTTCATACAAGCCGTGCTGCCTTTCGGCGCCGACGCGAAGAAACTCTCCCGGCTCGTCGAGTCGCTGGCGGAGGTCTGCCGCGATCATCCACTGGAAGAGAAGGTGCTGATTGCGCCCAGTCGCTTCGTCGGCCACCAGATCGTCGAGTCGCTGGTTCGCTCCGGCACGCCATGGGTTCACCTCCGTGTCGAGAGCGTGCGGAGTCTCGCCCACGCGGTCGCCGGCCCGGTGATTGCCGAAGAGGGACTGACGCTCCTGTCGCGGGCGCAGGCCCTCGCGCTCATCGAGCAGGCGTGCGCCGAAGCGCTCACGGCGGACTCCTATTTCGGAGAGCTGGCGGGGCGTCCGGGTCTCCACCGCGCGGTTCAGAGCACCTTCGACGAGTTGCGCAGTGCCGGAATCTCGCCGAGCTCTCTTCCGGAGAGCGCGTTCGGCGACGCAAGAAAAGTCATCGAGTTGAAGACTGTTCTCGCCACCTACGAGTCGGCCCTCGCCCGCGGGAAGTTCGTCGACCGGGCGGAGGTCCTCCGGCGGGCCGTGCTCGCAGTTCGCAAGAGTCCGCACTCCTCCGACTCCCTCTACCTTCTCGCAGGGAAATTCGAGCTCTCGGCGGCGGAGACGGAGCTCGTGAACCGGATCTCCGGCGGAAGGCTTCAAACTCTGGAAGTCGACGAGCCCGAGAGCTGGACGGCGAACGCCCCTGGGGCGAACCTCTTCCGCGCGCTCGGTGAAGAGAACGAGATCCGTGAGATCTTGCGCCGCGTTCTCGGCGGCGGGATTCCTCTCGACGACGTCGAGATTCTCGCGACTGATCCCGCGACCTACGGACCGCTCGTCTACGAGCTCGCCCAGGAGCACGACATTCCTTGCACGTTCGGCCGCGGGATACCGGCGACGTTCACGCGACCCGGCCAGGCAGCGCTCGGATATCTCCGGTGGCTCGGCCGGAACTTCGAGAGCGAAGAGCTTCGTCAGGTGGTCGCCGGCGGGTTGCTCGATCTGTCGCGGACCTGCGCCGATCCTCCCGGGTCGATTCCGGCGGGGCGCGAGCTCCGCGACGCTCGCATCGGCTGGGGACGCGAGCGGAGCCTCGCGTCGCTCGACAGCCACGTCGCCCGGCGCGCGGCCGAAGTCCAATCGGCGCGGCGGCGTTCGGACGAGAACGAGGAGGACCTCGCTGCCCGCACCGAGTGGCTGAAGGGGCGCCTGGCGACCGCGGGGGCGGTGCGCGATCTGGTGGCGCGGCTTCTCGCTCTCGCGC
This sequence comes from Thermoanaerobaculia bacterium, assembly GCA_036505815.1. Taxonomy (GTDB): domain Bacteria; phylum Acidobacteriota; class Thermoanaerobaculia; order UBA5066; family Gp7-AA6; genus Gp7-AA6. The sequence continues at coordinate 7,380 of DASXSX010000125.1, forward strand.
CCGAGCCGGCCGCGGGAGAAGTCGAGCTGCGGGCGGTCGCGCGCTCCGCGAGCGCGTTCGTCGAAGGTTTCGCGCGGATTGCCGGCGACCTCGACGCGATGGCATCGAGCGCCCTCCAGGGGCTCTTCGGCGAGCTGGAGACGCTTCCGGTGACGCGACTCCCGGTCGAAGAGGCAGTGGCGCGGCTCTCCGACGCGGTCAAGCGCCTGCACGTCGCGGCGGACCGGCCGCGTCCGGGCAAGCTGTACGTGGGCGATTACCGATCCGGTGGTTACAGCGGCCGCTCCCGGATCTTTCTCGTTGGGCTCGACTCGCGCCGGCACCCCGGCTCGGGTCTGCAGGACCCCGTTCTTTTGGACGAGGAGCGGCGCGGGATCAACGCCGCCGTGCGCCCGCGCGAGCTCGCGATGCGCGGCGGCCGCCCCGCCGAGAACGCCCTGGCGCTCAAGTCGTGCGTCGCTCGTATGCGCGGCGAGATCACGGTCAGCTACGCCTGCTGGGATCTTCTCCAGGCGAGAGAGCAGTTCCCGGGAGCGAGCTTCCTCGAGATCTTCCGCCTCGCCTCCGGCCACCCGGGTGCCGACTACAGTGAGGTCGACCGCAGGCTCGGTGTCGGCGTCGGGTTCCTGACCGAGGCGCTGACGGCGCTCGACGAGACCGAGTGGTGGCTGTCCAGGACAGAGGACCCCTCTTTCTCCGGCGGCCGCGGAGCGGCGGCGATTCGCGCGGTCTATCCCTGTCTCGAGGACGGCTTCACCGCGGAATCGGAGCGCGACAGCGAAGTCTTCACCATCTGGGACGGATGGATTCGCGATCCCGCCGGGCTCGATCCCCGCCGCTCGGACAAACCCACGTCGTGCTCGCGCATCCAGGACCTGGCGCGGTGTCCGTATTCCTACTTCCTGAAGCGCGTGCTGCGGATTCAACCGCCCGAGGAAGTGCGCACCGATCCGACGGTCTGGTTGACCGCGATGGAGAAGGGCACGCTCCTCCACGAGGTCTTCCGCCGGTTCTACGCGGACCCCGTCGGCGCCGTCGTCCGGCCGCGGTTCGACCGGGACCGGGGGCGGATCGAAGAGATCGCTCGCGAGGAGATCGCGAAGTGGAAGACGAAGATCCCGCCGCGAAGCGAAGCGGCATTCGACGCGCTTTCCGACGAGGTCCTCGACTCCTGCCGCATCTTCCTGCTCGCCGAAGACGACCACTGCCGGAAGGTCGCGCCGAAGTGGTTCGAAGTCGGCTTCGGTCCGTCGCGCGAGTCGACCGAACCTCCCGGCGGACCGCAGGCGGTCCGGATTTCGCTCGGGAGGGGGGAGGGATTCTTTCTCTCGGGCAGAATCGATCGCGTCGACGAGGAGTCTCCGGACGCATATCAGGTCTGGGACTACAAGACCGGCAGCTCCTGGGACACGGCCGATCCGGAGCGCGGACGCGGCGGCCGGCGCATCCAGGACGCGCTCTACGCGCAGGCCCTCGAGATCCTCCTCGCGCGCGCGGGTCGGCCGGGTCGCGTGACCCGGTCCGGCTATTTCTACCCGGGCCGCCGGGGCGAGGGAGAGAGGTTCAACGCGCCCCTCGACGTCGCGGCGACGCGGCAGACGTTGACCGCGCTCTTCGACCTCCTCGCCGAGGGCGCATTCCCGCACACGCCGACGAAAGAAGACTGCTCGATCTGCGAGTTCGGAAAGATCTGCGGCGGCGTCGAACGCGCCGTGGCCCGGGCGCAGGACAAGCTCGAATACGCGTCGGGCAACCCGATGCTCGAGCCATACGGAAGGCTCAATCCGTCGTGAGCGAACGCGGCCGATTCCGCTCCGACGAGGCCGACCGACAGGCGATCCGGCGGGACCTCGACACGAACCTGCTCGTCGAGGCCGCGGCGGGTACGGGGAAGACGACGAGCCTCGTCGAGCGGATGCTCGCGATCGTCCGCGAAGGCAAAGCGACCGTCGAGCGTCTCTGCGCGGTGACGTTCACCGTGAAGGCAGCAGCGCAGCTGAAGGAGCGGTTCCAGGTCGGCCTCGAGGAAGGAATCCGCACGGAGAGCGACGCCACGAAGCGGGCGAGGCTCGCCGACGCTCTCGAAGGGATCGACCGCGGCTTCATCGGCACGATCCACTCGTTCTGCGCGCGGCTCCTGCGCGAGCGACCCGTCGAGGCGGGCGTCGATCCGGATTTCGAGGAGCTCGATGAGACCGAAGATCTCCTCCTGCGCGAGGAAGCGTGGGAGCGGTACAAGCAAACGCTCTTCATCGAGTCGGCTCCGATCCTCGCGGAGCTCGGCCGCTACGGTATATCCGTCGATCTCCTCCGGGCGGCGTACCAGTGTCTCGCGTCGAACCCGGACGTCGAGCCGGCGGTGGCGGATCGGCTGCCGGAGCCACGGTTCGAGCGGGAGAAAGAGAAGGTTCTGGAGTTTCTCGCCCGCGCGGAGAGGGAGATCCCACCGCGCGACCCGGCCGCGCGATCGGATTCACTGCAGAAGAAACTGCGCAGCGCGCTTCGATTGAGAGACATCCGCGACCTCGACCGGCCCGCGGAGCTCGTCCTTCTCTTTGAAAGGCTCCAGGGACGCGGCAAGATCGTGCAGAAGCTGTGGCCGAACGCTGCCGCCGCAAAAAGGCTCGGCGACGACTTCGAGGCGCTCGTCGAGGACGTCGTCTCCCCCGCTCTCGGGTGCTGGCGGGAGTTCCTCTATCCGGTGGCCATCGAGGCCGTGAGACCGGCGGTCGACGTGTTCCGACGCCTGCGCCGCGATCGGGGAGCGCTCGATTTCGGAGACCTCCTTCTCTGCGTGCGCGACCTGCTCCGCGATCATCCCGAAGCGCGCGCGGATTTCCAGCGGCGCTTCACGCCGATCCTCGTCGACGAGTTCCAGGACACCGACCCGATTCAGGCCGAGGTCCTCCTGTACCTGACGGGAAGCCGGCTCGACGAAAAGGACTGGCGCCGTCTCGACCCCGTGCCCGGCTCGCTCTTCGTCGTCGGCGATCCGAAACAGTCGATCTATCGCTTCCGCCGGGCGGACATCGAGACCTACGAGTGCGTGAAGGAGCGCATCTGCGCGTCGGGCGGCCGCGTCCTCCGACTCACGACGAACTTCCGCTCCTGCCCGGAGATCTGCGACTGGGTCAACGACGTCTTCACCGGCGTCTTTCCGGTGGCGGCGTCGCGCGAGCAGGCCGCCGACTCGCGGCTCGTTCCCGATCGCGGCAACGCCGGGGGATTCTCCGGCGCGGTGCGGCTCGACGTTCCCGCGACCGCCGGCCGTAACCAGGAAGACGTGGCGCGCGCCGACGCCGTCCGGATTGCCTCCTGGATCCGCGCCGCGATCGACGCGAAGGTCGAGATCGCGTGGAAGAGAAGTCGCGAGGCGCAGCCCGGCGATTTCCTGATCCTTTTTCGCTACAAGCGGCACATGGATCTTTACGCGCGGGAGCTCGAGCTGCGCGGAATTCCATACGAGATCGCGGGCGGCGGAGCGTTCAGCGAGTCGGACGATCTCCGCGACCTGCTGCCGCTCCTCGAGAGCATCGTCGATCCGGACGACCCCGTGTCCCTCGTGGCGGCGCTGCGAGGGCCACTGTTCGGAATCGACGACGACGCCCTCTACCGGTTCCACCGCGACGGCGGCCGCTTCCACCTGTTTGCTCCCGCTCCCGCCGCCGCCGATCCCCGAATCGTCGGGGCACTTGCGATCCTCCGCGAGGCGTTCGACCTCTCGAAGCGCCTTCCCCCGGCGGCCGCGCTCGGCCGAATCGCCGGAAACCTCGGCGCCGTCGCGCACGCGGGCGCGCGGGAGCTCGGCGGCACGCGCGCGGGCAACCTGCTCAAGGCGGTCTCGATTGCCCGCACTCTCTCCGCGAGCGGTGAATCTTTCGCCTCGATTGTTCGTCACCTGCGTCAGCTGACCGAGTCGAGCGATACGGAGGAGATGAGTCTTCGCCCGGGTGCCGCCGGAGCCGTCCGCCTCCTGACGCTCCACCGCGCGAAGGGGCTCGAGGCGCCCATCGTCTTCCTCGCGGACCCGGGCGGCGAGTGGGACGCGCCGATCGGCTGGTGCGTCGGCCGAGAGACCGAGCCGCCGCAGGCCTGGCTGCGGGTCCTGCGGTCGGAGCGCAACGATCGGAAGTCGGCCGAGGGCGAGGTCGCGCGACCCGTGGGCTGGAGCGATCGAGAGGAGCGGGAGCGGCTCTTCCAGGAGGCGGAGAAGGGCCGGCTTCTCTACGTCGCCGCGACCCGCGCGGCGGATCTTCTCGTTGTCAGCGCGGGACCAAACGAGACGCGAAGCCCGTGGGCAAGGCTCGCCGCGGCGATCTCGGAGCCGGCCCCGGACTTGCCGGCACGTCCCGCTGCGGTGGCGCCGACTCCGGCGCGCGATCTCTCGGCCGAGCTCGCCCAATTCCGGCGGACGCGCGACGCGCACCGGGAGGCTGCAACGCACCCGAGTTATCGCGTCGAGCAGGTCACGAAGCTCGCGCACTCGGACGAAAACCTTCCATTTCGCGCCCGCACGGGCCGCGGGATGTCGTGGGGACGGGTCATTCACCGTGTCCTCGACGGTGCGATGAAGGATCCATCGCTCGACCTCTACCTGTACGCCGCCAATGTTCTCTCCGAGGAGGAAAGGCCTGCCACCGATCTGCCCGATGTGATCACGCTCGCCCGGGCTGTTATCGGGTCGCCCCTCTGGAATCGAGCGCTCGCGGCGCGGCGCCGTTTCACGGAGATCCCGTTCGCCCTCCAGGTCGATTCGAAGGAGCTCGGCCTGCCGTCCGACCCGCCCGAGACGCTTCTGCAGGGAGCGATCGACCTCGCGTTCGAGGAAGAGTCGGGGTGGGTCCTGGTCGACTACAAGTCCGACACGATTGCCGACAACCTCGACGAGCTGGTCGGCTTCTATTCTCCGCAGATCGAGCTTTACCGGCGCTACTGGGAGCGACTGACGGGTCGTTCGACGAAAGCGGGACTGTTCTTCGTCCAGACCGGCAAGGAGTGGTGGCTGGACCCCGCTTAGTCGGCGGCCGCCCGTTCCGACTTCTTTTTCTTCGACGCGGCCTGCGGGGGACGGGGTTTCGCCTTCGGCATCCGGGCGGGACGCTCGCGGGAAGCAAGCTTCGCGGCGGCCGCGAGCGCCAGCCGCGCTGCGGCGGTCTCGTTCGGCCGGTCGCGGCCGGCGATCTTGTAGTAATCCGGGTTGACGTTGTTGCGCTTGCTCATACCTCGACCTTCCTCTCGACGGGCGAGTTGTCCCGGGGCCCGACGCTCGGCTTGTAACGAAGCGCCGCGACGACGCCTTCCATTTCGGCCAGGAGCTCGGGTTTCTCGACGACTCGGACTCTCGCGTCGGTCGCGAGCGCGCGGGCAACGAACGCGTCGGCGAGCGGACACGACGCAGCGGAAGCGACCGTCTGCTCGGCAAACGCGGTCGAGATCGATAGCTCGTCGACCTGCCCCTTCTCGAGCGCTTCGCCGACCGCGCGCGGACCGACGACTGCGAGTCCTGCCGCGCGCCACTCCCCGCGCAGCCGCTCGACTCGCTCCGCCTCGGCTTTCGCCTCGTACTCGGCGAGCGCCCGGCCGGCCGCTTCCATCACCTCCTGCTCGGAGGCGCGCATCTCGAGACGGAGAACGCCGACCACCTTTTTTGACAGATCCTTCGGAAGTTGCTCTCGCAGCAGCGGCACGATGACTTCGTCACCGGAAAGGAAGACGTATTCGGCACGGTCCTCCGCCACGATCCGTCCGAGCGCTTCCACCACGTCTTTCGCGTGATGCAGGTAGTGGTCCTCGACGTGCCGCTGGTATCGCATCTGCGACCAGCCACCCGCGTCGGTGCGGGAAAGCTTCCAGCTCTTCACTTCCTCCCTCTCGATCGTGCGGCCGCGGCCGAACACGTAGATGCGCGCATGGTTCGTGTCGGAGAGGAGGACCGCGTGGCGAGGGTAGCGATCGACGATCCGCGCGAGCGGGTAGAGGTGCGGTCGGTCGCCGACGGTTAGACGGTGGCGCTCGATTGGCGCATCGAGCTGCAGGGCCTCGAAGAAATCGGCGGCCGAACAGGCGAAGATCGCGATTCCGTTCGCGGACGGGCGCACGTCTTCGGAGACATAGCGCTCGATCTGCGCGACGTCCTCTTCGAAGCTCACCCGTTCGGCCGACCGCAGCCTGAAATCCCTCACGCGGCCGCGCAGCTCCTTGCGGAGGAAGGCCGCGTAGTTGTCCTTGCCGCGGCTGTCCGGCTGTGCGTTCAGATAGAGGCTGATGACGGGGGATCGAACGGGCTCGCGCCGGGCGAGGCGCTCGAGAGTTTCGGCGAGCGACGGGGTCGCTGTGGTTATTTCCATCGAAGTTCCTTTCGTCGCCTCTACGAGGGAGCAAGCCGTGTGCCCGGCGCTCTCGGCTGCCGGGGAACGATAGAATCAGATGGCAAACTCATTCTCTCGAAAGGGAGCTGCGCATGAATTCATCTGCGTCCCGCCCGATTCTCCTGGTGGCCGCTCTCGCCACCGTGCTCGGAGGCGCGGGATGCATCCGGAAGGCGAAGCCCGCAAGCCCCGCCGGCTTCATCCCACCTGAAGATCTCTCGAAACCCACCGACCTACCGTTCCAGGCCGCCTGGCGAAAAAAGGATCTCGACTGGCACCACTACACCGAGATCTACATCGCCCCGTGGAACATCGACTACCTGCGAAAGATGACGTGGTGGGAAAAGATCGAGCGGGGCGAGAAGATCAAGGAGGATTCCAAGGAGCTCGCCGCCTTCGCGAGGCTCACGTTTCAGGAAGCCTTTCGCAACGATCGGAGGCACCGCTTCAAAGTCGTCGAGGAGCCCGGTCCGAACACACTGGTCGCCGAGTTCGCGCTGACCGAGGTCGTTCCGAACCGGATCGTGCTGAACGCGCTCGGCTACGCGGCTGGCCCGGTCGTGGGGCCCGCCGGCAGTGCGGCCGCGAACGTGGAAACGGCGACGACGAAGTCGACGGTCGCCTTCGAGGCGCGGATGCGTGACGGCGCGTCCAAAGAAATCGTCGCGATGTTCGCCGACCGCGAATCCCAGAAGTACTCGCCGGTGAACGTCAAGGACCTGACCTGGTATGGACATGCCCGGAGCATCATCCGCGAGTGGGCCGACCAGTTCGTCAGGCTCGCGAACAAGCAGCCTGGGGAAATCATCAAGGACTCGCCGCCGTTCGATCTGAGGCCCTGGTAGAGGGGACAGACCACGGTTTCACAGGAGGGACGCCCGAAAAAGAACGGAGTCGGTGAAACCGTGGTCTGTCCCCTAGCCTAGACCCTATAGCTTCGCCCACTCTTTCCATCGCCGAAACAGTTCTTCCGGCGTCAAACCGGTCTCGAGAAGCAGCGCCTCGGCGACGCTGCGCCCGGTTCCCAGATCGCGGACGATGCAGGCGACCGATCCGCCGCCGTGCCTCTCCATCAGGTACTCGATGATTGCGAGCGCCTGCATGTAGTTCGTCCGGGACGCGGCCCGGTCTCCTCGCCGGGCCAGGTTCCCTTCCATTTCCGCGAGAGTGTGCGGCGACTTCCCACGGAAGAGGTCGTGGATTTCGCTTCGGGTGATTCGCTTCCCCTCCCACCACTGCGCGAGGCCTTCGTGGAGCCAGCCGGGCGCGAGATCGGCCGAGGCGTATCGGACGAACGCGTGCGCGAGCTCGTGGGAGAGCACCGCGGCGAGATCCGCGGTCAGGCCGCCGTCCGGATCGATCGTGACCCGGATCTTGCCATCGAAGACGCCGGAGACCCACTCCGGCGCCGAGACGAGCGAGAAATAGGCGCGGCCGGCGTAGAGAACGACCACCTGGGCCGCCGGCAGACGCGTCCCGAAGAACTCGGACTGCTCCTCGTAGTCGGTGGAGAGCCGCTGCGCCACTCGCGCGACCGCCGCCTCCGGGATCGAAGGGTCCCAGTAGAAGGAGAACTCGTCTCCCCGGAGAGAGCGCTGCCCGATGGCGACCGACAGCTCCCGTCGCACACGCGCGAGCTGCTGGAGGGTCTGCGGGTCGTCGCCGCCGAGACGCTGGTACTGCTCCCACGCGAGCGCGGCGTCCTCCAGCCGGTGCAGGGAGTCGTAGACCTCTCCGAGAACGCGGTAGATCTGGGGCGGCGAGCGAGCGGACTGCTGCTCGGCCAGGCGCAGGTAGAAGGCGGCCGTCTCGAAGTTCTCCAGCCGGACGGAGGCAAGGGTCAGCTGGGCCAGTGCGAGGCCGTTCTCCGCGTCGAGACCGTAAGCCCGCTCGAGGAGCTCCGTCGCGCGAGCTGGATCGCCGCGGGAGAGATAGGCGGCCCCCGCTTCCGTGAACTCCTTCGAGAGCGTGACCGCGGCGGCGCTTCCGGCTGGAGTGCCGGCAGCTCTGCGGAAGAGATCCGCGACGCGATGCTCGAGCTCGCGAGCGGAGGAGGGACTTGGCGCGGCGGCGGCGGGCGCGAAGAGCGCGAGGAACGCAACGGGAAGCGCGAGCAGCACGGGACGAGGACGCCCCGACCCGTCAGAGAATCTGGAAGTGCGCTTCGGTCTCCGTGGGGGCGGCCTTACCACCGGAGTCCCGGAAGGTCACGAGGAGCGAGTAGTTTCCGGGCGGAAGGGCCCGCGGCGCGAACTCGACCAGAAGCTTCGAGAGACCGCTCGCGTCGGGGGCGGTCCGGCCGATCACGGAGAACTGCGCGGGCGCCGAGGCGTGTCCCCACTCGTCGCGAACCCGGGCCTCGAGCTGAACGAGGGGCGCACCCGGCTCGGTCGCGGCCGCGTACAAGAGAAGGCAAAGACGCGCGGATTTCCCGGAGGCGAGCTGCGGGCGAAGCTGCGGAATGAAGCCGTCTCCCGCGAGCTCGAACGGTTCCGAGCCCGGCTTGTTGTTCTCCGACGGGTCTTTCAAGCTGATTCCGGGCCCCGGCGCCCCGCAGAAGAGAGGCGGCAGGGCGCGCAGCGCGCGGGTCTCGGGCTCCGGCACGTCCAGCCGAACGACCTGAAACGCGAAGCGGCCCCGCTCCTCGTCGCGGACGAAAGAGCGGATCCGATACTTTCCGGGAGCGAGCCGCAAGCTGCCGTAATAGCGGAACGAACCGTCGCGCAGCCGCGCGCCGTCCCGCGCGAGGTTGATTGCGACCGAGCGCGAAAAGAAGTCCGCCAGCCTTCCCTGTTCGTCGACGGCGTAAACGTAGAGGCCGAGCGTGAGCTTCTGGGCCGCGGCTTCCAGCAGCAGGTCACGGCCGGGCACCTCGAGAAGAACCGGAACGCGGCTGATCGGCTCTTCGTTCAAAGCCATGACCAGGACGTCTAACGGAAAGTCGCTCTGTTTCTTCTCGTGCGTGATGACGTCCGCTGCGGTCAGCGCGCGTTCGAGCGGCGACAGTGATCGAAAGATCCGGCTTTCGTAGTAGCCCGCGCGCGCGGAGACGTGCGCTCCCTTCGTCTTCACGCGGACTTTCAGGACGTGAAACTTTCCTTCCCCCGAGATTTTCGTCGGGCGGAACGTCAGCACGTAGGTGAGGCTGGTCTTCTCGGCGACCCGCCGTAGCTGATCGCTCAGGTCGTTGCCGTTGCGCAAGAGCTCCCCGCCGGTCCCTTTCGCAAAGGCGAACAGGGCATCCTCCCCACGCCGCCCGACCCCCTGGGCGCCGACCGTCACGTCGCCGTCGGCTTTCACGCCCCCGATGTCGATCGGATAAACGACGCAGTCCGACCGCCGGAAGAGCGTCAGGGTCTCGTCCAGCTGCCGCTGCAGCGCGGTGTTCGCGGAGCGCCGGTCGAGGTCGACCGCCCAGAACCGACCGTCCAGGATCGCGTCGTTGTCGGTCATTGTCTCCTCGTGGGAGCGTTCGCGGACGATCGATCCGACGAGAAGGCGGCCCTCGAAACCCTCGGAAAAGAAAATGATCGTCTTTCTTCCTTCGACCGAATTCAAGGCGGAAGCGAGCGAGCCCATCTCGGAGAGGTGCTGCTGGACGCGGTTCTCGGAATAGTTGTCGGCGCTCTTTCGGGCCATGACCGTGTAGATCCGCGCCGAGCCCGGATCGATCAGGCTGGTCGTCGACGATCGGGTTCTCTCCCCTGTCGCATCCGTCGTCAAGAACGGATCGCCCGGCGCGACGAGCGCAAAGGCGAGCGGATCGACGTTGCGCTCCTCCGTGTGGGGCAGACCGAGTCTCCGAATGGCCGCGCGGAGCTGGGGACGGTCCGAAGTGAAGGTGACGAGCAGCCGAGGCCCCTGACCAACGGCCGTCGAAGCGACCGCGGCGAGATCCTGCGAAGCCATGCCGTTCTCGAGAAAGCGGATGGCCGCGTCGCGGGCTCGCGCGATCTCCGTCGCCGTCGAGAAGGAAAGATCGAAGAGCAGGAGGAAGTGGCGCCGGCCGGCGGCGGGCAGCTCCGACGGCGGCGACAGCACGTTCGACTTCTTCGCCAGGTCGATGACGTCGACGGAGGTGATCGCCTGCCGGACACCGTCGTCTTCCAGCTCGAAGTCGGCAACCGCGAGTCCGGCGATCGGCTTCCCGTCGCGCCCCAGCACGTTGACCGGGACCTCCACGAGCGTGACCTCGGCGCTCTCACGGACGATCGGCCGCTCTCTTTCCGCCGCCGCGGAAGCCGTTCCGATCAACAGGCAGAGGAGCGTGGTCGCGAGTTTTGACCGCACTGTGGGTCCCCGAATTCCCCTTCCAAGGCTATACCCATTCGATCCTCCGCACACTGCCGAGAAGACGCGTATCGCGCTCACTTTTCCCGCGGGAGGTCGGCGAGCAGCCGGCGCGCCTGCGCCACGTCGGAGGAATACTGGCCCGCCGGCGCCCGCGCGATGAACTGCGTCAAAGCGTCTCTCTCCTGGGCCGCGTCTCCCCGCTTGCCGGCGACCACCGCAATGTTCATCCAGGCGTCGAGGAGTCGGGGCTCGAGCTCCACTGCGCGTCTCCACGACGCGATCGCCTCTTCCGATTTGCCCTCCTGCTCCAGGAGCACGCCCCGGGCGTTCCAGGCCCGGGGAAGCCGGTCGTTCGCGGCCACTGCCTTCTCGAGGGCCTCGCGCGCCGGACCGGACCGGCCGAAGTTCAATTGAGTGATCCCAATGTTCTGCCAGGTCACCGGATCGTTCGGCCGGATGCGCAGAGCGGACTCGAACGCGGCCATCGCTTCGGGGAGCTGGCGAGCGCGGGCACGAACGATGCCGAGCGCGTTCCAGACGTCGGGGTTCTCGCTTCGCGAGGCGGCCCTCAGCAGGGCGAGGGCCTCCTTCGATGCGCCTCTCTCGGAATAGAGGAGCGCGAGTCGGCTTTCGAGCCGCTCGTCGAGCAGGTTTCTCCGCCGCGCTTCCTCGAGAGTCTGAATCGCCGCCGCGGTGTCCCCTGTCTGCGCCTGGAGGAAGGAGAGGTACTCGTATCCCGTCGCCATCGCCGGGCGTTCAGCGACGGCCTCCCGCGCGAGCCGCTCCGCCTCCTCGAGCCTGCCGGCCGAATAAAGATCCACCAGGTCGTGCAGCTTTCCGTCGAGCCCGACGAGACGCTTCGGATCGTCCTCGGCGCCGTAGCTCTCCTTGCGCTCCGCTCGGCCCCCCAGGTAGCCGAGGCTCCGCAGCTTTGCCGCCGTTTCGTTCGAAGCGGAGGAAGGAACGCCGACGTTCTTCTGCGCAGGGAGGAGACGGGAGAGAGAGCGGACGACGTCGCTCCGCTCGGCGACGCGGTTGTGCCGCTCTTCCGGATCCGAGCGCAGCTCGTACAGCTCGGGCAGAGGCAGATCGAGAAGCTTGTATCCGTCCTTCATCACGCCGAAGAGCGGCGCCCATCCGCGCTCCAGAGAAGTGGAAAGCGCCTCGAAGTAGCAGGGAACACGCGCGCGGTCCCGGTGGGAAAGCAGAGAGATTCCGGGAAGGTCCTTCGGCTGCGGGAGTCCCGCCGCCTCGAGGACGGTCGGGAGGATGTCAACGTGCCGGGCCATCGCGGGATCCACCGCATGCGGGAGGCGCTTGCCGCTCCAGAGAACGAGCGGGACGTGAAGCGTCGCCTCGTACGCGAAGAGACCGTGGGTCTTCTCGCCATGGTCGCCGAGCGCCTCACCGTGGTCCGAGGTCAGAACGAGAAGCGTCGGCGTCGTCTTCGACTCCAGCTCGCGGACGAGGGGCTCCAGCGCCTGATCCACGCCCGCAACCTCGCCGAGATAAGGCTCGGCCGCGTACTCGGAGTCGAAAGGAGGCGGAGGACGGTACGGGGCGTGACAGTCGTAGAGGTGCACCCAGAGGAAACGCGGATGACCCGCGGCCGCTGCGAACCACGCTTGCGCCGCCGTCACGACGTCCGCGGCGCGCCGCTCGGGAAGCACGAACTGGTCCGAGTCGAGCCCTTCGGGGTAGCGCTCGTCGTAAACGTCGAAGCCGCGTGCGAGACCGAAGCGCGAGTCGAGAGGAAAACCGCCGATGAAAGCGCCCGTCGCGTATCCCTTCGCCTTCAGGAGGGTCGCGAGGGTGGGGACCGAATCGGAGAGGCGGAATCCTACGTTGTCCCGAACCCCGTGCTGGTAGGGGTACAGACCCGTGAGGATGTTGGCGTGCGAAGGAAGCGTGACGACGTTGTGCGCGTGCGCCTGCGTGAAGACGATCCCTTCGGCCGCCAGACGGTCGAGGTTCGGCGTCGATACCCGCGCGTTCCCCGCGAAGTGCGGCGCATCCGCGCGAAGGGTGTCGAGGGTCACGAGGACGACGTCCGGATCGACGACTCCGGCAAACGGATGGACGGGAGAAGCGCGGTGGCACCCCGTGAGTCCGGCCGCCACGAGGAAGAGAAACGCTCGCGCGCGCGTGCGACCGGCTCGCGCGGCGACTCCCGAGCTCACTTCATCGCTTTGAGGAGTTCCTTCGCGGTCTCCGCGTCTTTCCCCGTAGGATCGAGCTCGATGAATTTCTGGAGATCCGCCTTCGCCTCGGGCATGCGCTTCAACTGATACCGCGTCAGCCCCCGGTAGTAGTAGGCCTCCGCGAGGTCGGGCTTCTTCGCGATCGCTTTGCTGAAATACCCGTCGGCCTCGGTCGGCCGCTTCTTGTTGTAGTAGAGGATCCCCAGGTTGAGGTAAGGCGCCGGTGAGGTGATTCGCTCTTCGGGCACTTTCGAAAGCGCCTGCTGGCCGGCGTCCAGATTGCCCTTCTGCAGCTCGAGCTCGGAGATCATCAGCCACGCGGATTGATTCGCGGGATCTTTCTCCACGGTCTGGCGGGCGTACTTCAGAGCCTCGTCCGGTTTGTTGTCGAAGTAGTAGACGAGCGCGAGGTTGGTCAGGAGCGAGACGTTGTCGGGCAGCTCCGGCAGCGCCTTCAGGTAGTTCACTTCCGCTTCCGCGAAGTTCTTCGCCTGGGATGCGGCGTTGCCTTTCTCGATCGCCTCGGCCGCCTCCTTGGAGATCGTCTTGCCTCCGACCTGGATCGCGACCTCCTGCTTCGCCGCCTGCTGCTGCACCTCCGGCTCGAGCTGGATGGCCATCGGCGGGATGCGGGTGATCTCGCTGACGGAGACGGTGATCTTGCGCGACTGGTAACCGGGAGCAGAGACGTCCAGGTCCCAGTTGCCGCCGTTGATTCCCAGGATGGCCCAGTGTCCCTTCTTGTCCGTCTTCAGATCCGGTCCCTGGCCCTCGAGCCTCATTGCGACCGTCGCGCCCGCGATCGGCTCTCCTTTCGGGCCGGTCACCGTACCCTCGAGCCGCCCTTTCCCCTGATGCCAGCTCTGTCCCAGGGCGATCGCAGCCAGCATGACCCAGAGCGTCAGAGCGGCCGTCGTCTTGCTCCATTTCATCGACCGATCCTCCTCCGCAAAAGAAAACAAATCCCCGCCGGGAAAATCCCGGCGGGGACAAAAGATACCTGAAGATGCCGCGGGTCGGTGTCGCTAGAAACTCACTCGAGCCCCGAAGCGAAGCACCCGGGGGTTCTGGATCGTCAGGATGTCTCCGATCGTGCCGACCGGTCCGGTCGCGTCGTAGTTGCGGAACAGGATGGTGTTCGAGTTGAATACGTTGAACACGTCGACCGAAAGGGTGACGTCCGCCTTCGGCGTGATCGGCAGCACTTTCTGCGCCGAAAGATCCAGCTGATAGACGTTCTTCAAGCGGTGCGCGTCAGCCCGATCGAGTGCGACCGTGCGCTGTCCCCACCCGTCGCCCGGGTCGTCCGCGACGAAGTACGGGATCGGGTAGCCCTGCCGTCCGAACAAGCTCCCGGAGACGTTGAAGTTCAGGGGGAGCTGATAGAGGCCGCTGATGTTGAACGCCCACTTCGCGTTGATGTAGGTCGTCCCGTTGTAATCGTAGGCGATGTCTCCATCGGCGCAACTGCTGCCCCGCCCCTGTGCTCCCTCGAACACGCCCTGGTAGGAGCCGACCTGGTTCGTCGGATCGAGGCAGCCCTTGGAAACGTTGCTGACCTTCTGCTTCCAGTCGGACCAGGTGAACGAACCGTGCGCCATCCAGCGGTTGGAGAGCCGCTTGTTCAACTGCAGCTCGACGCCGTTGTAACGCGTTTCGTAGTCGGGCCGATTGGTTTCGAAGAGACCGTATGTGTAGTTGCCGGCGATCGCCGCGTTGAACCGCGGATCACCGGCCGTCAGGGCCGGAATGTAATAGAGGGGTCCGGTGAATCCGAGTGAACGCCCCTGGTTGTCGAAGCCCTCTTCGCCGCTGTTGAACTGCGCGAAGTCGGAGCTGGAGGCGCAGTTTGCGCTGTTGTCGAGCGCGATGGGGCAGTTCCAGATGGTGTCGAAGCGGTTGCGATACGTATAGGAGAGCCCGACCACGAGCTCCGGCAGGATCTGGTGATCCACGCCCACCATGAACTCGTCGGTCTTCGGAGGCTTCAAGTTCCCATCGATCCGGTTGACGGAGACCGCGCTCCCCGGGTTGGTCGGGTCGTATCCGATCGGGTTCACGGGGCAGGTCAGACACAGCTCGTTGCGCTGCACCCGGTGGTCGTGGTTCAGGTCGTTCCAGGAGTATTGAGCGGTCGGGTTGCCCGTCGTCGAGCCCTGGAGTCCCGTCGGGTTGGTGAGGGCGACGAGGCTCGTGGCGATCCCGTCCGCAAACCGCGAGTAGGAAGCCCGAAGCAAGGTCGTCTTCTGCGCGCCCAGAGCGTAGGAAATTCCCAGGCGCGGCTGCCACGCCTTGAGCGTGAACTCTTCGCCGCCGCCCGGATAGGTCAGAGCCGGCAACAGGTCGGGGAAGGCGGGGTTGGCGGCGACGAGACTCGGGTTGTTGTTTCCCTTCGAGGTGTCGTAGCGCACCCCGGCGTTGACGGTCAGGTTGTTCGTCGTAATCGTGTCGCTCAAGAACCCGCCCACGATCTTCAGGTCCTCCCCCTCCTGAACGCCCCGGGTGATGTTGGCGGTAAAGGGGAAATTAGGATCATGGCTCGCGATCACCCGCTCGTCTCCCCAAACTTCATCGCCCGGAATGATCCGGGTATGCCCGGAGCGGAACGTGATTCTCGCGACCCCGAGCTTCAGCTCGTGTCCGACGGGGCCGGTCGAGAAGAAAGAAGTCAGGGTTCCCTGGAGCTGGTGCTGGGGCCGGTAGTTGTCGTCGAAGTAGTAGGAGCCGTGCCACACGCGCGCGGCGTCCCGATACATCTCGGCGTCCAGACCTCCCTGCGGGGTGAGGCTGAACGGAGTGAGCGTGTAGGAGTAGGCCGCGGAGAGGATCAGGTTGGAGCTGAAGACCTGCGAGTCGTCGATCTTCTCCACGTGAGACGGGCCCGCCTGGTTCCAGCTGGTCTCGGGCGGGCGGGTGGGTCCCGCGCTCCTGCCCTGCTTGGTCTTGTTTCCCCGGAAGTAGAAGAGCGTCAGCGCGTTCGACTCGATCGGCTGGACGTTGATCTTGGCGCTGTAGTCCTCGAGCTGCGTGTTGTCCGCGCCGCCGCCCGCGGTCGTGGTCTTGATGTCGGTGCGGCCGAAGCTGCCCCACAGCCAGACGTGGTCCCGCCAGGCCGGGCCGCCGACCTCGACGCCGTAGTCCTGCACGTTGTTGATGCGGTTGGTGGCGGTGATGCCCTGATCCCTCGCCTCCTGGGGGAGGTTGAAGGCCTCGGTCTCCGACGGTGTGTCGTAGATGCGGGCGGAGCCGTGGAGATCATTGGTTCCGCGTTTCGTGATCATGTTGATCGTCACGCCGGGAGTCGCGATCGACGGGTCGGACCCGCCGGTCGTCATCTGCATCTCCTGGAAGGCGTCGAAGTCGTAATAGGTCGGAGAACCCCCGGCGGCCGCCAGGTCCGTGATCGAAATACCGTCGATGTTCCAGGCCGTGCTGCCGAAGTTGGTTCCCTTGCCGGTGAAGACGCTCTGCTGCCCGTTGTTGTTGGATCCCGTGATGACGTTGTCCGTCAGCACGCCCGGCGTCTGCTGCAGGATCCCCCAGGGATCGCGGGAGCTCGGGATGTTCTTCAGCTCCTCCTGGGTGAAGTTCGTCCCGGCGCGCTCCTTGTGGGTGTCGAGCAGCGGCACCTCGGAGCTCACCGTGACCGCCGCGGACACGCCGGAGACGCTCATCGGGATCGTCAGCTCCGTGTTGGCCGCGACGCGGACGTCGATGTTCGACCGGTCGACCGTCGTCAGGCCGGCCAGCTCCGCCTTGATCGAATAGGTCCCCGGATCCAGGCCGATGAACCGGAACTCCCCGTTGTTTCCCGAGGAGGTGGTGCGCGGAGCACCGATCCCGGTCAGGGTCAGCGTTACCCCGGGCAGAGGACCGCTGCTCTCATCGGTCACCCGACCATAAATGTTTCCGCCCCTGCCTTTGATCTCCTGAGCGGAAAGCGCCGCCGTGAGGCCGAGAACGACCAGCACGACGGCAAAGGATTTCCAAAACTTCATACTTCCTCCCTTTGGACCGGACGGCCCACACGATTCACGACTCCGCGGTGTTCACGAGTCCCTGTCTGAAATGGGGCGGGAAAGTGCCTTCACGGCCCGGACGGAAGAGCAACGCGGCTGCCACGAGCCATTTCGTCGAGGTCGCGACGAACCACGTGGACGGAGGGACGAAGTTCGCGTTCGAGCGGACGGAATGCGGCGGGCGAAATCGCGCCGCTGCCGACTCTTCAGAACTCCGGACGGATTCCCAATATCTTGGATGTCCTGCGCGCGTCCCGCGACGTCGCAGGGCGAGCTGAAAGCAATACAACCTCCACGAACCGAAGGACGAACCGGCCGTTTCCGAGGGACGGCTGCGTGCGCAGTTTCAACCGGCACCTGCCTGCATCCGATTCGCCGGATTTTTTCGATTGAATTTCGCCGTTGATCGTCGCGGAAGTGCCGTCCAAGCTGCAGCAGAAAAAGTTTTTCTTGACCGGCGTCTGGCGCCCGCGCGGGTGCGCCCCGCTCGTCCCCGAAAAAGTGGCTTTGGTCCGCCCCGAGAGTCGGAGGCGGTCAGCGCGGCAGAGCAGCCAGGGCTTCGCGGACTCGAGGTTGATTGGGATCGAGCTCGAGAGATCGGGTAAAGAGCGTCCGGACCTTCTCGGGGCGATCGAGGCACGCTTCGACCACCCCGGCGACGTTCAGCGTCTCGGGTTGGTTGGAGCTCTCGAGCGGCTCGATGACGTCGTGCGCCTCCAGGCAGCGATTCTTGCGCGAGAGGAGAAGGGCATAGTTGCGGACGTAGGGCTCGCTCTCGGGATACGCCGCGTGCGCAGCCCGCAGCAGGGTGAGGCCCGCGCCCCCCCGTTTTTCGAACTCCCCGGCCCAGCGCTCCACGGTCGCCTCGGGCTCCGGCTGACCTGCCGCCAGTGCCCGCAGGAGCCAGCGCGTGGCCTCCTCGAAGTGGCCGTGGTCCCGCTCGAGCGTCGCGATGTTGAAGAGAGGCGAGTGGTAGCCGGGGTCGAGCTTCAGGGCTTCCTCCCAGGCCGAGCGCGCGCCGGCATCGTCGCGGAGGGAGAAGCGGCGATAGACACCGAGGTTGTTCCAGCCGCCCTTCGTCAGTCCGGCCGACGTCCGGGGCGCGGTCTTCTGCTCAGCGCTCTCGCGCGCCGAGATGTAACCGAGAGCGACGAGCTTTTTGGTGTACTCGGCGGCCTGTTCGCGATCGACCGCTGCAGACGCCACCGTCTCGACGGAAACCTTCGCCAGGACCCCCGGCTCCTTGCGCCCGGAGAGTCCGGGCCGGACCGGCAGGACCGAGCCGCGCATCTCGCGGTCAAGCGGCAGCTCGAGGAGCGCCAGCAGCGTCGGGGCGACGTCGAAGGCGGTGGCGCGCGCGTTGGGCGGCGCCGGCCCGACGCCTTCTCCCCACGCGAGGAGAACGCCATCCAACCGGTGCCAGGCGGCGGCCGTCGCCTCTTCGCTCGAGGCGCGGCCGCACGGGCGGTCCGCGCCCCAGCGGAACCCGTGGTCGGACGTGATGAGAAGGATCGCGCCGTCTTCCTGCGCGCGCCGCATCCACTGCCCCAGCATGGTGTCGATTGCGGCGAAGTAGGTCTCCGGCACCCGATGGAAGCGCTCGTATTCCGCCGGGTCGGTGCACGCGAGCCGCGGCGGCGCGTAGGGCGCGAACAGGTGCCCGACCTCGTCGGTCCCCTTGAAATACACGGCGAGGAAATCCGGGCGCTCGCTGTCGTACAGCTCGCGGGCGAGGCGGTGCGTGATCCGCGTCGTCGTCAGGAGGGCGGCGAGAGCGGACACGGGATTCTGGAACGATGGCGTGGTGGGAAGCGATGCGACCTCCGCCTCCGAGACCTCGACGTAGGGATTCAGGTCCGCCACGGAAATCTTCCGTTCCCGCGCTGCCACGCGCCGGACGGTCTCGTCGAGGGCTTCCGGGTATCCGACGCCGCTCGAGGTCGGGCTCGCGGCGCTGGGATCGATGCGATCCGACAGGAAGAACCCGTTGATCTTCTCCGCCGGATGCGTCGCCCAGAATCCGACGACGCCGACCTTGCGGCCGCGGGACGATGCGACATTCCAGACGGCGGGCACCTTGCGCGATGCCTCCGAGACCGGAACGAGCAACCCGCTCTTCGGATCGACCTCCTGAAAATCGAGAACGCGATGGACCTCCGGGCCGACGCCCGTTTCCTGAGTGGTCCAGACGATCGGCGAGAGGATGGGGACGAAGCTTTCGAGCTTCGCTCCGTAACCCTCGCGGGCGAGCTTCGACCAGTTCGGAAGTTTTCCCGCAGAGGTGAGCGCGGTCAGGTAATCCCAGTCGGCGCCGTCCAAGCCGATCCAGATGACGCGGCGGAGCTTGCCGGCCGGAGCTGGCGTCCGGACGACGTCGGCGGCTTCCACTGGAGAGGCATGAGCGGGCGCGGAAGCCGGCTCTGCCGTCTTGCTTCGGCAACCGTAGAGAAGCGCCGCAACGAGGCCGAGAGCCACCGACGCATTTCGCAGTCGTCGCACGCGCGGATTATGGACGCGATACCGAGGACGATCGGAACGGGCGACGAGTCCCTAGCGGACGACGAAGGGCGCCGATGCGTGACCACCGTGCCCCGTCGAGGCGTCCTGCAGGAAGACGCGCAGGGCGTAGCGGCCCGGAGCGAGGTTCGCCGGCGTGAAGGAAACGAGAAGCACCTGTCGGCCGTTCGCCTCCACGGGAGACCGTCCCACGAGCGCGATCTCGCCGTCTCCGAGCGGACGTCCGTTGTCCGACAGAACTTGAGCTCCCATCTTGAGCGTTCCCTCTCCCCGATCGGATCCGAAGTGGTACGCGACGAGGGACACGCGCGACGGGCTTCCGGGATGGACTGTGGGAAGCGCCGTGGGAACGAAGTCCTGCACTGCGGCACCGAGCAGCGGGTCGTCGGCAGCCGCGCCGTCCGCGGGAGCTCTCCCGCGTCCTTGTAGGAGGATGCCGTTCGCCGGTTCGAGGAAGATCGGCTGAACGAGGTACGGCTGGCCGTCCGCGAAAGTCGGCACGTGAAGAGCCTGAACGGTGAGCCCCGCGCGGCCGGTCTGCGAGTTGCGGACGAGAACGCGGAGCCGGTAGTCACCGGGCGGAAGCGAAATCTGCCCGGCGTATTTGAGGCTTCCCTTCTCGAGCTTTGCGCGATTGATCGCGAGATCGATCCCGACCGACTGGACGAAGAAATCGCGGAGGCGGTTCTCCGAATCGTTCGCGTACACGTAGAGCTCGGCGGCCGCCCGGGGGCCGCTCTGCCCCGCGAGGAACCGGTCGCCGGGGATCTCGACGAGGACGGGCACAATGGCGCGGATCTTTCCATCCACTTGCAGCGGAAACGGCAGAGCGAGCACCCGCGCGGGGATGTCGGAGACCGCGATCTCGTTGGCGATGATGTCCGCGGCCGTGAGACTGCGCTCGCGAGGCGAGAAGAGCTTGAAATCTCTCCTTTCGTAATAGCCCGCGCGGGCCGAGAGCCGCGCGCCGCGCGGTTTGACCTTCACTTTGAGCTCGTGGAATTTCCCCTCTTTGCCTGTCTTCTCCGGCCGGAAAGCCAGGACATAGACGAGGCTGGTTCGAGTGATGAGCGCCTGGAGCCCGGCGTGAAAATCGTTCTCATTCCGAAGAACTTCTCCTCCCGTCCCGCTGGCGATTTCAAAGAGAGAGTTCTCGGATTCTTTCGGCCCCCAGAACGTCGATTCGTTCTCGCTGTTCAAGTCGGTCTCCGGGCGGATGCCCCCGATGTCCACCGCATGGATGACGCAATCGGACCGGCGAAAGAGAGCCGTCATTTCGTCCAGCTCTGCCCGGAGGGGGCTGCTGCCGAATCGTTTGTCGCTGTCGACCTTCCATGTTTCGCCGTACAGAAGCCAGTTCTGCTCCTGCTCGTTGTAGCGCGTTCCGACCAGCAATCGGCTGGCGAACCCTTCCGACAGGTAGATGACGTCCTTGCGTCCCTCGACGGCGTCGAGCGCTCTCCCGAGCCCGCCGAATGACTGAATCAACTGACGCACGCGACCCCGCGCGTACTCATCCGCCCGCGCCCGGGTCAACGAGGCAATCGTCTGAAGGGTGTCGATCAGCTCGGCCGCGGCGGCTTCGCTGCGGCCCGTACCTCGCGACACGTCGGTTCCAATCACCAGGCTGGAGAGGTCGAAAGCGAAGGACAGCGGGTCCCCCGCGAATTCCCTCGAAGCCGAGATGCCGAGCGTGTCGATGGCACGGGCGAGCTGCCCGCGATCGCCGGAGAACGTCACGAGGAGTCTGACGCCCTTCTCTACCGAATAGGTCGCAACCGCCGCGAAATCGCCGTCTCCCATCCCTGAAAGAACGAATTCCTTCGCTGCGCGCCGCGCCGCGAGAATCGACTTCGGTCGGGCAAAAGACAGGTCGAACAGAATGAGAAAATGCCGGCGAGCCGCCGGGTGGATTTCTTCGGCACCAGCCGGCCGCGAGGCCTTCTCGGCGAGATCAATGACATCGAACCCGACGATCGGCTGTTTCTTGCCGTCGTCGTACAGCTCGAAGTCGTTTGCGGAGAGATTTCGAACGGGGTGACCCTCGCGATCCACGACGCGGACGGGGACCTCGACCAAGACGACTTCCGCGGTCTCACGGACCGGTGATCCGGCATCCTGCGCTTTCCCCCCACCCCCGAAGAGGAAGAGGGCCGTCCAGACAAAGACGAACGATCGCAGGTTCATGGCACCGCCTTGCCCGAGGCGCTCGGATTATCTCCGGACGCCCCGCGCTTTTACAAACTCCCGAGGTCTCCGGGCCCTCACGACTTTCGGGCAGCGAGCGATCGCAACAGCCTTCTGGCCTCGGCGATGTTTGCTGCATATCGCTCGGGGGGGGCCGACGACAAGAAACGCTGGAGTGCCCGCCTCGCCTGATCGTACCGGCCGGTGCGCCCGGAGAGGACCGCCAGGTTGAAAAGGGCGTCGTATTGAGTCGGGTCCAGAGAAATCGCTTTCGACCAGGAGTCGAGCGCTCCCGCGTCGTCGCCCAGCTGCACCTGGGCCAGACCGAGCGAGGTCAAAGTCCCGGGCGCGCTCGGTTTCAAGCGCAAGGCTTTCTCGAACCAGTCCCTGGCCGCGGCGGGATCCTTCTCTCGGAGCGAAAGCGTGCCCAGGTGAAAGAGCACGTCCACGCTTTCTGCTTCCAGCTCGAGTGCGCGCAGGAAGCTGGCCCGAGCCTCAGGGAGACGCCCCGACTCGGCCTGGGCGACGCCCAGAAGATCGAGCGTCGCGGCGTCGCGGCTCGCGGCGAGAGGAGAGAGGAGCGCGAGGGCCTCGGGTGAACGTCCCGTTTCGGTCAGGCTCTTCGCGAGACGCCGTTTCATCTGCTCGGTCGCCAGGTTCTGCCGGATCGCCTCCCGCAAGACCCGGTCCGACTCACCCTGCCGCCCGGCCCGATCGAGGAGGGACGCGAGTTGATCGTACGCCTGCGAGATTTCTTCGCCTACCCCGCTCGTTCCCGCTTGCTCGATCCCCTTTTCGACGACCCGCGCCGCTTCTTCGATCTTCCCCGTGCGGGCGAGACTCTCGCCCATCATCCTCCAGGCGGAGAGGATCCGAGGGTCCTCCGAGAGGACTTCCTTCGCCGCCGCGACCGCTTCCCGATCGTTCTTCGCATAGAACAGAGCGAAGAGCTCCTTGAGCTTCCTCAACGTGTCGACGCGATCCTTCGGATCGGGAAGGCCTTTCTCGAGGAGAGTCCCCGGGAGGACTCCGATGTAGCCGAGAGAGGCGAGACGTTTGATCTCCTCCGGCGTGCCCGGGCCGGGCGCCTGGAGAGGACGGGCGAGACTCTCCAGCTCCGATCGCATCGAGCGAAAGGCAGGCGGCTTCGATCGGGAAAGGTCGTTCTTCTCTCGAGGATCGGCGAGCAGGTCGTACAGCTCGGGACGGGGCGCCTCGATGTACTGGTAGCGAGCGTCCGTGAGCGACGCCAGATCGCTCCAGCCGAGCTGGAGTCGGGGGTAGAGGGTCTCGCTGTAGATACGCCGTTCCGATCCGACGCCCCTTTTCTCGAAGGGAAGCGGGACTCCGGGTAAGTCTTTCGGGACCGGGAGGCCGAGCAGGGCGGCAACGGTCGGAAGGACGTCGACGAGCCCGACCGGAGCGGCGACGTTTCCTCCGGCATTCCTCGAACCGGGAAGCTTCAGAAAGAGAGGGACCCGAATCGCCTCCCGATAGAGGAAGACGCCGTGTTCGTCCTCGCCATGATCCTTCAATCCTTCGCCGTGATCGGAAAGGAAGAACACGATGGCCCGATCGTAGAGAGCTCTCTCCCGGAGGGCGTCGAGGAACCCGCCGACGACCGCATCGGCGGCCGCGATCTCTCCGTCGTAAGGATTCGCCGCGTACCGGCTTTTGTATGGTTCCGGCGGCGCATAGGGGGCGTGCGGCTCGTAGAGGTGCAGGAACAGGAAAACCGGCTTGTCCCGGACCGTGTCCAGCCATTTCTCGAGGCGCTCGGCGGTTTGCGCTCCGGGACGCTCGTCCGCGGAGGTTGAGGTGAATTCGGCGTCGTAGAAATCGAAGCCCGCGTTCAACCCCCGGTCGCTCTGGAGCACGTAGGAGGAGACCGCGGCGCCGGTCGCGTAACCCTTCTTTTGGAGGAGCGCTGCGAGCGTCGGATGGAAGCGGGCGAGACGAAAGCCGATGTTGTCGCGCACGCCGTTCTGGTACGGCAGCAGCCCCGTCAGGAGCGCGGCGTGCGCGGGAAGGGTGAGCGGAACCGGAGAGTAGGCATTCTCGTAAAGGATCGAGTCCTCGCGGAGCGCATCGAGATGCGGCGTCTCGACCCGGCCGTAGCCATAGGAGGGAAGGTGGTCCGCTCGAACGGTATCGACGGAAATCAAGACCACGGGCGCCCGCGGGAAGGTCAGCGGTTGTTTCGAGCAGGCGCAGCCGAGAAAGATCCAAGCGAGAAGGAGGGCGACCGCGCGAGCCGGAAATCTCATGGCGTGCTTCGAGCCAGGATCTCCAGGAGCCGCCGAGCTTCCCGAATGTCGGAGAAGTATTGGGCGCGCGGAGCCGTCGCGACGAAACGCTCGAGCGCTTGCGTCGCTTCACTCCGCAGGCCATTCTTGCCGGCCGTCAGGCCGAGATTGAAGAGCGCGTCGTACAGACTCGGGTCGAGCTCGACGGCTTTCTCCCATGCCTGGATTGCCTCCCGCTCCTGGCCCAAACGCGCCAGGGCCACGCCGAGGCCGTTCCAGGCTCGGGGAAGGCGCTGTTCGATCGCGAGGGCTCGTCGAAAGAGATCCCGGGCGCCGGCCGGGTCGCCCGTCCTCAAGCGCACGATTCCCATGTTCTCGTACGCTTCCACGTTTTCTCTATCGAGTTCCAGGGCTCTCTCGAAGATCGGCATCGCGTCGGCGCCGCGGCCGGAATCCGTGAACGCGATCCCCAGAGCGTTCAAGGTGTCTGGGTCCTGGCTCCCCGAAAGAGGCTGGAGAAGCTGTATGGCTTCCCCTGGGCGTCCCGCTTCGCTCAAGGCCAGGGCGAAGTGCATTCGGAGCTCTTCCGTGGCAATCCCGCGATCCACCGCCGCCCGGTATACGTCCAGAGCCTCGGCTGACTTTCCCTCCTGACGAAGAAGGAAACCGAGCGCTTCGTAGGCGTAAGCCAGCCTCGGTCTTTCCCGCACCAGCCGCCGCGCGATCTCCGTGGCGCCTTTCCGATCTCCCCTCTGATAGAGATCCACGCACCGATGAAGATCGCCGTCCACTGCGATCAACTTTTTCGGATCGTCCTCGACGGTGTAGGTCTTGCGGATGGGCGAGCTACCCGTCAGGTAGCCGAGGCTCGCCAGCCTGCGGACTTCCTCGGCGCCCGCCCTGGGCCGCGCCGCCGCGCCGATTCTCGATTCCGGTGGGATCTCGCCGAGCAGTTTACGGATCAGGTCCGGCTGAGTGTCCGACAGGTTTCGTTTCTCTCCCGGATCGGCCTTCAGGTCGTAGAGCTCGGGCAACGGCAGGTCGATGAATTTGTAGGCGGCGGACAAGACTCCCCGCAGCGGGGCCCAGCCTCGGCCGTAGGCCGCGGAGAAGGCTTCGAAATAGGAACTCTTCCGCGGCGACGGCTGCCGGGAGAGGAGAGAACTCCCCCGCCAGTCCGTCGGCGGTTGGATTCCGGCCACCTCGAGGATGGTGGGCGCAATGTCCACGTGGCGCACGAACTCGGTACTCATTCCGGGACGGATCGTCTTCGGCAGCCACAGGACGAGCGGAACGTGCAGCGTTGCTTCATAAGCGAAGAGGCCGTGCGTCTGCTCCCCGTGGTCTCCCAGAGCTTCCCCGTGGTCAGAGGTCAAAATGATCAGAGCCGACGGACGCTCTCCCGATAGGAAGGGATCGAGCAAAGGCGCGAGAGCCGCGTCGGCTGCTGCGACCTCTCCGAGATAGGGCTCGTCCCGGTAACGTTCTGCGAACGGACTCGGCGGACGGTACGGAGCGTGAGGGTCGTAGAGGTGGACCAGCAGGAACCGGCGACGCCCTGCGTTCTCGGCATACCACCGGAGGGCGGCTGAGACCACTTCGGAACCGGGGCGCTCCGCCATCTCGAAGTCCAGTGATGTCTTACCTTTCGGATAGTGATCGTCATAGAGGTCGAAGCCACGATCGAGCCCGAAGCGGCGGTCCAGGGGAAAAGCTCCGATGAAAGCTCCCGTCGCATAGCCCTTCGCCTTCAGCATCGTCGCGAGCGTGGGAACGCTCGGATCCAGGCGAAAGCCGCTGTTGTCACGGATGCCGTGCTGGTAGGGATAGAGGCCGGTCAGGATGTTGGCATGCGACGGGAGGGTGACCACGTTGTGAGCATGCGCGTTGGTGAACACCAGGCCACCTCGGGCCAGTCGGTCGAGCCGCGGCGTCTCGACGCGAGTGTTGCCGGAGAAACCCACAGCATCCGCCCGCAGGGTGTCGATCGTGACGAGGACGATGTCCGGCTCCCGTGAAGTCGAGGCGGCGGCGCTGTCTTTTCCCGGTGAAAGTTCCCAAGGTTTCCGGAGGGCAAGGAAGCCGGCAGCCGCCAGTAGGATGCCGATCGCAATGCGGCTGCTCAATTTGGCCCGGGTCATGGTCTCCAAAAAAAACCGCCGGGAAGATTATTTCCCGGCGGTGTCCCGAGCGAAAGACGGACTAGAACGAAACGCGGGCGCCGAAGCGCCACACTCTTGGACTCTGGACTTCCTTGATCTGATTCGTGTTGCTCCTTCTCAGCCGGTTGTAACGCTGGAGAACGGTGTTCTCGTTCGTGACGTTGAACAGATCTCCCGATACCGTGAGAGAGGCAGTGCCGAATATAGGGATGACCTTCTCCAAGCGCAGATCGAGCTCATAGACGTTCTCGTACCGATTCTTGTCGGTTGACGCAACCTGGACGTCGCGGAGGAGACCGTCGTCCGGACCAAACGTTCGGCGGAAGTAGTTCAGCGGGTATCCCTGGCGCCCGAGGAAGCTGCCGGCGATGTTGAAGGCGAGCGGCAGCTGATACATGCCGTTGATGTTGAACTGCCATTTGGAGTTCAGGTACACGCTGTCGTGGTTGCCGCTCCCCGTCGACCGGGTGGCGACCACGTTGTCGTCCCGGCAGGTCTGTCCCGTCGCGTTGGATGAGACGTTCGTGGGGTCCACGCAGCCGCTCGAGCTGACGTGCTGCTTGTGGTCGTTGAACGTGAAAAACCCCCGCGCCATCCACCGGTTGGAGAGCCTCTTGGTAATGGTGAAATCGACGCCGTTGTAGGTCTGGTGATACCCCGGCCTGTTCGTGTAGAAGTAGCCGGGGGGCGTTTGCCCGAGCCGGTCCAGCACCTCCGGCCGAATCTGATAGACCGGCGCGCTGTATGCGATCGGATCGGTGCTGTTGTTCGTCAACGTCGTGAACTGCTCGTAGTCGTTGCGCGTCAGGATGGTCCCGGTGGTGGGATCGTAGCGGATGCCGTAAACGAAGTTGTCGAAATACCGGTAGGTGTAGGCGACCCCCACTGCGAGGTCGGGCAGAAGCTCGTGATCGATTCCGACCACGACCTCGTCGGTCGTGGGGGCGGAAAGGTCGCGGTCGATCCTGTTGGGAGAAAGAGCAGTGGGGTTAGACGGATCGTAATAGGCGGCGAACTGGAAGCCGTTCGGTGACGTGTCCACTTCGCCGGGCTGAACCTTGTTGTCGCCGTTCGCGTCGTTCCAGGCATAGTAGCCGTAGGCAGGGTACCCCCCCGGGCTCGGGTTGGTCAGGCCGATGGTCCCGGTCCCCAGAGTCGAGGCGAATCGCGCGTAGCTCGCCTTGAGAACAGTCGTTCGTCGAGCCCCCAGCGCGTAGGTGATTCCGACTCGAGGCTGATAGTCCTCCCAGGTGAA
>DASXSX010000126.1:0-4463 GCA_036505815.1 Thermoanaerobaculia bacterium
CGAGCTCGAGCCCTTCGACCGCCGAGAGAACGGAGATCGCGGGGGTCATGATCCCGTCGCCGTAAAAGAAAGCGACCCCGAGGACGCCCAGGAGGAGGACGGTGCGCCGCACCGTCGGACCGCCGCGGCTCTCGGGATTGATGAGACCCATGAGCGCGAGGATGCCGCCTTCTCCACGGTTGTCGAGCCGCAGGATCCAGGCGTGGTACTTCACGCCGACGACGACGATCAGCGTCCAGAAGATGAGAGAGAGCACGCCGAAAACGTTTTCCGGCTGCAGAGGCACGGCGTGCCGGCCGGAAAAACAGACGCGCAGCGCATAGAGCGGGCTCGTTCCGATGTCTCCATAGACGATCCCGAGCGCGGTGACGGAGAGTAGTAGGAGCTGCCGCCCGCGGGGCGCGACCGGATAGCGCGCGGTCGCGCTCTCGAACGAAACGGGGGCTTCGGACGACTCGCTCACAGCTCGATCTGGGCGCCGACCTCGACGACGCGGTTGGGGGGGAGCCGGAAGTAGATCGGCGCGCCCTGGGCGTTGCGGGTCATCCAGGCGAAGAGCCTCTCACGCCAGATCGCCATCCCCGGCCTTTCCGTGGCGAGCAGAGTCTCGCGGCCGAGGAAGAAAGTCGTCGAGTCCGGGTTGAAGCTCACTCCGGGAAAATCGAGGCCCCGCAGGAGCTCCGGTACGTCGGGATTTTCCAGGAACCCGTACCGCGCGATCACCCGATAGAGGCCCTGCCCCAGTTCCCGGAGCTCGACCTGTTCCTCGTCGGTGACGTGCGGAACCTCCTCGGTCGTGATCGTCAGAAGGACGACCTTCTCGTGAAGCACTTTGTTGTGCTTCAGGTTGTGCAGCAGAGGGAGAGGGATCCCGTCGACCGCGCGGTCCATGACGACTGCCGTGCCCGCGACGCGCGGCGGCGGCCGGCGCGCGATCGACTTCAGGAAATTCTCGTCGGAGAGCGTGCTCTCCTGGATGCGATCGTGGAGGATCTTACGGCCGCGCCTCCACGTGGTCATCACCGTGAAGACCGCCACGGCGACTCCCAGAGGGAACCAGCCGCCGTGCGCGACCTTCACCATGTTGGCGGCGAAGAACGCGAGATCGGCAAAAAGGAAACCGGCGGTGACCGCCGCCGCGACCCAGGGATTCCAACCCAGGCACTCTCGCGAGGCGACGTACGCGAGGAGCGTCGTGATGACCATCGTCGTCGTGACCGCGACCCCATAGGCCGAGGCGAGGTTGCTCGAGGACTCGAATCCCAGGACGAGAGCGATACACGCGATCATGAGCGCCCAGTTGACGCCGGGCACGTAGATCTGCCCGATCTCGCGAGCGGAGGTGTGCTCGATCTTCATCCGGGGCAGATACCCGAGCTGGATGGCCTGCCGGGTGAGCGAGAACGCGCCGGAGATGACGGCCTGCGACGCGATGACGGTCGCCGCCGTGGCGAGGATGACGAGGGGATAGAGAGCCCACGGGGGCGCCAGCCGGTAGAAGGGATTGTGCGCGGCCGACGGATTGTGGATGAGGAGGGCCCCCTGCCCGAAATAATTGAGCAGCAGCGACGGGCCGACGAACCCGAACCAGTCCACCTGAATCGGCCGTTCGCCGAAATGACCCATGTCGGCATAGAGCGCTTCGCCCCCCGTCGCGACGAGGAACACGGCTCCGAGAACGAGAAAGCCCCTGAATCCGTTGCGGACGAAGAAATCGTATGCATGCACGGGATTGACGGCGGCCAGCACGGACGGGTCGCGGAGGATTCCGGAGACGCCCAGAACGGCGAGCGTACCGAACCAGAAGAACATGACGGGTCCGAAAATGGCGCCGATCCGCGCCGTCCCGTGACGTTGAAAGAAAAACAGGCCGAGGAGGATGGCGATCGTAATCGGAATGACGAACTGCGAGAAGTAAGCGGTCGCGACGTCCAGGCCTTCGACCGCGGAGAGGACCGAGATCGCCGGAGTGATGATGCCGTCGCCGTAGAGCAGCGCCGCACCGAAGAGTCCGAGCGGCAGGATGAGCCGCCGCAGACCCGTCCTCTTGCGGCTCTCCGGTTGGACGAGACCCATCAGCGCGAGAATCCCGCCCTCTCCCCGATTGTCCAGCCGCAAGACGTAGACGTGGTACTTGAGAGTGACGACGATGATCAGCGACCAGAGGACGAGAGAGAGGACGCCCATCACGTTTGCCCGCGTCGGCTCGATGCCATGCGCTCCGTGAAAACACTCGCGGAGCGCATAGAGCGGGCTCGTCCCGATGTCCCCGTAGACGATGCCCAGGGCGCCGAGCGACATGAGGGCGAGATAGCGGCCGCGCGGCGGCGTTCCGTGCGGGTGCGTCGGAGTCTGCGGACCGCCCACGAGGGAAGCACTCTAACCGAGGACCCGGCGGAAGCCGCTTCCCGAACCCGGCGCCGACTATCATGCAGGCGTGCCGGCCGGCGGGCAACGAGACTTCGGGCTGACGCCGCGGGAGGTCTCGACTCTTCGCCGCTTGACTCCGCCGTGGCGGATCCAGAGGTTCCTGGACGATCTCGACTACGACGTGCGTGGAGAGGGTTGCCGCTCGCCGCGACGGATCCTGCGCGAACGCCGGGTCCAGTGCATGGACGCCGCTCTTTTCGCGGCCGCGGCGCTGCGTGTCCAGGGCGAATCGCCGCTCCTCCTCGACCTCGAAGCGGTGCAGGACGACGACCACGTCCTCGCGCTCTTCCGCCGTAACGGCCTGTGGGGCGCGATCGCGCGATCGAACTACTCCGGGCTGCGTTTCCGCGAGCCGCTCTTCGAGACGATCCGCGATCTCGTCCTGTCCTACGTCGAGGGGTACTTCAACCTGCGCCGCGAGAAGACCCTGCGGCGATACTCGCGGCCGATCGACCTCTCGCGCTTCGACGCGCGCGGCTGGATGACGGCGGAGGAAGACCTCTGGGACATTCCGAATTTCCTCGTCGGCGTCCGGCATGTCCGGCTGCTGACCCCGGCGCAGGAGACGGCGCTGGCGCCTGTCTCGCGCGTCGTCTTCGAAGCGGGTCTCGTGGGTCGGGCGAGCGTCCCGCTCAGCCCGTCACCGTCACACCGATCAACCTCCCGATCACCCACGTCCCGCCCGCCGCCGCGAGCCCGAAGAGGACCGAGCGGAGTCCGGACTTGACCACTGGCCGCGCGGTGAAGAGCGTGATCCCCGCGCCGAGACCAAAGAGGCCCAGCGCGCTCACCGCGAGGCTGCCCGCGACGGCGTTCGTCCCCCTCAGGAACAGAAACGGGAGGACCGGAATGAACGCGCCCGTCGCGAAGAGCGCGAACGAGGTAAACGCCGCGACCCAGGGCGAGCCGCCGAGCTGCGAGGGATCGATCCCGAGCTCTTCGCGCGTCATGACGTCGAGCGCTCCCTTCGGGTCCTGCAGGATCCGCCGGGCGAGGATTTCGCTTTCGCGCTCCTCCAGCCCGCGCGCCTGATAGATCAGCGCGAGCTCCTCGGCTTCTTCTTCCGGGCTCGCCTCGATCTCCGCGGCCTCCGTCCGGATCTGGTGCTCGTAGAGCTCGCGCGAGCTCTGAACGGAGAGCCACTCCCCGAGAGCCATGGAGAACGACCCCGCGAGCAGCCCGGCGATGCCGGTGATCAGGATCGTGCGACCCTGGAGCTCCGCGCCCGCCACACCCATGACGAGCGCGAGGTTCGAGACGAGACCGTCGTTCGCCCCGAGGACCGCCGCGCGAAGCGCGTTTCCCCCGAACGTTCGGTGCCGCCCTTCCAGCCGGGCGACCTCGGTGCCTGGCATCCCGCCACCGGATCGCTGGATGTGCCCGAGGAGGCGCGCGTGGGAGTGCTCGTCCGCCGGCATTCCCGCCGCCCGGGCATCCGCCTGGCTGTCGTACTTGTCCCGATCCGCCTGCTCGAGCGCGAAGATGCTCGGGAGCACGAACCGCGCGCCGCCCCGCCGCGCGAGCCACGCGAGAATTCGCGTGCGCACCGAAGGCCTGTAGGAGGGCGCCTCGACTCCAGCGGTCTTCAACTTTTCCGCCCAGATCCCGGCGTGGCGGCGCTCCGCGGCGGCCAGTCGCCGGTAGACCTCGGCGAGCTTCGGGTTCTGTTCGGACTCGGCGACCGCGTCGTAGAGCGCCGCGCCGTCCTGCTCGCCCTTCAGGTTCTCGAGATACCGGTCGACCGCTCCGGCTTCCACGAGCGGGATGCTATCGGATCACGACGGACCGCCGCGCTACCGTTTCCGCCTCACACCTCCTTGTAGACCCAGGCTCCGGCGGTCGTGGCGACGATGAATTCGACGAGGCCCCACACGAGACCGATCAGGATGATGCTCTGCGGGAAGACGCCCATGTTCATCTCGCCGATGGCCCCGAGGAAGCGGCCGATAAACCAGGCCCCGACTCCCGCGATCGCCGCCGTCTTCGCGCCGGCGCCATAGCGCGGACGGATCGCGGCGTAGAGCCAGACGGCC
>DASXSX010000127.1:0-1727 GCA_036505815.1 Thermoanaerobaculia bacterium
TGCGGGCGAAGCGAATGGAGCTGACACGGGCATCCCTGCGGGAGTCGCTGCTCTCGGGCGGGTTCGACGGCTACCGTGTGGTCGTCGAGTCGCTCGCCGAGGAGTTCGATCCGCTGGACGTGGCCGCCGCCGCGGTGAAGATGGCGGACCCGTCGGCGGGGTCGGGCGGAGCAGAGGACGAGCACGAGATCCCGGCGGTCGCCGTCGCGCCTGCGCCGGCTCGGGGCGGGCGGGCCGGCAAGTTCGGGCCGAGGTCACGTAAGGGTGCCGGGAGCTCGGGCAAGATCTTCATCGGCGCGGGACGGGACGCTGGCGTGAAGCCGGGCGATCTCGTGGGCGCGATCGTCAAGCTCGCGAAGGTCCACCCGCGCGAAGTCGGATCGATCCGGATCGCCGAACGATTTTCGCTCGTCGAGGTGCCCGAGGCGATGACCGAGGATGTGATCCGGACCTTGCGCGCGGCGGGCGTGCGCGGAAAAAAGGTCACGGTGAGGCGCGACAAAGACCGGTGACGCACGCAAAAAAGGGGAGCGCCCCGAAGGGCGCTCCCGCAGGAGCCGCCGGCGCCGGAGCGCGCCGGAGAGGCTTCCGTCAGCGCCAGTAAGGCGGATAGCCGTAGTAGCTGTAGACCCTCGAGCCGAAGGCGCGGTCGTGGAGATCCGGCCAGCGATCGTTGTCGAAGCTCGGCGCGTTCTTGAGCTTCTCCTTGTCGACGTCGAGGACGAAGGTCCGGTCCTCGGTCGAGGTTCTCATCATCTGCAGCGGCACGGCGAAGAGCTTCTCGCCCATGCCCAGAAACCCTCCGAAGGAGAGGATCCCGAACGTGACGCGTCCGTCCTCGGGCTCGATCACCAGATCCTCGATTTTCCCGAGGTTCTCGTTCTTGAGATTGACGACACGCGCCCCGATCAGGGCTTTCGCGGAGAGCGCGGTGACGGCGGTGGTGGTTGTGGCCATGAATACCTCCAGATAAAGACCCCAGTTCGATCCCTGCGGGACGGGCGTCCCGGCGGGGACCGTATCCATGAGCGAACGACCTGGCGGACGTTCGAGCTCACTTCGACCCTACTCCCAGGTCTCGATCGGGTCAACCCGGCCGTAAATCCAGGAAACTCGATGGATGAGTCGGCCGTACGGAGACACATGAAAGCCACTTTGATGTCTCTGCTGCTCGTTGCCCCCGTGTTCGCTCAGGTTCCTCCCGCGGCTCCGACGCTGAAATCCGTCCTGCTCGCGCAGTTGAAGACCACGCACGATCAGCAGGACTGGTTCGTCCCGGCGAGCAAGGCGGTCGAAGGTCTCACCGCCGAGCAGGCCGCGTGGAAAGACGGCAACGCGAACCATTCGATCGCGCAGCTCGTCCAGCACCTGGTCTTCTGGAACCAGTCGCAGCTGGCGTCATGGAAGGGCCAGAAGGGCCCGGCGTACAGTGGCAAGAACGACGAGACGTTCGGGAACAATCTCGACAAGGCCGCCTGGGAGAATGCGGTCCGTCAGCTCGACGCGGTGCTCACGGACATGGAGAAATGGATCGAGTCCGCCGACGAAGCGAGCCTGCGCAAGCAGTACGACAACATCGCCCACGTCTCCGCGCACAACGCGTACCACACGGGCCAGATCCTCTACGTTCGGAAGCAGCAGGGCTCGTGGGATCCGGAAAAAGGAGTGAAGTGACAACAAAAAGGGCGGCCGCGGGGGCCGCCCTTCCAGGACCTTTCGAGGGAGCT
>DASXSX010000128.1:0-6373 GCA_036505815.1 Thermoanaerobaculia bacterium
CAAGAAGGCCCGCATTCGAGCTCGGTCGCGACCCGCCCCTCTCCTTCGGTCACGACCCCAGTTCCGGCGGATCACGACGACCACTCCTATTCCAACCTGAGCGAGATCCGGGTCCGGCACGCCGACCTCGACTGGGAGGTCCTCTTCGATCGCAGGATCCTCCGGGGCTCCGCGATCCTGACCCTGGTGCGTCCGCCAGGGGGACGCGCGACCCACCTCGTGCTGGACACCCGCGATCTCGACGTCGAGAAAGTGGAGTCGTCGCGGGACACAGCGACCTGGGTGCCCGCCGTGTTCTCGGTCGGGACCGCGGACAAGATTCTCGGCTCGCCGCTCAGTATCACGCTGCCGGAGGACGCGACCCGCGTCCGCATCTTCTACGCGACCCGGCCGCAGGCCTCGGGCCTCCAGTGGCTCGATCCCCCGCAGACGGCGGGAAAGAAACAACCGTTTCTCTTCACGCAATCGGAGGCGATCCACGCGCGAAGCTGGATCCCGCTGCAGGATTCTCCGCAGGTCCGAATCACTTATCGCGCGCGCGTTCGGACGCCGAAGAACCTCATGGCCGTGATGAGCGCGAACAACGATCCAAAGGCGGCCCGCGACGGGGACTACGAGTTCGAGATGCCGCAGCCGATCCCCTCGTACCTGATCGCGCTCGCGGTCGGCGACCTCTCTTTCGCCCCGATTTCCCCGCGAGCCGGAGTGTGGGCGGAGCCGCCGGTCGTCGGGAAAGCCGCCCGCGAGTTTGCCGACCTGGAGTCGATGATCCGCGCCGCCGAGGAGCTCTTCGGGCCGTATCGCTGGGACCGGTACGACGTGCTCGTTCTGCCGCCCAGCTTCCCGTTCGGAGGCATGGAGAACCCGAGGCTGACGTTCGCGACCCCAACCGTCCTGGCGGGAGACAAGAGCCTCGTCGCGCTCGTGGCGCACGAGCTCGCCCACTCCTGGGCGGGCAACCTGGTGACCAACGCGACGTGGCGCGACTTCTGGCTGAACGAGGGCTTCACGGTCTATATCGAGCGCCGGATCGTCGAGCGGGTCTTCGGACGACGTCGGGCGGAGATGGAAGCGGTTCTCGGCCTGCAAGACCTGGAGAAGGAGATCGCGGCGCTGCCGGATAAAGACGAAGCCCTCCACATCGACCTCCGCGGACGCGACCCGGACGACGGCTTCACGGACGTCCCGTACGAGAAGGGGGCGCTTTTTCTGCGCCACCTCGAGCAGACCTTCGGGCGAGAGACCTTCGACCGCTTCCTTCGCGGATATTTCGACCACTTCGCTTTCCAGAGCATCACCACAGAAGATTTCCTGCGCTATCTCCACGCGAATCTCCTCGACGCCAATCGAGAGCTCGCGGCGCGCGTGCCGGTCGAAGAGTGGGTCGAGAAACCGGGCATCCCTGTGAGCGCTCCGCGTCCGAGCTCCGAAGCATTCGCCCGCGTCGAGGCCGAGGCTTCCCGCTGGCTGGGCGGGAAAGTGCCCGCCTCCAGCCTCCCGGCCAGCGGGTGGAGCACCCAGGAGTGGCTCCACTTTCTCCGGGCGCTTCCGGCTTCGCTGCCCCGCGAAAAGATGGCGGAGCTCGACTTTACGTTCCATTTGACCGACTCGGGCAACTCCGAGATTACCAACCAGTGGCTCCTGATGGCGATCGCCAATGGCTACGAGCCCGCCTATCCGCGGCTCGAGCAGTTCCTCGTCTCGATGGGACGCCGCAAGTTCTTGAAGTCTCTCTACGAAGAGCTGGTGAAGACGCCCGAGGGAAAGACGCGCGCGCTCGCCATTTACCGAAAGGCACGCCCCACCTACCATCCGATCGCGGTGGCGACGGTGGACAAGATCGTCGGGTGGCAGGGATAGCGGACACCGCCGGCCTTCCCAGCGCGACGGTTCGGTCGACCGGATCGCGCAAGGCGCGGCTCCGCGCCGCGCTCGCCGTCACTCTCGTGGTCCTCGTGCTGGAGGTCGTGGGGGGACTCGTCTCGCGCAGCCTCGCGCTCGTCGCCGATGCGAACCACATGCTCGCGGACGTCGCCGCCCTGACCCTCGCCTACGCGGCGACGATGCTCGCAGGGCGGGCGCCCACCGTTCGTCACACGTTCGGCCTGGCGCGCGCCGAGGTGCTCGCCGCCTTCGTGAACGCGCAGCTACTCCTCCTCGTGTGCGGCTGGCTGATCTACGAGACGCTCCGGCGATTCCGAAGCCCGGCCGAGATCCGGGTGGGGGTGATGATTCCGGTCGCCGTCGTCGGTCTCGCCGCGAACCTGGTCTCCCTGAAGATCCTGGCCCCGGAGCGGCGGGGGAGTCTGAACGCGCGCGCGGCCTATCTCGAGGTGCTGATGGACGCGGCGGCCTCGGTCGCGGTCATCGTGGCCGGAATCGGTATTGCGGAGACGGGCTGGACCTGGCTCGATCTCGTCGTGTCGGGCGCGATCGCCATCCTCGTCTTTCCGAGGGCAGTCGCGCTCTTGCGGCAGTCCGCGCACATCCTGCTCGAAGGGGCGCCGGGGGAGATCGACGTCGATTCCCTGCGCTGTCAGATCCTGGCCCTTCCCGGAGTGGAGGAGGCGCACGATCTTCACTTCTGGACGCTCTCGTCGGGGTCGCACTCGGCGAGCATTCATATCCGGGCGTCTGCGGAAACCGAGCGCGGGCAGGTGCTGCGCGACGTGCAGGATCTCCTCCGGGAAAAGGCGGGGGTCAGCCATGCGACGATCCAGGTCGAGAGCGGCCCGGAGCCCGGCTGCCGCGCCACGCCGGATCACGCGTAGAGTTCACGGATAAGGAGGAGACGAGGTGAAATTTCTTTTCGGAGTGATCTTCGGAATCCTTCTCGTGGCCGTCGGGGCGGGCGCCTACGTTTGGACCGGCTCGTTCAACACCGCGGCCACGCTTCCGCCGAGCAAGACGGAGAAGGACTTCGCCACCTTCGCGCTCAACAAATCGGTCGCCAAGCACGCGCCGAATCGGAAGAATCCGCTGCCGGCGACCGCGGACACCTTCCGCGGCGGGCTGGCGCACTTCCGGGAAAACTGCGTCGTATGTCACGGGGCGCCCGGAGTCGATCCGGGGGAGATCGGGCAGGGCTTGAATCCGGGCGCTCCCGACCTGACGCTGCCTCGCGTTCAGGCGCGCCCCGATGGGCAGCTCTTCTGGATCGTCAACGAAGGCATTCGCATGTCCGGCATGCCCGCGTTCGGTCCGACACACAAGGAAGACGAGGTCTGGCAGATCGTCGCGTTTCTTCGCCATCTCCCGGAGATCACGGACGAGGAAAAGGCCCAGTTGAAAGGCGCGACCGAAGAGCACGAGGAGCATCACGAAGAGGCGCCTCCGCCGGGCGCCGCGACGAAACCGCCGCATAAGCACGCTCCGGGCACGCCTCCGCACAAGGATTGAGCCTTGCCGGGCGACGAATTCGGAATTTTCTCGAGGTCTCCGGCAATTCCCAGTCGCGTGGACCGATTCCTGCAAGGGCGCGGACTGGAAATGCCGGTGAAGGCCCTCCTGTCTCTGTCGCTTGCTCTCCTGATGGCGGCCCTGCCGACGCTGCTCGCGTCCTGTGAGCTCCGTTGCCTCTCGTCATCGGTCCCGACCGCTGACCACCCATCTGCCGCGAATCATTGCGCCGGCCACGGCCCGGACCGGAGAGCCGAACCCGCCTCCCCAAAGCCGGCCGGTGATCGTCACGACTGCAGCGGCCACGCCGTCCTCTCGAAGGCGACGCCGCTTTCAGGCGTTCTGCCGGGGCTGGCGCCGGCGATCACTCCCGCTGCGCTGATGCTTCCTTCACCGGCGTCCTCTGATCGGCCTCGCGTTCCAGAGCCGGCGTCCTCACCTCCACCAGCTCGAAGTTCCACGATCCTCCGACTCTAGTCCCCTCGAACCGTCCCGCTCTCGAAGGATGCGGACTCTCCGCATCCGATGGCAGGTCTCCGGTTCGAGGTGACGAATGGCAGTTCTCCGTCGCATTGCGCTGATCGCGATCGCACTCCTCGCGCTCGTCGTCGTCGCGTCCGTGATCGGCGTGGTCGATCGCGGGATCAGCACCCGCCGGCCACCCGGCCGTGTGGAGGCTTTCGTGGCGCGACGTCTGCGTCACCTGGCGATCCCCCGGAAAGCGCGCCGCTCGAGGAACCCGGAGCCATCGAATCTGCAAGTCCTGCGGGAGGCGATAGAGCACTTCGCCGACCACTGCGCCTCGTGTCATGGAAACGATGGAAAGGGACAGACGGAAATCGGCCAGAACCTCTATCCGAAGGCGCCGGACATGACCCTCCCGGACACGCAGCGCCTGTCGGACGGAGAGCTCTTCTTCATCATCAAGAACGGCGTCCGGTTCACCGGGATGCCGGCCTGGGGAAGCGACACTCCGGAAGACGACCGCGCCTCCTGGCGGCTCGTGCACTTCATCCGCCATCTCCCGCAGCTCACATCGGAGGACCTGGAAGCGATGTCTCGCATGAACCCGATCAGCCCGGGCGAGATGAAGGAGCGGGAGGAAGCGGAGCAATTTCTCGAAGGCGGCGAGGAGAAGCGTCCCGCCCCGAAAAAACAGATTCACGAACATTGACGGAGAAACACATGCGCAAAGCAATCACGTATTCCTGCATGGCGATCTTGCTCGCCCTGCCCGCTCTCGCCCTCGCGCACGGGCACGGGCACGTCATGGGAACCATCCTCGCGGTTCATCCCGACCATCTCGACGTAAAGACGAAGGACGGAAAGTCCGTGTCCGTCCCGCTGACGAAATCGACGAGGTACTTTCGGGGAAACGCGAAGGCAACGGCGTCGGACCTGAAGGCCGGGTCGCGCGTCGTCGTGCACCTCGCAGCGGACGGAAGCGCGGTCGAGATCCGTCTTCCTTCGGTGGCCGCTGCTCGGTCTCACAAGTGACCGCAATGAAGACATTGCCGCTTCTCGCCGTGCTCGTGTTCGGCGGCCTGTGTTCGGCTCCGGCGCTCGCTCAACATGAACATCACGCCCCGCCGGTGCCGGCAGTGACTCCGACTCCGGCACCTCAACCCGGCTCTCACGAGCACGGCGCGCCCGTCTCACCGACAGCGGCACCCGCTCCCGTCGAGACCCCGCATCCCGGCCACAGCAAGGCGCCTCCCCCGCAGCCCGGTGAGCACGGCCAAATGGAAATGGCCATGAACATGGACGAAAAGCCGCCGGAGCGAAATCTCTTCCAGTCCGACATGGCGCTCATGACCGGGATGACGCCCCGCGACCCGATGGCCGGCATGGCGATGCCCGGCTGGCACTTGATGGTGCTCGGCGTTGCGCGACTCTCGTACAACCATCAGGGCGGCCGTTCCGGCGACAACGCCGTTGAGTCCAGCAACTGGAACATGTTCCACCTCGCCCACGACCTGGGAGGCGGCCGCCTCTCTCTCATGATGATGAACTCGCTCGAGCCTTGGACTTTCGAGAAGCGCGGCTCTCCGGAGCTCTTCCAGACCGGCGAGGCCTACCGCGGGCGTCCTCTCGTCGATCGGCAGCACCCACACGACTTCTTCATGAATCTTTCGGCGACGTACCGGCTTCCGCTCGGAAGCGACGGCGCCGCGTGGCTTCAGCTCGCCCCCGTCGGCGAGCCGGCGATCGGTCCGACCGCCTTCATGCACCGGGCCTCGTCCGGGGAGAACCCGACGGCGCCGCTGGGCCATCACTGGCAGGATTCGACGCACATCGCGTTCAACGTCGCCACGCTCGGCGCGGGGTGGAAAGCCGTCTCCGTCGAAGGATCGGTGTTCCACGGCTCGGAGCCGGACGAGCATCGGTGGGACATCGAAGGCGGAAGGATCGATTCGGCGGCCGGACGGGTAAAGCTTTTCCTGCCCGAGGGCTGGTCGGCGCAGGTTTCGCACGCGTTTCTTCACGAGCCGGAAGCCGCCCAGCCGGGAGACCTGCATCGCACGACCGCTTCGCTTCACTATGGGGCGGAGGGAGACCGCCCCTTTGCCGCAACGCTGCTCTGGGGCCGGGACGACGAGACGCACGGCGTCTCTGACTCGGTTCTCCTCGAGGCGGCGTATCAGCTCACCCGCTCAGATCAGATCTACGGCCGCGCGGAGTGGGTCGAAAAGGACCGGAGGCTTCTGGAGTTCAAGGGCGCCGAGGCCACGCCGGCGATCGATGTACCGGAGGTCGCGCGGATCGGAGCTCTGACGGTCGGCTACCTCCGTGACTTCGTGCTGGCGCGGGCTCTGCGCGTGGGCGCCGGCGCCGATTTGACCGCCTATAGTTCCCCTTCGGGTCTCAAGCGTGTTTATGGGAGCTCGCCCCTTTCGTACCACGTATTCCTGCGGGTTCGGTGGGGCCAGCCCCACGGAGGAACCGAGCACTCGGGAATGACGATGGGACACTC
>DASXSX010000129.1:0-9948 GCA_036505815.1 Thermoanaerobaculia bacterium
ACAGGTCCACAACCTCGGCCCGGAGTTCGAGCGTGCCGTCGAAGAGATCGCCGCTTCCTCGGGAAGGCTCTGCGTCGCGGGGCTCGGCAAGTCCGGCCTGATCGGCCAGAAGATCGCGGCGACGCTGTCCTCCACCGGAACGCCCGCCTACTTCCTGCACGCAGCCGAGGCGAGTCACGGCGACCTCGGGATGCTGGTGCCCGGCGACACCGTCCTCGCGCTCTCCTTTTCCGGGGAGACGCCGGAGGTCGTGCGCCTCTTGGAGTTCGCGCGCGAGCGGGGCGTGCGCGCGATCGCGATGACAGGTGAGCCGGGCTCCTCTGTGGGTCGCGCCGCGGACCTCGTGATCTCGGTCGCGATCTCGCAGGAGGCCTGTCCGCTCAATCTCGCCCCGACAGCTTCGACGACCGCCATGCTCGCCATGGGGGACGCGCTCGCAATGGCGATCTCCGAGAAGCGCGGCTTCCGCGAAGAGGACTTCGCCGCGCTTCATCCGGGCGGCCGCCTCGGAAGAAGGTTCCTCAAGGTGCGGGACCTCATGCGCACCGGGGACCGCGTCCCCCTCGTGACGCGCGAGACCCCGATGACCGAAGCAATCCACGAGATGTCGCGCAAGATGATGGGGGTGACCGCGGTCGTCAACGGGCGCGGCGAGCTCGCCGGAGTGATCTCCGACGGAGACCTTCGTCGGCTTCTCGAGAAGGACCCATCGCTCCTCGCGAGAACAGCCGGCGAGTGCTCGCATCCGAAACCGAAGACGATCGCCGGCGACGAGCTCGCATCCGCGGCGCTCGAAAGGATGCAGGAAGCGAAAATCACCTCGCTCTTCGTCGTGGACGGCAACGGCGGGCTGACCGGCGCCATCCACATGCACGACCTGCTCTCCGCGGGAATTGCTTGAGGGCGCGCAAGGGGATCAAAGCCCTCTTTTTCGACGTCGACGGCGTGCTGACCGATGGCCGACTGTACCTGGACGACCGCGGTCGCGAGCTCAAGGTCTTCGACACGAAGGACGGGCACGGCATCAAGATGGCGATCGCGGCGGGACTCCGAGTCGTCTGGATCTCCGGACGGGAGTCGCTCGCGACCGCGCGGCGGGCTCGCGACCTGGGCGTCCGGCTCTGCTACCAGAAAGTCGGCGACAAGGAAGCGCTCTACCGCAGCCTCTGCAAGCGCTGGTCGCTCGATCCATCCGAGACCGCGGCCATCGGCGACGACGAGCCGGACGTGCCGCTGCTGGAGGCCGCGGGCTTCTCGGCGTGTCCGTCGGACGCGGCCGCGCCGGCGCGGAAGGCCGCGCAGGTCGTGCTGAAGAGCGCGGGGGGACGCGGCGCGGTCCGGGAGTTCGTGGAAATGGTGCTGGCCCGAAACGCCGAAGCGGTGCCTAAACCGGCTCTTTCGCCTTCCGCTTCCGGAACAGCCACGAAATCGCGATCCCGATGAGGTAAAGCGCCAGCATCGGAACCGCGAAGACGGTCTGGGTCGCGACGTCGGGCGTCGGGGTGATGATCGCGGCGATGATGAATGCCACCAGCACGGCGTACTTGAATTTCTTCAACAGCCAGCGTTCGGACACGATGCCCAACCGCGTCAGAAAGAAGATCAGGATCGGGAGCTCGAAGCAGAGCCCGAGGCCCAGAATGATCTTCGTGGCCGTCGAGAGGTACTCGTTGATCGTGATGACGGCGTTGAACTGGGTTCCGATCCCCACCAGGAATCCGACGACGGCCGGGAAAGCCTCGAAGTAGCCGAACGCGCAGCCGGACAGAAAGAAGAAAACGCTCGCGAAGAGAAACGGAATCGCGAAGCGCTTCTCCCGCCGGTAGAGCGCGGGCGCGATGAAGAGCCAGAGCTGCCAAAGGATGACCGGCGAGGCGAGGATCAGCCCGCCCAGGAGCGCCACCCGGAAGTAGAGCAGGAACGGCTCGGTCAAGGTCGTGTACGCGAGGTTCTGGCCGGGAGGAAGGAAATGCCGGACCGGCTTCGCAAGGAGCTCGAACAGAACAGGCGCCTTCGACCAGGCGATCGTGAACGTGACGGCGAGCGCGATCAGCGAGGCGATCAGGCGCCGGCGGAACTCCTCGAGGTGCTCGAAGAACCCCATCCGGGGAAGCTCTTCGCTCTCGTCTTTGAGCCTTCGCTCTTCCAGAGCCCGGTCGGGCTCCGATCCGGCGGGACCGACGAGCCTCACGGCCGGAAGGCGAAGCCCGGGTCGTGATTCTTCAAGACGGCCGGATCGGCCCGGCGGGCGGAGTCGCGGTGTCGGCCGGAGAGCTTTCGACAGCCGGCGCCGCGGGAGCGGCGGCAGCGGCAGAGCTCCCGGCGCTCGAGGCGATCGTGTTCCGAAGCTCCGTCGCCTGCTGTCGGACCGAAGAAACCTCGTCCTGGACCGCGGAGACGTGCTGCTTTCCCTGCTCGATCTCGTCCTCGATCGTCCGTTTCAGGTCTTCCGACGCTCGCTTGAACTCCGCGAGGCCGCGTCCGAGCGAGCGGCCCAGCTCCGGCAGCTTCCTCGGCCCGAACACGAGGAGAGCGACTAGAAAAATCAGGATGAGCTCGGGCATTCCAATGGGTCCGAACATGTTTGTCTACTCCGTGAGGGATTCTACGCCTCCGGGTCTGTGGCGTCCGCCCCGCGGACGGCGGACGGAAACTTTCGAACCAGAGGCCAGAGCCTCCATGTCACAATGGCCGCTCCGAGGAGGAACCCAGTGAGCCCGACCCGCTCCCGTTTCGTCATCGCCGTCGCGCTTCTCGCCGCTTCGACCCTCGCGGGAGGCGCTTTCACGGCCATCCTCTTTGCGTCACCGGAGCGGGAGGGGCCGCCTCTGGACGAGTACGCCGACATTCTCACGACTCTTTCGGAGTGGTCCCCGCAGGCGATCGCCCCGGATCAGTTCGTCTACGCGTCGATCCACGGGATGCTTTCCCGGCTCGACCCGCACACCGCGTTCCTGGAGCCGGAGGATTTCTCCGCGATGCGAGAGAAGCAGCAGGGTTCGTTCTTCGGCCTCGGAATCCAGATCCAGAAGCGGATGGGGCGGATCACGGTCATCGCCCCGATGGAGGGAACCCCCGCCTTCAAGCTCGGCATCCGGGCGGGCGACGTGATCACCCACATCGAGGACGAGGAGATCAAGGAAGACGTCTCGACCGACGAGGTCGTCCGCAAGCTGCGCGGGCCCAAGGGCAGCCAGGTCACGATCACCATTCGACGCGCGGGGATCGACGAGCCGATCCGGATGACGATCACGCGCGCTGAGATCCCAACTTTTTCGGTGCGGTACGCCTTCATGATGACTCCCGAGACCGGTTAC
This sequence comes from Thermoanaerobaculia bacterium, assembly GCA_036505815.1. Taxonomy (GTDB): domain Bacteria; phylum Acidobacteriota; class Thermoanaerobaculia; order UBA5066; family Gp7-AA6; genus Gp7-AA6. Next base: position 3,318 of record DASXSX010000129.1, read on the forward strand.
CTGCTGCTCGCGGACTTCACCCACACCTCGAGCCGCGAGCTGAAGTCCGCGATCGAGCGTCTCGAGAAACAAGGAATGAAGAGACTCCTGCTCGACCTGCGCGGAAACCCGGGCGGGGTTCTCGATCAGTCGGTGGACGTCGCGGACGTTTTCCTGGAGAAGGGGTCGAAGATCGTCTACACGCGCGGCCGGACGAGCTCCTCGGCCCAGGACTACCTCGCTCCCGGAGATGGCCTGCACTTCAACAAAACTCTCGTCGTCCTTGTGAACCGCGGGTCCGCCTCCGCGTCGGAGATCGTCGCCGGCGCGATCCAGGACCACGACCGCGGACTGATCGTCGGCCAGCGGACGTGGGGCAAGGGGCTCGTCCAGAGCGTCTATACGCTGCCTTACGGCGCCGGCCTCGCTCTCACGACCGCGAAGTACTACACGCCGTCGGGGCGCTGGATCCAGAGGGACTTCAGCGACCTGCTCGCCTACGTGAACCCGGAGGATTCCGATACGCCGGGCGAGGAGCACGAACCGACCAGGAAAGAAGGCGAAGTGTTCTACACGGACGCGGGACGTGTCGTGTACGCGGCCGGGGGAATCACGCCCGACGTGCTCGTCAAGAACAACCGGGACTCGAAACTGCTGACCCAGCTTCTCGCCCGCAACCTGCCCTTCAACTTTGCGATCAACTGGCTCGTCAAGCACCCGGACGTCGCGAAGGACGTGACCGTGACGCCCGCCATCCGGGACGAGTTCTTCCGTTTCGCGGAGGCGTCGAAGCTCTCGACCGCGGAAGAGTTGAAGCGCACCTGGAACGAAGACCCGAACCGCGACCTCTTAGACCTCGCGATCCGCGTCGAGCTGGTCAACGCGAAGTACGGTCTCGAGGCGGGATGGGCGGTCCGCGCGACGGGCGATGCCCAGGTTCAGAAGGCGCTGACGCTGTTCGGGGAAGCCGAGCGGATCGCCGCGCTGCCCAAGAAGAAGAACCCGGCCCGCGCGTCGCGGGCGAGCTGATCGCCGCCGGACCTCCGGTCTCCCCTGAGGCTCCGGAGGCGAAGGATCGTGACGGCCGACTCGACCGGCTGACCCGCCAGATACGCCCGACGGCGAGGAAGACGAGATTCCGCCGCGGCACGAAGCCGCGGACCTTCTCGACCGACGGGGCCGATTACTGGTGCGTCAGCGTGTTGTTGTTGACGACGAACTTCCGGCGCCCGATCTCGGTGCGCCCCTGAGTCCCGAACCGATTATCCACGACGTAGACGACGAGGTCGTGCTCCGAGTCGGAGAGGCGCGTCGTGTCGAGGAGGAACGAGAAGCCGACGTTGACCGAGGGCGCCCTCGGATCGGCCGCCGGAACGTCCGGTCGCGAAAGGCCGTAGGCGGCGTTGCCGACGACCTGGCCGTCCACGTCGACCTCGATCCGCTGCACGCCGTTGACGTCGAACGCCCAACCGAACACGTCGAAGATCCCGTTGATGAACTGGTAGTCCGACGGAGTGTCGATGTACCCGAAGGCCGGGAAGTCCGCGCCGGTCGGGTCGCAGAGAACGTCGACGGACATGGCGCCGATCTGGGTGAGCGCCTCCTCCTCGTCGCCGACGCGCACGGCCAGCGTGTGCTTGCCGGGCCGGGTGAAGCCCACAACAGGTGGATTTTCGGTCGAACTGACAGTCGGAAGGATGATCGCGATGTTTCCGGAAGGATCCGTGCTGCTGCTGATCAGGCCGAAAGAAAAGACGAAGCCGGCATTGTCGGCGTTGACGTAACCGGAGTAGCTGCGCGCCACGTCGGGCCGGTTGATGCCGTAGCAGTTGACGAGACCGCCGGTCGCGGTCTGGATGCAGTCGGTTCTTGTGTTGGCGATGATCGCGCCGTCCAAGAGCAGCTCGACGTAGGACACCTGCCCGTGATCGAGCCGGGCTCCGACGTCGAGCGCCCATCCCGCGACCACGTTCGCCAACACGACTCTGCAGACGTCCGCTGTGCAGGGCGAAGGGAGCCCTACGCGGATCGTCGTGCAGAAGAGGGAGGACTTGTCCAGCGGGAAGTCGATCTGCCCGAACGGCGGCAGGTTGGCCCCGTTGTTGATGACCTGCACGGTCCGGGTCCCGATGACCCGGGAAGCTCCCTGGTTGTCGGTCACGCGGACGGCGATCTGATGGACGCCGTTGATGAGCTTCGTCGTGTCGATGTTCGCCTGGAAGCCGGTGTACAGCGAGTTGGGGACGTCGGGGAAGGCGGCCTGTACGTCGGGCCGCGTGGTTCCGTAGATCGCCGTCGAAGGCAGGCCGCGGCCCACGGAGCCCGCGACGATCTGCCCGTCCATCAGGAAGTCGATGTGATCGACGTCCTGGTCGTCGAGGGCCCAGCCGGAGACCGGGAAGGATCCGTTCGCCCCCTCGACCCCGGCCGGCCCGGGGATGTCGATGTAACCGAACGGCGCCTGGTTGACGCTGTTGTCCACGATGACGGTGATCGGTCCGATGATCGTGGTCGCCTGACTTGCCTCGGTCACGCGGATCGAGATCGTGTGCGGTCCGTTCGGGAACCGGCTGGCGAGAAACGAGGAGACGTAACCGGGATTGGGAGTCGCGCTGTTGAAGTACGTGGGGAAGACCTCGAGGACGTCGGCCCGCGGCAGGTTCGTGTCGGCGCGGTTGGCGAAGGTTCCGTCGACCAAGAGCTCGATCTTGTCGATCGCGTTGAAGTCGAGGACCCAGCCGGTGACTTTGACGACGCCCGAAACCCTCTGCCCCTGCGTCGGCTGATCGATCACTCCGATCGGCTGCGACGAGGCACAGGGCGCGAGCAGCCAGGCCCCAGCGGCGAGAAGTGCCAGGAGCCCGGGCGACTTCCTAAGCATGCGTTCCTCCCGAAAATTTAAGAAAAGAATGAGTAAATTGGGACGGAAAGTCAAGCTCCGTCAGAACTTCGCCTCATTTTTTTCGGCGGAACGATTGTCGTGGATGCTAAAAGCATCGCAGACGGAAGGATTCGCGTGAGCAAATTTCGGCGGGCGTCGGCGGCGGCCGGCGCGCGGGAGCGGCGACCTTGAAACGGACGCTTCAATCGCGCGCGGTACAGATCGGCATTTCCATCGTCTTGACCGCGCTCCTGCTGGCATTCTTCCTTCGCGGACTGCGCCTCGCCGAGATCGGGCGGCAGATCGCATCGGCCTCTGGGGCATGGCTTCTCGCGAGTCTCGTGATGGGGATCGCGACGTTCGTTCTGCGGGCGGTCCGCTGGACCTGGCTCCTCCGGCCGGTCGCGCGGGTTCCGTTCTATCCCGCGTTCGTCGCCACGGCGTTCGGCTTCGCCGCGAACAACCTGCCGGGAAAGGTGGGAGAGATTCTCCGGCCGGCTCTTCTCGCCCGATCGCGCAAGCTCCCCTTTTCGCCGCTGCTCGCCTCGGTTCTGCTGGAGCGGGTCTTCGACGGCGCCTCGGTGGTCTTCTTCTTCCTGATCGCCGCCGCGACGGGTCTTCCGAGCTCGCGCGGCGTCGGGAAGCTCGTCCTTCCGGCCGTGCTTCTTCTCGTGCTCGTGGCGGCGGTGCTCTTTTCCGTGTTTCGTCGCGCCGAAACCGAACGGTTTCTCGAAAAGCTCTGGCGCCGGCTGCCACAGCGGTTCCAGCCCCGGGCGCGCTCCTTCACGGAAACTTTCGTGGACGGCTTCGCGTCGCTCCGGAGCCCGAAGCTGCTCTCCCTCGTCACCGCCGGCTCGCTCTTCATGTGGCTCGTCATCAGCGTGCAGATCTACGCGGTGCTCCGCGCGTTTCATCTCGACCTCCCGTTTTCGGCGAGTTTCGTCGTGACCGCGGCGGCCGTGCTCGGTCTCATGTTTCCGACCCCCGGAGGCCTCGGCTCTTACCACGTGGCCGTCCAGCTCGCGCTGATCGACGTCTACGGCGTCGCGCGGGATCCGGCGTCCGGAGTTGCGGTCCTCGCGCACGCGATCTCCTTCATACCGATCACGCTCATCGGGATCACGCTCTTCGCGATGACCCCGGTGCGCGTCCGCAAACTCGAGGAGCTCTCGGAAACGCATGAGAGCTCTCCGCCGCTCGCGCCATAATGGAGGAATGAAGTGCCCCTTCTGCGGCGGGGTGGACGATCGCGTCGTAGACTCGCGTGAGAGCCGCGAGGGAGAGGTGATCCGCCGCCGCAGGGAATGTGAATCTTGCGGTCGCCGTTTCACGTCCTATGAGACGATCGAGGAAATCCCATACATGGTCGTCAAAAAGGACGGCCGGCGGGAAAATTTCGATCGGAAGAAGCTCCGCGCCGGACTCGTGAAGGCCTGCGAAAAGCGGCCCGTCGCTCCGGCGCAGCTCGATGCAATCGTCGATGAAGTCGAGACACTTCTCCACGACACCGAGGAACGTGAGATGGCGACGAACGACATCGGGGCGCACGTCATGGATCACCTCCGCGAGCTCGACAAGGTCGCCTACGTCCGGTTCGCTTCGGTGTATCGAAAATTCGAGGACGTGGACGAGTTCCTTCGCGAGCTCAAGAACCTGCTCGGCCGTGCCGACGCGAAAGCGACGCAATGAAGTGGACTCCGAAGCGATGCGCCGATTGAGATTCTTCGGGCCGATGGTCGAGCTCTCCCGCCTCCAGCGCGAGGTCAACCGGCTCTTTTCCCTCTTCGTCGAAAGCAACAATCCGGTCGTCGCCCCGGCCTCGGCCTGGGATCCGAGCGTCGACGTGGTCGACGACGGCGAGAGAATCCGCGTTCTCTTCGAGCTTCCCGGAGTGGAGGCCGCGGACGTGAAGGTGACGATCCGCGGACGCGTCGTGACCGTGCGCGGGACGAAGAGGGGAAAGACCCGGCCGCGGGAAGGCATCCGCTTCTTCTGCATGGAGCGCTACTTCGGGTCGTTCGTGAAGTCGGTGCCTCTCCCGAGGCCGGTCAACTCCCGGCAGGCGAAAACGAAGCTCTCGCGCGGTCTTCTCGAGGTCGTGCTGCCCCGCGTGCCCGACCTGCGCGAGAAGGAGCACGAGATCCCGGTCAAGAGCGAGGAGGAGACGTAGTGGTAGTGGAGTTCGAAGAAAAAGAGGGGGTCGCCGAGCGCGAGACCGACCTTCCGATTCCCGACATCCTGCCCGTCCTGCCGCTGAAGGACGTCGTCGTTTTCCCGTACATCATCCTTCCGCTCTCCGTGTCGCGGGAGAAGTCGATCAACGCCGTCGACGCGGCTCTCGCCGAGCAGCGCATCATCATGCTGGTCGCGCAGAGGAGCGCGCAAACCGAGCTGCCCCGCCTGCCCGACCTCTACCCGGTCGGCACGGTCGCCGCGATCATGCGGATGTTGAAGCTCCCGGACGGCCGGACGCGCCTGCTCGTCCAGGGCGTCACGCGCGCCCGAATCGACTCGGTTCTCTCCGAAGAGCCGTACTTGAAGGTGAAGATCACCCGGCTCGAAGAGTCGGAGCCCGCGAAGGAGCTTCCTCCCGAGCAGGAGGCGCTCGTGCGGAGCGTCAAGCAGAACCTCGAGAAGTCCGTGTCGCTCGGCAAGAGCATCTCGCCCGAAGTCATGGTGATCGCGGCGAACCTCTCCGACCCCGCGCGCCTCGCCGACCTCGCCGCGTCGAACCTGGAGCTCAAGCTCGAGGACGCGCAGCGGATCCTCGAGTCGACCGACGCGATCGAGCGGTTGAAGCTCGTCAACGAGAACCTCGCCCGCGAGATCACCGTACTCTCGATGCAGCAGGAGATCTCGACTCAGGCGCGGGGCGAAATGGATCGTTCCCAGCGCGAGTACTACCTGCGCCAGCAGCTGCGCGCGATCCAGCAGGAGCTCGGCGAAGGCGAAGAGCTTTCCGAGGAGCTCGAAGGGTACCGACGAATCGTCGCGGAGAAGAAGATCCCCGCCGAGGCGGCCGCGGAGATCGAGAAACAGATCAAGCGGCTCGAGAGAAGCCATCCCGATTCGGCCGAGACCGCGATCATCCGGACATATCTCGACTGGATGACCGGGCTGCCCTGGGGGACCCTGTCCGAGGACGCGGGCGACATCGACCGAGCCCGGCAGATCCTGGACGAGGACCACTACGACATCGAGAAGGTCAAGGAGCGCATTCTCGAGTTCCTCGCCGTCCATGCCCTGAAGAAGACGTTGAAGGGGCCCATCCTCTGTTTCGTGGGACCTCCGGGCGTCGGGAAGACGTCTCTCGGCCGCTCGATCGCGCGGGCGCTCGACCGCAGGTTCGTGCGGCTGTCATTGGGCGGTGTGCGCGACGAGGCCGAGATCCGCGGGCACCGGCGGACCTACGTCGGCGCGATGCCCGGGCGCATCATCCAGGGAATCCACCAGGCGGGGACGTCGAATCCCGTGTTCATGTTGGACGAGATCGACAAGATCGGCGCGGACTACCGGGGAGATCCGAGCTCGGCGCTCCTCGAGGTCCTGGACCCGGAGCAGAACTTTTCCTTCCGCGATCACTATCTCGGGGTCACATACGACCTTTCGCGCGTCCTCTTCATCGCGACGGCGAACATCCTCGACCCGATCCAGCCCGCGTTCCTCGATCGGATGGAGGTCATCCGGCTCGCCGGGTATACGCTCGAGGAAAAGCTCGCGATCGCCAGGCGGCACCTGATCCCGAAGCAGCTGGACGAGAACGGAATCACC
>DASXSX010000130.1:0-2280 GCA_036505815.1 Thermoanaerobaculia bacterium
GATTCTGGCCGAGGTATCAGAAGGCAACCACGACCTCGTCATCATCGGGGCGCACCGGGAGCGCACGTATCTCGACGCTCCGGAACGGGATCTGGCGGCGGGTCTCGTCAACCGCGCCGACCGGCCGGTGCTGATCGTGAAAGGCAAAGTCGAGCGCTGAGGTTCCGTTCTCGGGCTCCGCGGTGATGGACCACGAATCGAGACGGTCTCTCTTTCTCTTCAATGCGGCGTCGGATCTTCTTTTTGCCGCGCTTTGCCTCGGAGGGTCGCGCCTCGCACGATCGAACTGGCACCGATTTCGCGTCGGAACGCGCCGGATGGGGAAGAGAGATGCGGACGGCGCGTCCGGATGGCGACGGAGCGGAGTTGTCACATTCGTGGCCGCTGCGCTTCTCGCGCAACCGCTCGCAGCGCAGGATGGCGTCGCGAAGCGGTTCGCGATGTTCGACGGGGTCTCGCTCCTCGACAGCACGGCGGGCGACCCCGAGCCCACTCTCTCGCTCGGGCTCCAGCAGGAGGAGGCGAAGCACGCTCCCGAGCCGGTGCGGCCTCCGGGCCGGAGACGCTTTTTCACCGCGGCCGCCGAGCTCGCGCTGCTCGAGGCGATTCCGTGGGCGTTCGACCGCTACATCGGGAAATACGACTACGCCTACATCTCGATCGAGACCGTCCGCAAGAACTTCAAGCGCGGTTTCGGATACGACCCGGACACATTCGTCGTCAACCAGTCCTCGCACCCGTACCACGGAAGTCTCTTCTTCAACGCGGCGCGGGAGAACGGCTACGGCTTCTGGGAGTCGAGCGTCTTCACGCTCATGGGGAGCCTCATCTGGGAGTGCTGCATGGAGAACAGCCGCCCCTCCACCAACGACCTCGTGAACACGACGATGGGCGGAATGACCCGGGGCGAGGTCGCGCACCGGCTCTCCGCGATGATCCTGGACAACACGGCCACCGGGCCGAACCGGACGATCCGGGAGATCGCCGCCGGGATCATCAATCCGGCCGCCTTCTTGAACCGTTTGCTGCGTGGCGACTCGTTCCGCGAATTCGAGAATCCCGCGGACCGCTTCCCGAGCCTCGTCGTCCTGTCCACCGACCTCGGTTACCGCCACTTCACGAGAGGCGCACACGCGGACCAGGGGATTCTCTCGGTGTCTTTTCTCTACGGCGATCCGTTTTCCGGCGACGTGTCGCGCCCGTTCGACTCCTTCTACGTCGGCATCGACGCGAGCTCGCCCGGCGGCGTTCTCTTCACGCGGATCGAGGAGCGCGGAATCCTGAAAGGGTGGGAGCTCACCGACAAGACCGCCTCGGTGCGGCACATTTTCGGTTTCGCCCAGGAGTACGAGTACCTGAACAACGCGTCCCAGGTCTTCGGCGCGCAGATCCTCTCCGCCGGTTTGCTGTCCAAGTACGACATCCGGCCGGGCGTCTTCGCTCTGACGGATGCCTCGCTGATGGTTCTTCCCCTGGCCGGTATCCGGACGACCGACTTCGAGCACGCGGAAACCGGGCGCTACGACTATGCGCCGGGCGGCGGCGCGCGGGTCGCCGGACGCGCGTACATCGGAGGACGGGAGGTCCTCGCCCTGGGATACGGAGTTGTCTGGGCGCACACGGTCAACGGAGCGTCGAAGAACAACACCCTGCAGTTCGTTCGGGCGGTCGGGCGCATCCCGCTTTTCGGCCCGATCGGGGCGGGCGCGGGATACTCATGGTACAGCCGGAAGACGAGCTATCCCGGGTTTTTCGAGCCGCGCCGCACCCAGGGGGAGTGGCGCGCCTTCGTCAACGCCGCCGTCGTGTTCCGCTGACGAACGCTAAGCTCGACGGCGCTACGCTCACGCCACGAAGAACAGCACGACGAAGAAGTGGAGAACGCTTCCGGCCAACACGAAGAGGTGGAAGACACCGTGGCTGTGCGCGTATTTCTCGTCGATGAGGTAAAAGAAGACGCCTGTCGTGTAGAGGATGCCCCCGGCCACGAGCCAGGTCATCCCGGCTGACCCGATTGCTTGCCGAAGTGGAACGAGAACGGCGAGCGCCAGCCAACCCATCAGAAGGTACAGAGAAACGGAGAGGCCACGGATCCGCCTCGGCAAGAGAAACTCCTGGAGGATGCCGACGGCGGCCAGTGCCCAGACGACGCCGAAGAGCGAGTATCCCCGGGGTCCCCGGAGGCTGACCAGCGCGAAGGGGGTGTAGGTGCCGGCGATCAAAACGTAAATGCTCGTGTGGTCCAGCCTTCGGAAAACGCCTTTCGCTCGGCCGGTGACG
>DASXSX010000131.1:0-7414 GCA_036505815.1 Thermoanaerobaculia bacterium
CCTGGTTGCCCGCGAGATCAACGGCACCTGGGTGTCGTTCTACGTCCATCCGGGAACCGGGATTTTCGATTCCCGCGCGATCTACGTTCACTACCTGACGACGGACTGCTCCGGCCCTCGGTATATCGCGCATTACTCGACTTTCTCGGAAGGTACTCGAGTCGGTCCCACCCTCTATTACCCGATCGACGCGCAGTTGCTCAACCCCCGCTCACTGAAAGTGGTTTCCGGAAATGGAGAGGAAAGTCTGTGCTCTCCCGCTTCGGACATTCCCGGCGTGTATGGCGTCGCGGCGACGGTCGAAGTGGACTCCTTCGGCTTGGAGATCCCCTTCAAAGCGGTTCAGTAAGATCGCATCGGGCAGAGGGCTCGGTAATCTCCAGGCTCGCGCCGTCCGGGAGTCTCTAGGCTTCTTCTGACGCAGCACGAAAAGGGCCCTCGATGCCGAGGGCCCAAAGAAACAGGGCAACCGAGCGTCGAGAATCACATCTCACGGCACTCTTTGAGCGGCTAGCAGGCTTCGAAGACTGCGTCTTCGACTCGGACATACGTCGCGCCGTCCGATCTCGGTCGGCACCGGAGATAGCATTCAGGCAGGAATTCCAATGCCACTGCTCCCGGGTGCCCGGCTGGGACCCTACGAGATCCTCACGCCTCTCGGGGCGGGTGGGATGGGGGAGGTCTGGCGGGCGCGGGACACCCGGCTCGATCGGGACGTTGCAATCAAAGTCCTTCCCGAACGTATGGCCCAGGATCACGCGGCGCTTTCCCGCTTTGAGCGGGAGGCAAAAGTCCTCGCGGCGCTCTCCCATCCGAACGTGCTCGGGATTCTCGATTTCGGCCGCGAAGGGGATGTGGTCTACGCCGTCACGGAGCTGCTCGAGGGGGTGACTCTGCGGAGCCGCCTCTCGACGGTCGAGATGTCGTGGCGTGAGTCGACCGAGATCGCCGCCGCGATGGCAGAAGGCTTGGCCGCAGCACATGCACGCGGCATCGTCCATCGGGATCTGAAGCCCGAGAACGTCTTTCTGACCTCCGACGGGCGCGTGAAGATCCTGGACTTCGGCCTGGCGCGGCGGGACGTGCTCTCTTCGCCCGGCACCGAGAGCGTTACTCCCACCCTCATGCAGGAGACCCTCCCCGGGACAGTGATGGGCACCGTCGGATACATGGCGCCCGAGCAGGTGAGCGGAGAGCCCGCCGATGCGCGGTCGGACATCTTCTCCTTCGGTTGCGTGCTCTACGAGATGGTGACCGGGAGCCGGGCGTTTCCTGGAAGAAACGCGGCTGAGACGATTGCGGCGATTCTGCGAGACGATCCCGCGGATCCAACCGCCTCAGGAAAGGCGTTTCCCCCGGACCTAACCCGCGTCATCGCGCACTGTCTGGCCCGGGAACCGGCACAGCGATTTCAGTCGGCCCAGGATCTGGCGTTCGATCTCAACGCGGTTTTGATGGGTTCGGCGGTTTCGGTTCCGCTTCCGGTCTTGCCGCCGCGACCGCCCTGGCGTCTCTGGATTGGTGCGGCTGCGCTCGCCGCCCTCGCTGTTCTCGTCGGGATCGTCCTCGCTTCGCGGCACGGTGCGCCGATCGCGCGCGGGGGCCCCGCCGCACCCTCCATTACTTCCCTGGCGGTCCTGCCGCTGGAAAACCTTTCGCACGATCCGGAGCAAGACTACTTCGCCGATGGGGTGACCGAGGAGCTCATCACCCAGCTCGCTCAGATCCGAGCGCTGCGCGTCATCTCGCCGAGCTCGGTTCGGAAGTACAACCGGACGAAGATGAACCTCGAGGAGATTGGGAGAGACCTGAAAGTGGACGCGGTCGTGACCGGATCCGTCCTGCGCGAAGCGGCGAGAGTCCGAATCACCGCCAAGATCACCGAAGCGGCGACTCAACGCATCCTCTGGGCCGATCGCTACGAGCGCCAACTGGGAGACGTCCTGTCTCTGCAGAACGAGGTTGCGCGGGCGATCGCAGAGAGGATCGAGGTCAGCATGACGCCGCAGGAGCTGACTCGCCTGGGAGCGAGCCGGCCCGTCGACCCTGAGGCTCACGAGGCTTATCTCAAGGGCCGGTTCTTCTTGAACAAGAGGACGCCCGATGGCATGGCTCAAGGGGTCGAGTACTTCAATGATGCGATCCGGCAGGACCCGACCTATGCTCCAGCGTATTCGGGCCTGGCCGACGCCTACTTCCTGCTCGGCCGCAGGGGCATCCTTCTTCCGCAGGACGCTTTTCCCAAGGCGCGCGAAGCGGCGATCGAAGCTCTGAAGCTCGATCCCGGCCTCGCCGAGGCGCATGCCTCCCTCGCCTCGATTGAGTCCGACTACGAGTGGAACTGGACAGCCGCGGAGCGCGAGTTCAAACGCGCCCTCGAGCTCAACCCCGGCTATCCCCGCGCCCACCAGGGCTACGGGCTCCGCCTGATCACGAGGGGCGCCAGAAACGAAGGGGTGTCGGAAGTCGAGCGAGCTCGAGAGCTCGACCCGTTCTCGCTGATCGTCAATGGCGCTCTCGGATGGGGTTACTACCTGGCAAGAAACTACGACGAATCCATCGCCCAGTTCCGGAGGACAGTCGAGCTCTTCCCCGACGACGTCGATGCCCGTGAGCAGCTGGCCGACGCCTACGAGGCAAAGGGACTTCACGCGCAAGCGTTCGAGGCCTACCAGCAGTGGGCGCGAATGGCCGGCGTGGATGAGCAGGCGCTCGCACGAGCTTACGAATCGGGAGGCATGAGGGCCTTTTGGAGGAAGCGTCTCGAGATGGAAAAAGACGAAGCCAAAGAGGGTGACGTCTGGGCCTATCGGATGGCTTCTCTCCACGCGCGGAATGGGGATCGGGAGGAAGCTTTCTCCTGGCTCCAAAGGGCGGCTGCGGAACGTTATGACCGGCTCGTATTCCTCGGGGTGGATCCGGTCTTCGACGGCCTGCATTCCGATCCGAGGTTCACCGACCTCTTGAAGCGCATCGGTCTTCCACGATGAGCATTGCCGCTGGTGCCCGGCTGGGCCCCTACGAGATCCTCGCGCCTCTAGGGGCGGGAGGGATGGGGGAAGTCTGGCGGGCCCGAGACACGCGTCTCGATCGGGACGTGGCGATCAAGGTCCTGCCGGAACGTCTGGCCCAGGACCACGCAGCGCTTTCCCGATTCGAGCGGGAGGCGAAGGTCCTGGCGGCACTCTCGCACCCGAATCTCGTCGGAATTCACGACTTCGGGCACGACGGCGACGTCGTCTATGCCGTCATGGAGTTGCTGGAAGGCAGGACGTTGCGCAGCCGCCTGTCGACGGTCGATCTGTCCTGGCGGGAAGCGGTGGAGATCGGGGCGGCCGTGGCGGAGGGGCTCGCAGCGGCGCATGCACGCGGAATCGTTCACCGGGATCTGAAGCCGGAGAACGTCTTTTTGTCCTCCGACGGGCGCGTGAAGATCCTGGACTTCGGTCTGGCGCGACGGGACGTGCCGGCTTCCTCCGAAGAACACAGCGTTTTTCCGACACTGACGCAGCACACCGAGCCGGGAACCGTGATGGGGACCGTCGGGTACATGGCGCCGGAGCAGGTCAGCGGTCTGCCCGGCGACGCGCGCTCGGACATCTTTTCGTTCGGGAGTGTCCTCTACGAGATGCTCACTGGAAACCGCGCGTTTTCTGGAAGAAGCGCGGGGGAGATCCTCGCGGCAATCCTGCGAGACGATCCCGCAGAGCCGATGGCCTCGGGAAAGTCGTTCCCGGCGGATCTCACCCGCGTCATTACACACTGTCTGGCCCGGGAGCCGTCGCAGCGTTATCAGTCGGCTCAGGATCTCGCATTCGATCTGAAGGCCGTTCTCGCGGGATCCACGGTGTCGGCTCCCCCTCCGGCCCTGCCGCTTCGATGGTCTCGCCGCGCCTGGATACCGATCGCGGTGATCGCTCTGACGGTTCTCGCCGGATTCTTCTTCAGCACCCGCCATAGTCGGACGACCACAAATGCCGCGCTCGCTCCCATTCAATCGCTGGCGGTCCTGCCGCTTCAGAACCTCTCGCACGATCCGGAGCAGGAGTACTTCGCCGAAGGCATGACCGAAGAGTTGAACACACAGCTCGCCCAGATCGGCGCGCTGAAAGTGATCTCGCGGACCTCGGCGATGAAATACAAGAACACAGCGAAGTCCATGCCGGAAATCGGCAGAGATCTCAAAGTCGATGCGATCGTCACCGGCACCGTCCTCCGTTCCGGTGGGAAGGTGCGGATCACCGCGCACCTGATCCGGGCGGAAACGGATGACCAGATCTGGGCGGAGAGCTTCAATCGAGACCTGCAGGACATTCTCGTGCTGCAGGGCGACGTCGCCCGCGCGATCGTGGAAAAGATCCGGGTCAAGACGACACCGCAGGAAGTGGCGCGCCTTTCCCGCGGACGGCCGATCGACCCGGCGGCCTATGAGGCGTACCTGAAAGGCCGCTTCTACTGGAACAAGGGACGAACGCCCGAGTACATGAGCAAGGCGGTCGAGTATTTCAACCAGGCCATCGAAAAGGAGCCGACTTACGCCGCGGCTTACGCCGGGTTGGGCTCAACCTATGTTGCTCTTGGCGGGTGGGGCATGCTCGATCCGCAGGATGTGACTCGCAACGCGCGCCCCGCCGTGATGAAGGCCTTGGAGCTGGACCCACAGAGCGCGGAAGCACATGCACTTCTGGCGCGGCTGCGAGGGAGTTACGACTGGGATTGGCCGGGCGCCGAGAGCGAATTCAGGCGCGCGATCGAGCTGAACCCCAGTTACCCGGTGGTCCATTTCTGGTATGCAGACCATCTCATCGCTACCGGACGAACCGAAGCGGCGATCCTTCACTCGAAGAGGGCGGTCGAATTGGACCCGTTCTCCGTGATCTTCAACGAAGGGCTGGCATGGATTTACTACCTGGCCCACCGTTTTGATCAAATGATCGAGCAAGCCCGAAAGACGATCGACCTCGATACATCTTTCCCGACTGGGTACCAGGACGTCGCCGAGGCTTATGAAGCCAAAGGCATGCCGGAGGCGGCCTTTTCCTCTTACCAGAAGTGGGCGGAGGTTGCCGGTTTCAGCGCCGAGACGATCGCCGCTCTAGAGAGGGCATTCGAATCAGGCGGTATGAAAGGCTACTGGCGGAATCGCCTCGAGATGGAAAAGAAGGAGGAGGCCGAGACCGGGAACGTCTGGGCGCTCACGATGGCGCAGATCTACGCCCGACTGGGAGAACGCGACAAGGCCCTCGAGTGGCTCGAGAAGATGTACTCCGAACGTCACGAGCGGCTTCGTCTGATCCGGGCCGATCCGGTCTTTGACGAACTGCACTCCGACCCGAGATTCGAAGACCTCCTGAAGCGAATCGGCCTGCCGTCTTAAAGGTCGGCTGTAGAAGTCTTTGCGAGGCCACATCGGACCGTAACGAGGCTGCTCCACGGCCTTGCTCCTTGACATCGACTCAGGTCGGGCGTATCGAGTGTCGTAGGACCGACCCCTCCGGCGACAAAGCACGATCCCGGCGGCCCAGCCTCCGGTCCGGCGGCCTAGACAAGGAGAAGCGCCATGCGCAGGTCGCTGTTCGCTTTCGCGAGCGCGGTCGTCTTTTTTCTCGGTGCGGTAGCCGTCTTCGGCTGCGGAGACAAGTTCGTCGTGCTGGGCCGAGGCGTACGATTCCAGCGGGTCTACACCGCCGCACACCCGGCCTCGATCCTCATCTACATGAATCCCGCGTCGCACATGCCGGCGGCGGACAAGGAGTTCCAACTCCAGGCGATCTTGAAGCTCGCCGGGCACAAGGCCTCCGTCGTCGAGGACGCCAATGAGCTTCCGAAAGCGTTGACGTCGCGAAGCTACGACGTCGTACTCGCTGATCTTTCCGACGTGAATGTGCTCTCGCGTGAGGCGGGCGCGGGCAGCTCGAAGCCGACCGTCATCCCCGTGATCTACAACCCGACGGGCGCCGAAGCCAGGGCGGCGGAGAAGGAGTACAAGTGCCTGGTCAAGGCTTCCAAGAAGAACAATCAGCTACTCGCCATCATCGACGAGGCGATGCTGAGCAAGCTGAAGGGGACGGTCACTAAGTGTGATCAGGGCCGGTAGGCTCTTTCTCGTTTTCCTCGCCGGACTCGCGTCCCAGCTGATCCTCTGCGCCGCTGGCCTCGCTCAAGCATGGTTACCACCGAAAGGCGAAGGGTCGTTCTCCTTGAGCTACGGCAATACCCTCGTCCAGTACCACCTGGCCTCCGACGGCGTCGGCCGGGATCGTGGCCACATGCAGACGAACTTCGCAACGATGGGCCTCACGTATGGCGTGAGTGACCGTCTGGCGCTCTCGGCCGGCCTTCCGTACGTCGTCTCGAAGTACTACGGGCCGGCTCCACATACTCTTCCGACCGACAACGGCGACTTCCATGGAACTTTTTCCGATTACCGGATTGACGTGCGCTATCAGGCCCTCAAAGCGCCGCTCGTCCTCACGCCCTTCGTCGCGACGATCATTCCGAGCCATGACTACACTTACTTCGCGCACTCCGCCGTCGGGCGTCACGTGCGCGAGTACCTGCTCGGGACTTACTTCGCGAAGATTCTCGATCCGGTCGTGCCGAGCACGTACGTGCAGGGCCGCTACTCGTACGCATTCGCGCAGCGCATCCTCGGGGTCCGCCATGACCGCAGCGATGTGGATCTCGCCGTCGGACACTTCCTCACTCCGTCGCTCGACCTGCGAGCGATCGGGTCGTGGGCGCATACGCACGGGGGGATCGAGCTTCCGCCCGCCGGCACCCCGGAGGCCGACGCTCTGAGAAACAGCATCTACTGGCCACACCACGACCAGCTCGGGCGGGAGAGCTACGTCGACGTCGGCGGAGGTGTGGGGTACGTGCTCACCGGCTCGGTGGATGTCTTCGCGTCTTATGTGACGACGGTTTGGGGCAAGAACAGTCACAAGATCAAGCACGGATTCAACGTCGGATTCTCGTGGGGCTTCTCCCCGACTCAGGTTGTGCGTCGATTCTTCCCGCGATCCCGGGCGGCGGCGGCCGAAGCTCCGTAGCCCGTTCGGCGCCGTGGACGTAGCGCGCGCGAGGCTCCTGCTGATCGGGGTTCTGGCGTTCGGAGCAAGAGTTCCCGCGGCCGCACTCGAGATCGGCAATACGGCGCCGGATTTTCATCTGACTACGCTCGACGGGCGGGAGGTCTCGCTCGCCGACGCCGAGAAGTCCCACCGGGCCGTCGTCGTGATGTTCCTCTCGACGATCTGCCCCTATTCGAACTACTACAACAATCTCATCCGCGACCTGGCAGTGGAGTTCGGCAGGAAAGACGTCCTCTTCCTGGGGATCAACTCCGGCAGGATCGAAACGGCCGAAGAGGCTCGGGCGCATGCGCACGAGCACGGGCACACGTTTCCGATCG
>DASXSX010000132.1:0-10405 GCA_036505815.1 Thermoanaerobaculia bacterium
GACTACGAGGCGATCGATCTGACGGCATACGAGACGAGCCTGACCGCGAAGAACTACAACCTGGCGAATATCCGCGGCCTCCAGCAGTGGTTCCTCGACCGGATGGCGTTTTCCCCCCGCCCGCTCGAGGAGAAGATGACCTACTTCTGGAACCTCCACTGGACCTCCGGCATCTCGAAGGTCCGCGGCACCACGCTCATCTTGAACCAGAACAAGACCGAGCGGCTGTTCGCGGTCGGGAAGTTCGACGACCTCGTGGTGAAGATCTCTCAGGATCCCGCTGAGCTGGTCTGGCTCGACAACTACCTGAACCGCGCCGGCCGCCCGAACGAGAACTACGCCCGCGAGCTCATGGAGCTGTACACCCTCGGAATCGGGCGCTACTCGGAGACCGACGTCCGGGAGGTCGCGAGGGCGCTGACCGGCTGGACGGTGCAGAACTACCGGCAGGCGGACAACTACAACGGCGCGACATTCGTCGACAACCCGGGCATCCATGACGCCGGTTCGAAAACGATCCTCGGCCAGACCGGCAACTGGGACGGCCTCGACGCGATTCGCATCATCCTGAATTACTCCGATTCGCAGGGCTCGGTCTCCGGCCGCTTCCTCTCGGCGAAGCTCTGGTCGTTCTTCGCCTACGAGTACCCGCAGCCGTATATCGTCGATGCGTTGCGCGACGTTTACGTCGCCAGCAACCACTCCATCAGAGAGATCGTTCGGGCGATCTTCCTGCATCCCGAGTTCTACGAGGCGCACACGAAGAAAACCTGGGTCCGGAGTCCGGCGGAGTACGTCGTGGCGTCGATCCGGATGGTGGAAGCGGCGAGCGATTTCGCGACCGCTTCGAACTCTCTCTCCGGAATGGGCCAGGTGCTGTTCAATCCCGAAGACGCGAAAGGCTGGGACTGGGGCACTTCCTGGATGAACACGGGGACGCTGTTCGCGCGCTCCACGATGGTCAACACGATGTGCACGAACCGGGGGTCGAACGGAACGCACTTCGATCCGACCCGGCTGCTCTCGGGCCGCGACGCGTCGGCGGGAGACAAGGTGGTGGACATCCTGGCCGACCGGCTGAACGTCAACGACGTCTCCTCGAAGATCCGCGCCTCCTGGATCGACTACGTCAACGCGAACGACGATGGGTCGCGCGGAACCTGGACGAACACTCCGGCAAACGTGGACAAGAAAGTGCGGGGCCTCGTTCACCTGATGTTGACGAGTCCCGCTTTTCACCTCGCCTGATCGGAGGATCCGCCATGGCCATCTCGAGACGCGATTTCCTGCTCCGGACCTCCGGGTTCGTCACGGTCTCGGCCATGGTGCCGCGCTGGGCGGTCAACGGCGCGGGTCTCTTCGAAGAGTCCGTGGAAGCCGATCTCGCCCACCGGACCCTCGTCGTCCTGGAGCTCGCCGGCGGCAACGACGACCTGAACACGGTCGTCCCGTACACCGACAACCTCTACACGCAGATGCGTTCGCGGATCGGGATCGCTCCGGGCTCCGTCCTCCAGCTCGACAGCCGGCTGGGCCTGAACCCGGTGATGACGGGTTTGAAGACGCTCTGGGACCAGAACCGGGTCGCTCTCGTCGAGAACGTCGGCTATCCGAATTCGAGCCTGTCCCACTTCGCCGCGCGCGACGTCTGGCACACCGCCGATCCGCTGCTCGCGCAGAGGAACGGCTGGCTCGGCCGCTGGGCGGACCGCTACATCGCCGGCAACGGGAACCCGCTCTCCTGCACAGCGATCTCGCAGTCGCTCCCGAGGACGTTGCTCGCCGACAACGTCGGCGTGCCGTCCTTCGTCAACCTCGCGAGCTACCAGTACGCGACCGACGGGTCCTATCCCGGCGACCGGAACAACCAGATCCGGACCTTTCTGAGTCAGAACGGCGCCGAGTACGAGATCACGAACTCCCTCGATACGCTCTCGCAGGTGGGCGAGGACGCGATCAGCTCGTCCAACGTGCTGCAGACGGTGGGCGCCGGCTACGTGGCGGGCGGCAGCTATCCGGCAGGGACGCTCGGGGCGGGACTGCTTCTGATCGCGCAGATCATCAACGCGAACGTCGGCGCACGCATCCTGTACATCACCTTCGGCGGTTTCGACAACCACGCGACCGAGAACAGCGATCACGATCCGCTCTTGACGACCGTTTCTGCCGGGATCAAAGCGCTCTTCGACGATCTCGATGCGCACGGCAAGTCCCACGACGTCGTGCTCATGACCTGGTCGGAGTTCGGGCGGCGCGTGCAGGACAACGGCTCGAACGGGACGGACCACGGGACGGCCGCCGCGCACTTCGTGGTCGGCAACGCGGTCAAGCCCGGAATCTACGGCGGTCCTCCGAACCTCACGAGCCTCGACTCGAACGGGAACCGGACGATCCAGAACGACTTCCGCGCTTATTACGGGACGATCCTGCAGGACTGGCTCGGCGCCGACTCGGCCGCCATTCTCGGGACGGGCTATCCGAATCTCGGGTTCCTGAATCGCGGATACGTCTAGTTCTTACTGCTAACCTTCCCGGGTGATTCCCGGCCGCGCCACTCTCGACGGGACGAAACGCTTCGCGGCGCGGTCGGCCGCTGCGCCGGGACACTTCCGGGAAGCCGCCGGCCTCCTCCTCTCCTCGATCGGTCTCGGGACCTACCTCGGTAGAGAGGACGACGCGACCGACCGCGGATACGAAGAATGCATCGGGCTCGCCCTCTCGTCGGGCGTCAACGTCTTCGATTCCGCGATCAACTACCGGGGGCAGAAGAGCGAACGGGCGATCGGCCGCGCTCTCTCGGACGCGTTCGACCGCGGCCCGGCGCGGCGCGACGAGGTCTTCGTCGCGACGAAGGGCGGTTACCTTCCCCACGACGCCGACGACCCGCGGGAGCCGCGCCACTACATCCTCGAAACTTTCGTCACGCCTGGGATCGCGCCCCGGGCGGAGATCGCCGCGGGCGGCCACTGCATGACGCCCGGATACCTGGAGGACCAGATCGAGCGCAGCCGGGCGAACCTCGGCCTCGAGACGATCGACCTTTACTACCTCCACAACGTGGAGTCCCAGCGGGCCTCGGTCGGCGCGAAAACGTTCGGGGAAAGGCTCGCGAAGGCAGTCGAGGCTTTAGAAGAAGCCGTGGCGGCCGGGCGGATCGGCCGGTGGGGGCTTGCGACCTGGGACGGGTTGCGGGTGCCTCCGGAGCACCCGGAGCATCTGTCGCTCGCCGAAACGCGCCGGGTCGCGGAAGAAGTCGCCGGCAGCGGCCACCATTTCGCGGCGGTCCAGCTGCCGGTCAATCTTGCGATGGCGCAGGCGATCGCCTACCGATCCCAGGAGCACTCGAAGGAGCGGCTGCCGGCGCTCTCCGCGGCGCAGATGTCCGGTCTCGCGGCCTTCGGATCCTCCTCCCTCCTGCAGGGGCGCCTGACGGCAGACTTGCCCGAAGAGATCGGCCCGGTCCTGCTGGGTGCGTCGACCGACGCGCAGCGGGCGCTCCAGTTTTCCCGTTCCGCGCCCGGAATGACGACGGCCCTCGTCGGCGTTTCCACCCCCGAGCACGCCCGGGAGAACTTCGCGCTGGTCGGCGTGGCGCCCGCGGATGGGGCCGCGATCTTGGCTCTCTTCGAGTGAGGGCGGGATCGATCGTTTCGTGGGGTTTCCGGGCTCTCGGAAAGCGCGTCGCTTTTTCCTGCGTCCGGCGGTCGGTTTTAGGCTAGAATCGAGTTCTTCCGCCCGGACAGCGAGTCAGCGCGGCGGCACCAGGAGTTCATGTCCGAAGATCCCTCGATCCGGGAAAGCGCTACGTCCTTTCCACTTTCGACCGAAAGGGGTTCGACCGAAAGGGGAGCGCCTTCCATCCCCTCCGAGCGCCCCTCGGGAGAGGGGCAGCCGCGCCCCCACCGCCGCCGGCGCCGCCGCCGCAGGCGTGGAGGCCGTCCCGGCGGCTTTTCCGGCAACGGGGCCACTGCCGAGCGGGCCGATGAGCTGGCCGCGGCGGGTCCGGAGAAGCCGGTCGAGGGCGTTCTCTACATCCCGCCCAAGGAGAGCGCACCCGGAGTTCTCGTCGCTTCGGCCACCAATTACCTCCCCACTCCCAAAGACCCCCTCGTCCCGCGCGACCTGATCGCCCGGGAAGGCCTCGAGGCCGGAGCCCTGATCGGAGGCTTTGCGGCGGACGGCACTCGCCCAGTGGTGAAGCGCGTGGAGACGGTCGAGGGCCTGACGCCGGCCGAGTTCCGGCAGCGTCCCGCCTTTGGCGAGCTCGTCTCGATCGATCCGAACGCGTGGCTGAAGCTCGAGACGGCGCCCGACGAGATGTGCGGGCGCGTCGTCGATCTGCTCGCCCCGATCGGCCGCGGCCAGCGGTGCCTGATCGTCGCGCCCCCCAAGGCCGGCAAGACGACCCTCTTGAAGAGGATGGCTCACGCCGTCGGCGTGAACGCACCCGACGTTTACGTCATCGTCCTTCTGATCGATGAGCGGCCCGAAGAGATCACGGACTTCCGCCGGAGCGTGCTGCGGGGTGAAGTCATCGCTTCTTCCGCGGACCTCTCGGCCGAGAACCACATCGCAGTCGCCGAGATCGTCGCCGAACGTGCCCGCCGGCTAATCGAGTGCGGGAAGCACGCGATCATCTTTCTGGACTCCATCACCCGCATGGCCCGCGCCTACAACCACATGCAGAAGGGGGGCGGGAAGATCCTTTCGGGCGGCATCGACGCCCGGACGATGGAGAAGCCCCGGCGCTTCTTCGGCGCCGCGCGCAACGCCGAGGGGGGCGGTTCGTTGACGATCATCGCAACCGCTCTGATCGACACCGGCTCCCGGATGGACGAGATCATCTTCCAGGAGTTCAAGGGCACCGGGAACACGGAGATCCTGCTCGACCGGGACCTCTTCAACCGACGGATCTTCCCGTGCATCAACATCCCGCTGTCGGGGACGCGCAAGGAAGAGAAGATCTACAACCCCGAGGAGCTGCCGAAGATCGTCAAGCTGCGGCGCGCGCTCGCGGCCGTGGACAAGGTCCAGGCCATGGAGCTCGTGCTGGGACGCCTCTCGAAGTTCCCGACGAACGCGGATTTCTTGAAGAGCTTCTAGCTATAGCAGGGGTCAGGCGGGTATTTCGGTCTTATTGGACCGGTCGGCCGGCTCCCTCGCCCGTCTCGCGACAATCCTTTCGAGACAACTGCATGGCGAGGCCTCCGAGACTGCAGGCGCCGGGTACGGTCCATCACCTCATCGCGCGCGGCAACGAGCGGCGGGAGGTGTTTCGCGACGACGCTGACCGCGAGGATTATCTCGGGCGGATCGCACGATACCGGAAACGATTCGACATTCGTCTCTACGCGTACTGCCTCATGCCCAACCACGTTCATCTCGCGGTGGGGCAGGGTGCGACATCGCAGTCCGCATTCATGCATGCGCTGCAGTCGTCCTACACTCAGGGTTTTAATCGGCGACATTGCCGCGTCGGGCATCTGTTCCAAGGCCGCTACAAGTCATTTCTGGTCGATTGCGAACGCTATTTCCTCGCACTCGTCCGCTACATCCACGAGAACCCCGTCAAGGCGGGGATGGTGCAGGACGCGCAGGCTTACATCTGGTCGAGCGACCGCTTCTTCCGGACCGGAGCGGGGCCGCCGTGGCTTGACCTCGACCGGGCACTCGCGCTCCTGGCGCGCACCAAACGAGAAGCGATGCTGCGGTACCGAGAATTGATAAACGATCGGGAGAGCGGGTCCGCGTACGATGCGCTCACGGCGTACGAGGGGTCCGTCAAGGGTGATGAGCAGTTCGCCACGGAGGCGCTGAGGCACGTCTCCTTGCCGCCCCGCAGGCGCCGCGGCTGGACGGCCGAAGCCGTCGCGAACATGGTGGCGGCACGCGGAGGTCTAACAGTCGGCGATCTTGCGGGACCCAACCGGGGTCGTGTTGTCTCGCGTCTCAGAATTCTCTCCGCCCACCTCGGTCGTGAGCGGCTCGGAATACCGATCGCAGAAGCGGCACGGCTATTTCGACGCGACGAATCTACGCTCGCCCGCGGCGTGCGCGCTCTCCGGGAACGACTCGCTCGGGAGCCAAGACTCAAAGCGCGGGTCGATCGACTGGCGAATAATGCCAAACTACCCGCCTGACCCCTACCGCCTCCGGCTCTTCCTCTTTTCCCGTCCGTAGGTGACGGGCGAAGGCGCGCTCGGGCGAGCGGAAGGTTTGCGCGGCCCGGTAGGACGGCGGTGCGGCCTCGCCTCGGCGAGCAATCGTCCCTTTTCGACGATCTCTTCGGGCGCCCACTCGACCGGGATCTGGCGGCCGATCAGCTTCTGGATCGAGTCGAGCGAAAAGACGTAGTCATCGCAGGCGATCGACACTGCGGTTCCGATCGCTCCTGCCCGACCGGTACGCCCGATCCGGTGGACGTAGTCTTCCGGATCCTGAGGCAAGTCGTAGTTGACGACGTGCGACACGCCCTCGATGTGCAAGCCTCGTGAAGCGACGTCGGTTGCAACGAGGACCGCGAGGCGCCCCTCCTTGAAGTCCGAAAGGATTTTCATTCGCCGGTCCTGTGGGACGTTCCCGGCGAGCGCGCGCGCCGGGTAACCGTTCGCGGAAAGCGTTCTCACCAGTTCGGCTGCTGTCGTCCGGCGGTTGACGAAAATCAGGATTCGACTCCGTCCCTCTTCCTCGAGGATCCCCAGCAGAAGCGGGAGTTTTTCCGGGGAAGAGACGTGGTAGAGCACTTCAGTGATGCCGTGCGCGCCGACGCGCTCCGGCTCGATCTCGACCTTCTGCGCGTTGTTGGTGTGCTCGTAGGCGAGCTCCATGACCCGAGGCGTGAGGGTCGCGGAGAAGAGGAGGGTCTGACGCCGGTCGTACGGCGGGCAGCGCCGGAGGATCCGGCGCAGGTCGCGGATGAAGCCCATGTCGAACATGCGGTCCGCCTCATCGATCACGAGGACTTCGACGGCGCGAAAGGTGGTCGCCCCCTGCTGCTCGTAGTCGAGGAGCCGGCCCGGGGTGCCGACTAAGAGGTCGGGGACTTTCCGGAGCAAGTCGCGCTGCTTGCGATAGTCGATCCCGCCGAAGACCGCCAGGGTCGAGAGGTCGGTCGAGCGCCCGAGGACCTCGGCGTCGTTTCGGATCTGCATCACGAGCTCTCGGGTGGGCGCCACCACGAGGGCGCGGGGGCCGCGGGGAGGCTCCCGGGCCGGATTTCGGAGCAGCCGCGTGAAGATCGTGATCAGGAAAGCCGCGGTCTTGCCGGTGCCGGTCTGGGCCTGACCGGCGACGTCCCGGCCCGCGAGCGCGATCGGAAGGGTCTTTTCCTGGATCGGGGTCGCAAAGACGAAGCCCGCGTCCGCGATCCCCTGCCGGACCTCGTCGGGCAGGTCGTACAAGGAGAGGGGCGTCTCGGTCAGGTGCCGGTGCGCGGTCATAGTTTCGGCGGTCGACACGAAGGAATTGTAGTCTGCAAGGTCGGTTCCGCCGGTCGAAACGGTTTCCCAACTCCAACCGGAGGAGAACTGAGAGAGGGTCAGGTCTCCACATGCCACGTGGCAACCTGTCCCTCAATGTGGCAAGTGGAGACCTGACCCCGCCTCGATCACCCTTCCGAAGTCCGCGACGAGCGGGCGCCCGGTCGCCCGCGAGAGAGCCAGGCCGATCGCGCGTTTCTCCTTTGGTCCCGCGCCCCCGGCGATCGGGAAGAGCTGTCCTTGCGAGCGGGCAGCCAGGCGCTTCACGCTCCAGCTCCACCACGGCGAGAGCGGCACGTAGGTTTCGCGCCAGCAGTCGAGCTCGGCAATAGACAGCCTCCGGACGCGCGTCCGTTCGAACGCGGTGGTCGAGATGACCACTTCGGAAGGCCCGACCTCGACCCGCTCTTCGGCGAAAGCGAGCGCTGCCAGTCCGATGAGCGTCAGCGGCGTCGTGATTCCGACCGCGAGCGAAAGAAAGACGAGGACGGGAAGGGGCAGCTCGCTGAAGCTGCCCCGGCGGAGGCTCGCCTCCCACAGGGGCACGAGCCGCGCGACGCCGAACAGGGATGCCACCACGACGATGGCCGCGCCGGCCGCCAGCCGCCGCCGCCAGACCCGGGAGCGCACGAGCGGCCGGATCTCCACCGTCAGGCCTCCCGGATGGGGGACGATCAGGACCCTCGGGCCGATCTCGGTTTTCATCGCCGGAAAACCCGGGGAGATCGCGCTTGCCCGCGCGGTCTCTCTCCCGACTCGGCTCGCCTCGACAAACTCGGAATTGTATGATCCAAGCCCGGGGAACGCCGGTCGGAAGAGGGAGGTAAACGTGGCGAAGAAGGCAAAAAAAGGGGGGCGCGGAGGCTCGCGGAAATCCTCCCGTTCATCGGCCGGGAAAAAGAAGGGCGGTCGCTCGCGCGGTCGGGCGACGAAGCGCGGATCGGCGAGGAAGCGCAGGGCAACGACCCGGCGTTCGGCGGCCGGCAGGCGCGCTGGAGCCCGCAAGCGGACAACCGGGCGGAAGGCGGCTCCGAAGCGATCGCGCGGGACCAAGACGTCGTCGCGCGCCCGGGCGGGAACGGCGAGGAAGAAGACGCCAACGAGCCGCGCCGCGCCGGGCGCGACGCGGGTTTCGTCGCGGAAGCCTCCCCGTTCGGCGACGGTCAGCCGGGCGAAAGCGCGAGCCGCGTCGTGGTCGGAGGAAGAGCTTCGGGCCCGAGGCGCCGAGGAAATGGAAGGCGAGACTGCCGAAGAGGCCGAAGAGCTGGAGCTCGAAGAGCTGACGGAAGAAGAAGTCACGGAAATTCCCGCAGCACCTCCGCCGCCGGAAGAGGAAGAGTCGGAGTGGTAAGATAGCTTCGACCGGAACCCATTGCCGGGCTCTCGCTCGGCTGGCGAAACGAAGGTCCCGAGAAATCGGGACCTTCTGTTTTGTGCGTCGGAGGTCTTACCGCGGGATCGGAATCGGCCTTCTTTTCTCGTCCAGGTTCACGAACGTGACCTCGGCTTCGGTCACCTTCACCGTACCGCCCGTTCCCTCTCCTCGCCGCGCGAAGACTTCGACGGAGACGGTGATCGACGTTCGCCCGATGCGGACGAGCCCCGTGTAGAACGACACGAGATCTCCCACATATACCGGTTCGTGGAACACGACCTCGCGCATCGCGACCGTGACGATGAAGGAGGCACCGTGCTGCCTCGCCTCGATTGCCGCCGCCTGATCGATGTAGGACAGGATCACCCCGCCGAAAATCGTGCCGTGGGCGTTGGTGTCCTTCGGCATCAGGACGACCCGGATCGAGGGCTCTTTGCTCGTCGCCGGACGGTCGGTCAGGAGCGCCTCGGTCTTCCTCTCCGCGGGGGACCGAACTCCGTCGAGACCCGGGCGACGTAACCGTCGGTCAGGTTGATCGTGAGCGTTCCGTCGGCGAAGTAATACGTCCAGATCTCGTGCGACGAGGCGCCTTCGGTTCGGACGGAGAACGACGGCTTTCCGATTGCCGCGGTGACTTTCGCGGCCGCCATCCCGGGATCGATCCGGTTGCGCGCCAGGGCCAGAGTCCCCGGCAGAATCCGGGAGTCGGCGCCGGCGATCGCTTCGGAGCGCCCGTACTCCCGGTTCTCCCACCACCGCGGCAGCCAGAACGCGGCCACCGCGATCGCGATAACCGCTCCGATGACGAGGAAGAGGGCGGGGCGGGCGCGCTCCGCGGCCATCAGCAAAAGACGCCGTCCGCCTCGCCGAGCTGGAACGAGACGGCGCGCTCGAGCTCTCCGGCTCGGCGCGCGAGATCCGCCGCGGCCGCGCGCTCGGCGGCGCCGGCGCGTCCGGCCTGACGGGACACTTCAGCAAGAGCTCCGCGCGCGGTGGCCACGTGCTCGCGCCTCGATTCTTCCTCCTCCGAAGAGAGCGCGCCCGCCACGTGGGCGGGAATCGCGACGGCGGCCTTTCGCAGATACCGGGCCGTATTCGGGTCGGAAGGTCGGATCCGCTCTGCGAGCTCGTAGGCGGCGTGCGTCAACGCGATGGCCTCGTTCCAGAGAGGATGGCTTTTGTAATCGGGACGCGCGGTCTCGTACTCGGGGCGTTCGGTCACGAGAAGGAGGATTCTAAGCGCCTTCCGATAGAATTCGCGGCCGCATGCGACAGAAAGTGACGGTCGTGGGCGCCGGAAACGTGGGCGCCTCGCTCGCTCAACGGCTGGTCGAGAAGGAGATCGCCGACGTCGTCCTGATCGACATCATCGAAGGGATTCCGCAAGGAAAGGCCCTCGACATCATGGAGTCCGCGCCGGTCGAAAAGTTCGATGCGCGCCTCTCCGGGTCGAACTCCTACGAGCTCTCAGACGGATCGGACGTGATCGTCGTGACGGCCGGCCTCGCGCGCAAACCGGGAATGTCCCGGGACGACCTCGTGCAGAAGAACC
>DASXSX010000133.1:0-3436 GCA_036505815.1 Thermoanaerobaculia bacterium
TCCGGCTTTCCTTGTCGAAGAAGGGGGCGTCCACTCCGGGCTGATGATGGCGCAGGTCACCGCCGCGGCGCTCGTCTCGGAGTGCAAGGCTCTCGCGCATCCCGCTTCGGTCGACTCGATTCCGACTTCGGCGGCGAGGGAAGACCACGTCTCGATGTCGCCGATCGCGGCCCGCAAGCTCGCCGCCGTCGTCGAGAACCTGGCGCTCGTGCTCTCGATCGAGCTCACCGTCGCCTTCCAGGCGATGGAATTCCTGCGCCCTCTCTCCTCGTCCCGCGCGATCGAGCGGATCCGGCGCGCATTCCGGCGGGTCGTGCCGCCGTGGACCGCGGACCGCGAGCTCGCTCCCGACCTCGCCGCCGCGCGGGCGTTCTTAGAGACCGAGACGGTGGCCGGCGCGATCGCGGACCTCGAGTAAGTTCCGACGCCTATAATTCCTCCGTGCCTGCCGTCGTTTCGGGCCCCCGCGTCGTCCGCGCAGCGCGGGGAACCGGGCTCCGATGCTCGGGATGGCCTCAGGAAGCCGCCCTGCGAATGCTCGAGAACAACCTCGACCCGGAGGTCGCCGAGAAGCCGGACGAGCTCATCGTCTACGGGGGCACCGGGAAGGCGGCGCGAAACTGGGAGTGCTTCGACGCGATCGTCGCGACACTCAAGCGCCTCTCGTCCCGCGAGACTCTCCTCGTGCAGTCCGGCAAACCGGTCGGCGTCTTCGAAACGCACGAGGACGCGCCGCGGGTCTTGATTGCCAATGCTCTCCTCGTTCCCGCGTGGGCGACCGGCGACGAGTTCCGACGCCTGGAGGCGGCGGGCCTGACGATGTACGGCCAGATGACGGCCGGTTCCTGGATCTACATCGGAACGCAGGGAATCCTGCAGGGCACGTTCGAGACGTTTGCCGCCGCCGGGGGAAAGGAGTTCGGAGGCGACCTCTCCGGGCGGCTCGTCGTCACCGCGGGTCTCGGCGGAATGGGGGGCGCGCAACCTCTCGCCGCGACGATGAACGGGGCGACCGCGCTCATCGCCGAGGTGGACGGGGAGCGCATCCAGCGGCGGATCGCGACCCGGTACCTCGACCAACGGGTGGATTCCCTCGACTCCGCGATCGACCAGGCGCTCGCCGCACGCGACCGGCGGAGCGCGACCTCGATCGGCGTGCGCGCGAACGCAGTCGATCTCTTGGAGAGGCTGATCGCGCGCGGAATCGTTCCGGACCTCGTGACGGACCAGACCTCCGCGCACGACGAGCTCGAAGGCTACGTCCCGCGCGGCCTCTTCGGACCGGAGATCGCGGATCTGCGGCGGCGCGATCCCGATCTCTACGTTCGACGCGCCTACGAGACGATGGCCGCGCACGTGCGCGCGCTCCTCGAAATGAAGCGGCGCGGCGCGGTCGTATTCGACTACGGCAACAACCTGCGCGGTCAGGCGAAGAAAGCGGGAGTCGAGAACGCGTTCGAGATCGCAGGTTTCGTTCCGCTCTACATCCGGCCGCTGTTCTGCGAAGGGAAGGGTCCTTTCCGCTGGGCCGCGCTCTCCGGCGAGCCGGAGGACATCTCGACGACGGACCGCGCGCTCCAGGACCTCTTTCCGCAGAACGCCGCGCTCGCGCGGTGGCTCACGAAAGCCTCCGAGCGCGTCCTCTTCCAGGGTCTGCCTGCGCGGATCTGCTGGCTCGGGTACGGGGAGAGGTCGCGCGCCGGCCTCCTCTTCAACGACCTCGTGCGCCGGGGAAAGCTCCGCGCGCCCGTCGTGATCGGGCGCGACCACTTGGACGCCGGTTCGGTCGCCTCGCCCAACCGGGAAACGGAAGGGATGCGCGATGGATCGGACGCGATCGCCGACTGGCCGATCTTGAACGCCTTGGTCAACACCGCCTGCGGCGCGACCTGGGTCTCCGTCCACCACGGCGGAGGAGTTGGCATCGGCTACTCGATCCACGCGGGCATGGTGGTCGTCGCAGACGGGACCGATGGCGCCGAGCGGCGGCTCCGGCGCGTGCTGACGGCGGATCCCGGGACCGGAGTGATGCGGCACGCGGACGCCGGATATCCCGAGGCGATCGCGACGGCGAAGGAGCGCGGAGTGGAGCTGCCCTTCCTCCGGTGATTCGCCGCCTGCGCGCCCCGCTCGCGGCGGCGCTCGTCGCAACGCCTCTCCTGCTCTTCCTGGGCGGTCGCCTGTCGCTACCGATCGGCCAGGTGGCGGCGGCTAAGCCTCCGACCTCGCTCTCGCGCGCTTTCGAGAAGGTGGTCGGAGAGCTCGCACGGCGGGCTGCGGACTTTGAGAAGCAGCGGGAGGTGGTGCGCTCGCTCGAAGGCGGAGGGATCGCCGTCAACCGGCTCGCGCTCTTCACCGCGGCGGGCCAGGCGCTCGCGGGAGCCCCGGCCGGCACCGGTCTCGCGTTGACCGATCCCTCAGGAAATATCCACGCCTGGTGGGGCGACGCCCCGCCTCTCGCCGGTCTCGAGTTTTCGTCCGGCGGTCTGGCCGTCCGCTGGTCGGCAACTCGCGTCGTCGTCGTCCAGCGCAAACCGGTCGGGGAGAGGGGTTTCTCCGGGGTCGTCTATTCGTCGCGCTCCTTTCCGGTCGACGCACCGGACTTCGCGCGCTCGCTCGGAGTCTCGGGAGCCTCCGCGGCATGGCGTCCGACTGCTGCCGGAGGATCACCTCTCCTGACCGATCGCTCGGGCACCGTGCTCGTCAGCGCCCGGCCAGCGGCTGCCCCGATCGAATTCCCCGGGTCGCGCGATCTCGCGTTCGGCGTCGTGCTTCTCGCCTGCGTGCTCCTCGCCGGCCGGATGAACGATCCTCTTCGCATCGGAGTCGCTCTCGCGCTCGCGTTCCTCGCGGTCGAGACGCGCTTCGGCGGAATCGACTCCCTGCCGCCCGGCACGGTCGCGGCGCTCTCGCTCGGATGGATCGTCCTGCCCTTCACGCTGCCGGCGCTCGCCGTCCGACCGATTTCCGACCACCGCCTGGCTCCTCTGTCGGGATACCTGCTGCTGGCGGCCGGTCTCTATGCCGCGAGCGGCCTCGAGACCCCGGAGCTCGGTGCCCCGCTTCCCGAGTCCCTTCTCTCCCTGCCCCGCGTGGGAGGCCTCGCCGCGTTGATGCTCTCGGCTCTGTCGCTAACCGCATGGCGCCGCGAAACCGAGTCGCGAGGCCGGACCTGGATCACGGCCGCGCTTGCCTTCACGGCCGCGGCGATCGTCACGTTCCTGGCGGCGGTGGTGCCTTCCGACTGGTACCGCGTCGCGGTCTTCGCCGCCGCAGCCGTCGCGCTGGAGCTCTGGTCGCGCGCGGTCAAAGAGGCTCGGACGGCGGAGACCTTCGGAGCGACGCGTCTTCTGGTCGGGTCGACGCTCCTCGTCGTGCTGGCCGCGTCTCCTCTGAACGAGCAGGACCGCGCGCGCGACGCGTACTCGAGCGCCTC
>DASXSX010000134.1:0-11612 GCA_036505815.1 Thermoanaerobaculia bacterium
CTTCAACCTCACCAACCAGCAGCCCATAACCGACAATACTCGGCTGACGCTCATCCCCGGGTCGTCGTTCGGTTTTCCGACTTCGCGCAACTCCTTCCAGGCGCCGCGCAACTATCGGTTGACCGCGCTCCTCCGGTTCTAGTTCCTTCCTCGGATTTCCGGGGCCCCGGCACCTCGCCGGGGCCCTTCCGCTTCTGCGCAGAGGTCGGGCGGCTCGGCCGCCGATCGGAGGCTAGAATGGCCGGGGTGAAGCTCTCGAAGGTCGCCCTCGCCGTCCTTCTCTTCGTCGTCCCCCTGGTGTCGGGGGGCTCGACGCCGGCGGGACCCGACGACGAGAACTGGGCGAACTCGCCCGAGGCTTACTTCCTGACCGCGGCGGAGCGCAAAGAGTGGGACGGATTGCGTTCACGCGACAGCCGTGTCGACTTCATCGAGCGCTACTGGCTGAAGCGCGATCCGACACCCGGCACGGCCGCGAACGAATTCCGGGACCTGGTTCTGGCCCGAATCCGGACTGCCGACCAACGTTATCGGATCGAGAAGATCGCCGGCTCGCGAACGGCCCAGGGCTTCGTTTTCATCGTGTTCGGCACTCCAGCGCAGGTCCAGGAGCAGCACGCTCCACCGCTGCCTCCTCCCCGCCGGCTGGCCGCGGGTGACACGTACGAGGCGGTCGGGATCAGGGAGGGCACCGAGACGACGCACACTTGGATTTATGACACCAAGCGGACCCCGAAGATACTCCAGGCCCTCGGAGTGCCGTCTCTCTCGATGACCTTCGTCATGGAGCCGAACCGGCACAAGGACGAGCTTCAGAATCCCGGTCTCGTTCACGAGTACCGCGAGAGGCTCGCGCGCAAAACGATCGTCAACCCCGATCTCGTGCCCGCCCCCGCGGCTCCCCTCGCCGCCCTCGCGCCCGCGGCCCCGGCGCTCTCCCTGACGCCTCTCTCCGCGGCGGTGCGTGCGATTCTCGAGAAGGCCCCTCACCAGGTGGTCTCCGAGGACGAAAAGCAGCCGGTCTTTGGGAGCGCAGTCCTCTGGGGCGCGCGGGACAAGCCGGAGACGCTCGCCTGGGTCTTTCTGCCGGACGGCAAGGGAGCGGGGGAGAAGCTGACTTTCCACGCGCTCGTTCGCGGCGACGAGGGAGGGCGGGAAATCTCGGCCGGCTCCGAGCGCGCGACTGCTTCCACGAGCCTGCCGACGGCTCGGCCGGGCCGCGTGCTCGTGCGGCGCTTCGATCTTCCGCCCGGCAACTACTCCGCTTCGTTCGCGGTGACGGGGGAAGGGGAGCGGCAGGTTGCGTCCGGAACGATCCCGGTCCGCGTGCCGGAGATCGGTGCCGACTTCGCCATCTCGAGCGTGCTCGTCTCCGCCGGGATGAGCCCGCCCGGCAAAGCCGGGGACAGCTCCTTTCTCTTCGGGTCCGTCGAGGCGCTTCCGCGGGCCGACGCGACCTTCTCACGCGCCGAGTCGCTGTGGTACTTCGTCCAGCTCGCCAACGTTTCCGAAGAGGACAAGGTGACCCAGGAGCTGCGTTTGCTGCACGGCCCCCGCACGGTCGCGGTCCGCCCCGCGTCACCCGCGCAGCTCCAGGAAATCGCTCCCGGCCGCTATGCCTTCGGCTACGAACTCCCGCTCTCTTCGCTCGAGCCGGGCAGCTACGTCCTCTACGTGACGGTCCGGGACGGACAGGGGCACAGCGTCCTGCGGCGGGCGGATTTCCGGGTCGTTCCCGCTGAAGCCACCCGGACCTCCGCGAACTCCCGCTAGTCCCGGTCGAGCCAGCTTCTCCGGACCTTTGGATTTCGATCCAAGGGATCGAACATCTGATCGCCTGAGGCTCGGGCATGTATCCTTCCGTCACCTCTGCGAACTTCTTTCGCATGAGCGTCTTGATCTTCGACTCGCGGTGCCAGGCCTGTCGGAGTGACCCGCTGGCTCCCCGTTTGCTTTTCGTCCCCTGAAAGGGGGCAGTCGTCCCCATCGAGTGTGCTCGAGTCCTGCGGGCAAGCCGATTTCGGGGTTCCCCCGGCTCCGACCGGAGGGGGAGATTTGCGGCCGGGGATTGAGCTCCATTCGAGCTTCATCTGTTTCTCTTTCGAAAAGGAGGGTTGGTCGATGAGGAACCTCTTGCGATTCCTGGTGGTGCTCGTCTTTCTCACCTCCACGGGCGAGGTCGCCCTGGCTCAGGGCACGACCGCTACCGTGGTCGGCACGGTGACGTCCGCGGGCCAGCCGCTGCCCGGCGTGACAGTGACCGTCTCATCCTCCGCATTGCAGGGCACGCGGAATGCGGTGACCGGCTCGAGCGGCGGCTACAGCATCGCAGGGCTGCCGCCCGGCGATTACACGGTCACCTTCGAGCTCGCCGGCATGCAGACGAAGACCCAGAAAGTCCGGCTGCTGCTGGCGCAGTCGACGCGGGCGGACGAGGAGCTCTCCGTCTCGCAGGTGACGGAGGAGATCGAGGTCAAGGGCGAGGCGGAGGCGGTCCTCGAGACGACGCAGATCGCCACGAACTTCACCTCGAAAGAGATCGCCCGACTCCCGATCGCACGGACGATCGTGCAGACCGTCTTGCTCGCCCCGGGCGTCAACAACAACGGCCCGAACGATCAGGTCGAGATCTCGGGGGCGCCGTCCTACGACAACGTCTTTCTGGTCAACGGCGTCGTCGTCAACGAGAACCTGCGCGGGCAGCCGCACAACCTGTTCATCGAGGACGCCATCCAGGAGACGACGGTATTCACGGGAGGCGTGTCAGCCGAGTACGGGCGATTCACGGGAGGGGTCATCTCGACCCTCACGAAGTCCGGAGGAAACCGCTTCAGCGGGTCCTTCCGCGACAGCTTCAGCAATCCGAGATGGAGAGAAAAGACCCCGTGGCCGACCGAGGCGGATCACGTGGACAAGACCGATGAGATCTACGAGGCGACCCTGGGCGGAAGAATCCTGAAGGACCACCTCTGGTTCTTCGGCGCCGGCCGGCTGGCCAAGCGTTCGATCCAGCAGTTCACCACGGTCACGAACCTGCCGTTCACGAACGGCTTCGACGAGAAGCGGTGGGAAGGAAAGCTGACCGGGAACATCGCCCAGGGGCATAGCCTCGTCCTCTCGTATCTCGACATCACCAATGACGAGACGAACAACTTTTTCGGCAACATCCTGGACTACGACAGCCTCGTGCCAGTGCGTTCGCTTCCCAACTCTCTCTTCGCCGCGAACTACAACGGTCTGCTGACCCGCAACCTCATGTTCGAGGCGCAGTACGCGAGGAAGAAATTTGCGTTCGAGAACAGTGGCGGCCGGTTCACCGACCTCATCAACGGCACGCTGATCGTCGACACCAATCAACGTCGCTTCCACTCCCCGACCTTCTGCGGAGTGTGCACTCCCGAGGAGCGCAACAACGACTCGTGGCTCGGGAAGTTCACCTATTACCTGGATACGCCGAAGCTCGGGAGCCACACGATCGTCCTGGGCGGCGAAAACTTCGCCGAGGAGCGGATCGCGAACAACCACCAGGAAGGAAGCGACTACCGCATCACGAACGTCACTTCGATTATCGTCGGGACGACCGTCTATCCCCGCTTCGACAATGCGTCGATCATCCAGTTCCAGCCGATCTTCAAGAGCTCGACTGGTACCGACTTCAAGACGGTCTCGGCGTTCGTGAACGACAAGTGGGAGCTGAACCGGAACTTCAGCTTCAACGTCGGGCTTCGCTACGACAAGAACAACGGGAAGGATGCGGACGGCAACACAGTCTCCGACGACAGCGCGTTCTCACCGCGCCTCGGGGTCGCGTGGGACATCACCGGCAAAGGCCGTGGCCGGGCGACGGCGACCTACGGTCGCTACGTCGCGAAGATCGCCGACGGCAACGTGGGCGGTAGCGCCCAGGCGGCCGGCAATCCGGCGAACATCACGTGGAACTACCGGGGGCCGGCCATCAACCCGGCCTCATCGTGCTCGCCGACGGATTCGGCCGGGTGCCTCTCCTCGGCCGACGCCCTCGCCCAGCTCTTCGCCTGGTTCGACTCGGTCGGGGGAACCAGCAACACCTCGTTCCTGAACTCGTCGTCGATCCCGGGATTTTCGGCCCGCTTCCCCGGTTCCCTAAAGTCTCCGTCGGTCGACGAGTTCACGGTCGGGTACGGAACCCAGATTGGGTCCAACGCCTACGCGAAGGTCGACCTGATCGCTCGGGATTGGGACAACTTCTATGTCACGCGGCTCGACCTCTCGACCGGCCAGACGACAGATCCCTTCGGCAACCTCGGCGACGTCGCCTTTACCGAGAACGACAGCGGCCAGGTCGAGCGCAAGTATCGCGGGGTGCAGTTCCAGGGGCAGTGGCGACCGAACCACTTCAACGTCGGGCTGACTTACACCTGGTCGCGACTCACGGGCAACGACGACCCGGAGACCGGACCCAACGCGACGATCTCGAACACGCCGCTCGACCTCTACTATCCCGAGTATCTGAATTACGAGCAGCGCAAGCCGTTCGGCTATCTCGTCGGGGACCAGCGTCACCGCGGGCGGCTGTGGCTGGGATACGAGCTGCCGACGCGCTTCGGGAACTTCGATGCGGCGGTCCTCGAGTCCTACGGTTCGGGAGTCCCCTATTCGGCGATTCAGAACATCGACGCCTCCGGACGCAACACGCCCTTCCCGGGATCTCCGGCGAACCCGGGCTACACGCTCTCGCAGCTCGGCACGACGCATACCTACTACTTCAGCCGCCGCGGAGAGTTCCAGACCGACGACGTCTGGTCGACGGACATCTCGATCGGATACTCGATCCGCGTCTTCAAGAGCCTCGAGCTCTTCCTTCGCGGGATCGTGACGAACGTCTTCAACACGGACGCCGTGGTCTTTCCCGACACCACCATCATCACCCGCCGCAGCGGCGGAGCTGGTTCGAACCTCGTCGCCTTCAACCCGCTGACGGACACACCGGTCGAGTGCACACAGCGCGACCCGGCCAACCCGAATCGCTGCGCCGTCTCGGGAGCCAACTGGCTGAAAGGACCGCTCTTCGGTCAGCCCAACGGCGTGGGCTCCTACTACACCACGCAAGGCGGACAGGTTCCGCGCACTTACAGCTTCACGGTGGGATTCCGCTTCTAGACCGGGTTCGGATAAAGAAGAGGGGGCCGCAAGGCCCCTTTTCTTTTTGGGGTCAGGTCTCCACTTGCCACTTTGCCACGAAAAGTACTTGACAGTTTATTCAGGCGTCGACCAGAATGCCGTTCGTGCCCCCGACTGTCGATCCCTACCGCCCCGTCGTTCCCGACGTGCGCTCCCACGCTGCCGCCAACCTGCGCTTCATCCGCGAGACGATGGAGAGCGCGGGTTCCTTCACCGCGGTCTCCGGCTGGGGTCAGGTGGCGATCGGGACTACGGCGATCGTCGCCGCGATCGTCGCTGGGCGGCAGCCGACCCGGGCCGGGTGGCTGGCGACCTGGCTCGTCGAAGCGGTGGTCGCCGTCGCGATCGCGGGCGCCGCGATGGTCGCCAAGGCCCGCCGGAAGGGACTGTCGCTCTTCTCGGGCTCGAGCCGGAAATTCTGGCCAGCCTTCACCGCTCCGCTCGCTGCCGGCGCCGCGCTGACCGCGGCCCTCGTGGCGCGCGGACTCTTCGACGCGCTGCCCGGCGTCTGGCTCGTTCTTTTCGGCACCGCCGTCGTCGCGGGGGGTGCCGTGTCGGTTCCCGTCGTGCGGCTCATGGGCGGGTGTTTCTTCGCCCTGGGCGTTGCGGCATTTCTTTGCCCGCCCGGGTGGGGCGACGCGCTGCTCGCGGCAGGGTTTGGAGGACTTCTGGCGGTTTTCGGGGCCGCCATCGCGCGGAGGCATGGTGGGTAAGACGCAGACCAAGGACCAAAGACCCAGGGCCCAGGGGGCCCGCGCGACTCGCGGCATCGAGCTGGTCGGAGCGCGGGAGCGATCGGCGAGCCCTGGGCGGCTGGATCGAGTGATCCACGAGCGGGTGCGGCTCGGCATCGTCAGCGCGCTCGCCGTCAACGAATCGCTGACATTCAACGAGCTGAAGACGCTCCTGCGAGCGACCGACGGAAACGTGAGCGTTCACGCGCGCAAGCTCGAGAGGGCCGGATACGTCGCCTGCGTGAAGAGCTTCGAAGGCCGAATCCCGAGGACGACCTATCGGCTGACCGCGGCCGGACGTCGAGCCTTGTCCCGATATCTCGATCATATGGAGGCGGTGATCCGCGCCGCGCGGCACGGCTAGAGTTTTTTTGGGATCCTACTTTGCAATGCAAAGGTCTTTGTAGAAGTTAGGAGGGACGCGCCCATGAACCATGTCTACTTCAACTTCCAGGGCAACGCAGTCCTCGGGGTCCTCGCTTTTCTGGGATTCGGCTTCGCCGAGTTTCTCGCCGTCGTGACGGCCCTCGTTCTCTTCGCGCGCCGAAAGCGCCGAGCCGCCCGTCGGGTTCTGATCGGTGCGCTCGCCGCCGCCGGGCTCTACGTAGCGGTGCTTCTCTCTTTTTCTCTCGCCAGCCGTGAGCAGCTCGCCAAGCGGGCGGAGGAGAAGTACTTTTGCGAGGTGGACTGCCATCTCGCGTACTCAGTCGTCGACGTCCGGGAATCGAAGAGCCTCGGGACCGGGTCGTCTCGAGCGATGGCTCGCGGTCTCTATCGCATCGCATCGCTTCGCGTGCGCTTCGATCCGGAGACCACCTCT
This sequence comes from Thermoanaerobaculia bacterium, assembly GCA_036505815.1. Classification (GTDB taxonomy): domain Bacteria; phylum Acidobacteriota; class Thermoanaerobaculia; order UBA5066; family Gp7-AA6; genus Gp7-AA6. Next base: position 6,715 of record DASXSX010000134.1, read on the forward strand.
TCGCACCGGCCGAAGGACATGTCGTTGACGCCCAACCCGCGGTCCGTGCGGGTTGTAGACGCCTCGGGAACGATCTATCGGCCGGACCCAGCCGGCCAGCGCGCGCTCGGATCCGTCGAAGGTGCGGCCCTTCCGCTGACACGCGCGCTCGTGCCCGGCGAATCCTATGTGACCCGACTCGTGTTCGATCTGCCAGAGAAGGCCCCGGACCCGCGGTTACTCATCACGGAATCCGACTGGATCACCCGCGCTCTGATCGGACACGAGAACAGTCCTTTTCACGGGAAGACGAGCTTCCGACTCGGACTTTCTCGAGCGGCGGCTCGAGGCGCTTTAGCGGCCGCTCGACGCGGCCGGACGAGAGCAGACGGCCGCCGCGCAACGGCGTTTTTAGCGGCCGCTCGACGCGGCCGGGAGAGAGCAAGCGGCGGCGGAGGAACATCCCATGGCGAGCATCCAGACCTCGCTACTCGATCCTCAGATCTGCCTTCGCCGTCCCCATTCGCCCTGTTGCTCTGTCCCGCACGTTCACGACGATTCGATGGTTCCCTTTGCGCGTCTCGAGAGTGGCGGTGTAGACCAGGGGAGCCGTCTCGTCTTTTCCTTCCGGAATCGTGAACGTCGCCTCTTCGCGCGCAATGTCGCTCATCCGCCCGGCGTCGTCCATCGCCCCGATGTAGACGTCCGCCGCGGCCCGCCGGGACGCGCCCTCTCCCGTGAACGTCAGCCCGGAGGCGGGAATCGAGACTGAGATCGGGAGGGTGTATCGGCTCCCTTTTTTGGTGGGCGGCGCCGTGCGAAGCGCCACCGGAATTCCGGAGTAGGAGAGGTTGGTCTTCAACGTCGCCTGCACGCGATCGCGCGCGCGGTCGGCGTCGTTGCGCACCGCATAGCCGCGCCGGGTCCGCACGGTGACGCCGGGACGGTTCACGTCCACGCGCACCTGCTGGTAGCCGGTCGAGAGGAGCTTGGAAAGCGTCACGCCGATCGAGTAGTAAGCCGACGTGTCCTGGTAGACCCGCGACAGACCTTTCGCGAAGTCGTTCGAGTTGAGTAGCGCGAGACCCCCGGTCTCACGCGCGAGCTCCACGAGACCGGCCTGGCTGTCTTGACGGGCAAGAAACGAAACACCGGGACGGGCGAGGAGCGGATCGTCGTTGGAGGCGGACCTTCCCTCGGCCTCGAGGCCGCGGGCATCCACGGTGTAGAAAGTGATCTCGGAAGCGTTCGCACGCCGCACGATCTGATCGAGCTCCTGCGACACGTTGCGGACGTCGAGCGCGAGGAGGCTCGGAGACCCCAGCGCGTAGCTCGCCATCGCGTAGCCGGGCTGGAACTCGAAACCTCCCGAGACGAAGAGGAACGCCTTCTTTCCGGCGAGCGGCGCGAGCGTGGCGAGCTCGGAGCCGATGTCGTCGAGCATCTGGCGGACTTCCGCCCTCTCCTGCTCGGCATACTGTCTCGCGAGGAACTCGCGCGTGGACCGTCGGCCGGTCGAGTCGATGTCCCTCAGGGTTTGCCGCTCGGTCAGGAGTCGCGACATCCCGACGCCGGCCTTCTCGATTCGCGTGAGCGCGGCGAAGAGCTCTTCCTTGCTCGAGGTCCATTCGGTGAGCTCCTTCGAGCGCCGGTCGAACATCAGGGCGCGCCCCCGGTCGTTCGGCCCCATGCGCGTGATCAGGTCGCGCAGGCCGTCGACCGCGCGCTTCCGCCCGTCGGGAGTGAGGTGACCGAGGTCGACGTACATCAGGAAGTGCCGGGGGACGAACGCCTCGTCGCCGCGCCGGTAAGCGGCCAGGACCTGGTCGGGAGAAGCCGTCGCGAGGTCGGGGGCGTGGATGGTGCCGGCGTCCACGCGGGCGAAGTAGTCGATCGGAACGGGCTTCCCGTCGACGCGGACGGTGAAGTCCTCGCGTTTCAAGTCCGGCACCGGGCGGCCGCTCGAGTCGGTGACCGAGACGTCTAAGTCCATGACTCGCACCTGGACCTCTTCGGTGAAGGTTGGCGGCTGCTGGGCCGCGACGAGAGCCGGTGAGACTGCAAGAAGAGCCGCAAAGAGAGCTCGAGAAAGTGGTCGTTGGATCATCGTTTGTTCCTCGGCTCTGCAAAACGTTTTCAGGTGGCGGCCGATTCCTCCGCGCCCTCGGGCTTTCGATGAACGTTTCGTTAAAGCCGCGTCCCGATTTCAATGAGCGCCCGGGGTCGCGGTTCGCACGGCGGCGGAGGGCAGGCCCAGGTACTCGAAGAGACGGTTCACTTCGGTCGCGATCGCCCGCACATCGCGACCCGACCTGGCTCCGGCCGGGAGCGGGCCGAGCGCGCAGTCCGGCAGAGCCGCCCGCGCCGCCCGCACGAGCGCGGCCGCGGGTCGCGGATCCGCTCCCTCGTCGGTGAGCACGGCTTCGAGATCGGAAGGGAGACTCCATCCCTCCGCCCTCAGCCGACCGACGAGCGGCCGGTGCGCTTCGATGAGCGCCGCCCGGAAAGGCCCCGGGGCGAGCTTCATTTCCTCGACGACGGCGAGGAGGTCCGCATAGGGGACTGTGTGCAGAAGGCCGAGGGAATATGCCCGCTCCGCCGGGATCCCGAACTCGGGAGCCAGCCGGGACGCGGCCACCGCAGCCGCAATGCTGGCGCGCCGCACCGCCACCGCCGCGCGGTCCTCCTGCGCTGCCCGCGGGAAATCCGAGGCGGCGAGACGTTCCGCGAGAACGGTCACCGGACCCCGGCCGAGACGCTCGAGCGCCTCATCCGCGGTCGCGACCGACCGCCTCCGGTTGACGACGAGGCTGTTGGCGAGAACGAGGACGTCGAGCGTCAGAAATGGATCGAGGGCCGCGATCGGCGCGATCGCCGACAGCTCGAGAGGGTCGCGGTTCAAGAGATCGCGGAGAAACGCCGCGGAGTCTTCGTGCAGCGGCCGAAGCGACTCGATCCGGCCGAGACGCCGGCGAAGGCGGTCGGCGAACTCGCGAAGATAATCGAGGCGGCGCCGGGCCTCTTCCGGCTCGACGAGGGTACCCACCCGCGCGAGAACCTCCCAGAAGCGGCGGTCGAGCTCGTCCTCCTCGAAGACCGCTTCGCGGAATCCGCGGGGTGCGGGGCGCCGCCGGCGGCGGCGCGCGTCGTCGATCCTCTTGACGGCCTGGAAGGCGAGGGCCTGAGGCCGCATCTTGAGACGGATGCGCAGGATCTTTTCGACGGGGGAGTAGGGATCGTAGCGGAAGACCCCGTCCCGCCACTCGAAGACCTCGAACAGCAGACGGCGCGCCAGGGTCTCGACCCGCTTCGAGAGTCCGACGAGCGTGTCGTGGCGGCCATCTAAGATGAGCCGGGTCAGGTTCGTCCCCGAGGTGAAGTTGCGCGCGAGGAGCGCGTGGAGCGTCGCCGTCGGGATCGCGCGGGTCTGGTTCAGGAAGACGCCGAGGCGGTCCCCCGGATGGGAGCTCGATACGTAAGCGATCTCGCCGTCCTTCCAGTCGACTATCCTGCGGTCTCTTCCCCGCATCAACGTCAAGCGACCGGACCGCCGGTTCATCTCCATCCACTGCAGCAGGTCGGCGAAGCCGAACGTGGAGAACTGCCCCTGGAAAGGTGGAATCACGCCCGCGATTGTAGGCGCGGCGGAGGGGCTTTTCGTCGACGGATGGTGTGCAACAATCGAAGAGTGAAGGAGAAACGGGCGCGCCCGCCGATCGATTCGGGGCGCCCGGAACGTCCGAGGGACCCGCCGCCGGCCGCCGAAACCAGCTCCGGCGTCCCGGTCCGGCCGTTTTACGGAGAGCCTCCTCCCGGCGACTTTCCGTACGCCCGGGGGATCACCTCCGAGATGTACCGATCGCGTCTCTGGACGATGCGCCAATACGCCGGGTACGGCTCCGCGCGCGAGTCGAACCGGCGCTACCGTTACCTGCTCGAGCAGGGCCAGACCGGCCTGTCGGTGGCGTTCGACCTGCCGACGCAGATGGGTTACGACTCCGACGATCCGCTGGCCCGCGGCGAAGTCGGGAAGGCCGGCGTCGTGATCTCGACGATCGAAGACATGCGCCTGTTGACCGAAGGCCTGCCGCTCGATCGAGTTTCGATCTCGATGACCATCAATTCGACGGCGGCCATCCTTCTCGCCCTTCTCCTGGCGGTCGCGCGGGAGCGGGGGATCGCGTGGGAGGAGCTCTCGGGGACGGTCCAGAACGATCTGTTGAAGGAGTACGCCGCCCGCGGAACGTACGTCTTTCCGCCGCGGCCGTCGCTGAAGATCGCGACCGACATCTTCGAGTTCTGCGGCCGCGAGGTTCCGCGCTGGAACACGATCTCGATCTCCGGGTACCACATCCGGGAAGCGGGTGCGACGGCCGTGCAGGAGGTCGCTTTCACGCTCGCCAACGGGATCGCGTACGTCGAAGCCGCAGTCGGCCGGGGACTGCCGGTCGATTCCTTCGCCCCGCGGATCTCGTTCTTCTTCAACGCGCATTCCAACTTCTTCGAAGAGATTGCAAAGTTCCGCGCGGCGCGGTTTCTCTGGGCCGAGATCATGCGGGACCGATTTGGAGCGCGGGACCCGCGCTCTCACCGGATGCGTTTCCACACGCAGACCGCCGGATCGACCCTGACCGCGCAGCAGCCGGACGTCAACGTCGTCCGGGTGGCGCTCCAGGCACTGTCAGCGGTGCTCGGGGGGACGCAGTCTCTCCACACGAACGCCGCCGACGAGGCGCTCGCGCTCCCGACCGAACGAGCGGCCCGGCTCGCGCTCCGGACACAGCAAGTGATCGCGTTCGAGACCGGCGTGGCGGACGTCGCGGACCCGCTCGGCGGATCCGCGCTCATCGAAGAGTGGACCGGGGAGATTCGGTCGCGAGCGCGGCGGCTCATCGATAAGATCGACACGCTGGGCGGCG
>DASXSX010000135.1:0-7025 GCA_036505815.1 Thermoanaerobaculia bacterium
AGATCCTTCGCTTCGCTCAGGATGACCGCGTCGCGGTCACTTGACGGCGGCCTCGGTCGGCGCCCCTTCAAGGCGGGCAAAAAAAGGGGCGGCCCGCCGGCCGCCCCGATCCTCCGTTCGCCCCCCCGGCTAGGGTCGCCGGGAGCGTTCTTTCCAGCTCTTGATGGAGCTCTTCTTTTTGCCCGGCGCCTTCTCCGTCTTAATGGTGTTCTCGTTCGAGTAGATGATGTTTCCCTCCTGGTTCTGCGACTGGAAGTACACCGGCTCGGAAAGGAACCCTGAGGGCTGCTGCGTCTCGCCGCGATCGGCTCCCACATAGACCGTACAGAGGTTGCTGGAAGCGCAGAACCCGGGGGCCGCACATTGAGATCCGCCGGTCGTGCAGGGCTTCGTTGTATCATTCGAGCAGCAAAGCGCGGAGTTACCGGTCGAATACAAGACCCGATACAACCGCGACGTTCCGCTGTTCCCACCGCAAAACAACGGGTTCGCGCATCCACTTGGGTTAGTGGGCAGCAGCGGATTGAAGGTGGTGAAGAAGATGACTCCGTTGGCGGTCAGCACGTCGGCATTCATGCGCTCGCCCGGCGGAAGCTCGATGCGCCATCCGTCCGTCGGCACCGTCGGCGTGCCCGCGAGGGTCGGGTCCGTGATGTCGTGCAGGTCGCTCTCCGTGCGCGTCGAAGTATTTGCCTTGTCCACGACGTAATAGAAACGCTGGCTGTAAGTCAGCGAAGTCGGTTCACGTTTTCCCGTGATGTCGTCGCGGTCTCCCGTCCCGAATCCGATTCCCAGAGCCGGCCTCCCGGAGACGCTGTATCCGAGCGAAATAACCGTGGGCCGGTAGTAGATCGGGTAGAAGGGATGGACGCTTCCCGCCGCCGGCTGCGGCGCCTCGAAGAGCAGGAAGGGCTTGCCGGTGCCGGCGTTCACGTCGATCTTGTTGTCGAAACGGCCGGTCGGCGCCGAGGCGAGCAGACGCAGGTCCGTCAGGTCGATCCGCCACATGCGGCCCTTCAGATCTCCGACATAGAGGAGATCGATGATCCCATCGCCGTTTCCGTCGATGGCCGCCGGCTCCGAAGGGATGGACCCGAAGTAAATCGGCGTGCATCCGCTGCCCGTGTTGACTCCGCAGCTCGAGTTCGCCCGATAGAGCACCTTGCCGGTTTCGACGTCGACCATGTAGAGCCAGTTGCCGCGGCGGTTCAACCGCTCCCGGTCGAAGCCACCGCCGAAGATCGCCACGTAGCGGTCCTCGGTGACGGGAAAGGGGGCGCTCGTATTCCCGCAGTTCGCGGTGCAGACCCTGACTCGTCCGAGCGCCGGCTTCGACCAGGTCTCGCCCATGTCGACGAACGTGGCGCCGCCTGTCCCGGTGGCGTCCAGGTCTCCGACGTCGGTGATCTCCCAGAGCACCGTCGGATAGGCGCGAGCCGGCTGGGTCCCGCGAACGCCAGGATCTGCGGCATCCTTCCCGCAGGTCGCGTCGCCGCTCGCGTTCAGGCAGAGCGGCGCGTTGAACGTGGCGGGGATGATCGTGAGAGGCTTGCCGGTCGCGTCGCTCGTCAGGGCGTCCGGCTGGGTCACGTCGAGCGCGTAGTAGCTCCCCTGGGAATCGGCGGGGGTCGCCCCACTCGTCCCTTCGAAGGGGGAGCCCTCCCTCATCCCGCCGACCAGCACCGTGTGCCAGGCTCGTTTCGCGTCGATCGGAGTGCCCGAGTGGTTGAAGTCGGCGAAGACGTCCCCGGCCGTCGACGGGCCATCGACCGTCCACTCCATCCGCTTCGTCTGGACACCGATTTCGTCCTTCAATCCCTTGAAGATCTGCATGATCGCTCGCGGAGCGTAAGCGAAAAGCTCGGCCCCGGTGCCCAGGTCGAAGCAGTGCAATCGGGTGACGCCGTCCGTGTCGAAGTCGCACTGTGTGGAAGTGCGATCCCATCCACCGGCGTCCACGGCATGAAAGAGACCGTCGTTCGCGCCAAAGTAGAGAACGCGGCGTCGGTGCTGGTACGTGTTCCGGAAGTCCTGATAGCCGTGGAGATTCGAGCTGAAATCGGCGAAATTGGCCGGTGGCCCGACGAGGACGGGGCTCGAATGGAAGACGTCCCCGAGCTTCAGGCCGTTGTACAGCGTCGTGCCCGTTGCAGAGGGTTGCGCAGCGAGGATGACGGCATCGCGATCGCCCCAGATGAAGCGCAGTGAATTGCGGGCGTCGTCGTCGGAAATCGGCGGGGTCAGCACGAACGGCGGGATCGATTGCGGCGACATCAGAGCCTTGATTGCCGTCCACCACGAGGGCGGACTCGTGTAAGGGGGAGAGCCTGCCGGTGCGACCATGTCGAGTCGGGTTTCGGGCACCGCATCGGCAGCCGGCAGAGGCAGGTGTGTCGACGAATTCGTCGGATCCGGGTAGCTCTGCGGGAGCGAGAAAACGATCTTGCGTCCCGCGTAGAAGCTGGTCACGATGTTCACCGCCGGCGGGTCGTTGGAGTCGTCCTGGTAGGTCCCCGTGGACCTTAGCGCTCCGGGCGCGAGGATCGCGGAGGGGTTGGTTGCTCCAGTCCCGGGCGTGTCGGCGAGGTTCTCTCCCGCGTTCCAAATGAGCGAGTCCGGGTTATTCGACGGCGCGGGCACCTTAACGTTGTTGTTCGGGTCGATCGGGTCTTTGATCGTACGGACTCCGAACTCGGTCGAGCCCGGGAAACAGTTGGATGAGCACACGAGTTTTCCGCTCGAGTCGAGCTTGTAGGCGTTCACCCGGCCTTCCCAGATCGACCGCTTGTTCCGGGCGTTGAAATTCGCGAGGTAAGTCACCTGCTCGCCCGAGGCCTGAGCGGTCGAGACCGTCGAGGAGACGAAGCCCTTCTGGGCTTCGTTGACGAGGTCGGCGATCTCCACGAGCGCGTTGTAGAGCCCGACCTCGTCCGTCACCGGGAAATACCCGGGTGTCTTGTCGGCCTTGAGGGCTCCCGTGTACTTCGGGATACAGACGAGCGGGCAGCCTTCCGGCGGAGTCGCGCCGGCACAGATGCCCGAGCTGGCGCTCGCGCCGAAACCGATCGTGTAAACGGGGACGCCGATCGCCCTCAACCCATCCAGAGCCGCGTTTTGCAGGGCCTTGCAAGTATCGTTCTGGCAGCCGTTGAAGGTGTCGTAGACGAAGATGACCGCGGTGCTGCGGCACAGCTTGTTGGGATCGTCCTGCCGCAGGCCGTTCTGGAAGCCGTCGATCGTCGGGTCGTTGAAGTATTGGAGGACGTTCACGAGCGCGCCCTTGATCGGCGCCTGCGAGCCGTTCCGAGCCGTCAGGATGACGGTTCTCTCGACGGAGTCCAGGCCGTCCTGCACGGCCCCCAGCAGGTTCGGGTCGCAGCCGTCGGCGTACTTGCTGCCCGCTTGCGTGTAACCGGGGTTGTCCGGGTCGTTGGTCGTGTAGTTCCCGCTCACCCTGTCGAAGTTCTCGATGTACGCCTGAGGCCGCAGCAATCGCTTCGCGCAATTCAAGGAATCCTGCGGCGGAGTGCACGACTGGCCCGAGGAGTAATCCTTCGGGATCTTGATCAGCGGGTGTCCCGTGTTCTGGAACTCCAGGCCCGAGCAGTTCGTGCTGAGGGTGAAGTCGACCTTGGGTTCGTTCAGGAACCCGACCGCGCGGCCGGCAATCGAGGAACCGGTGATATCCGTCGCGCCCGTCGGGTAAAAATTCTCCGTCGAGAAGGCGACCGGCGGACGGTAGTGAACCGTCACAGTGCCAAGACCTCCGCCGGGGGTTCCCGGCTGGGTGACCCAACCACTACTCTGGTTAGTACAGCCCGACGCACAGGTCTGATACTCCTTCTTGACGGCGATCGAGTAGGTGCCCGGGCTGCCGCCGAGCGTGAGGCTCGTGAACGTGCCATCGGTGAACGCGTCGCCGTACTTTCCTGCGACGATCGTGTGCTTTATGCGTTTGGTGGAATCTTTGGCTTCGCCCTTGTTGTCAAGGGTCCCATCCAGGTTGATGTAAGCAGCGCTATTACTGTCCGGATTCGGACCGAAGAAGGGGGGACTGGAAGGGACGACCGCATTCGCATACGCTCCAGTCAGGCTGATCACACCGGAAGAACGATCGGTGCAGACCGGAACCGTCTTGCTCGTACAGGGACCTTCCCCGAGAGGGCCCCAGCGCGAGAGGGTTCCGACCGGCTCTTGGAACCCGTCGCTCGGAAAGTCGACGTCGAGCGACTGGTACACCCAGTGCTTTTCAATGATCGCGGTCGAGCCGAGGTTCGGCGGGCGCGCGAAGCCCGTCATTCCGATGTTGTAGGTGGTGTGGAAGTCGGTGATGAATTTCTTGATCACCCTCTTGCCCGCCCCGAGCTTGCTCCCCGGGGAGTCGGCGTCGCCGTCGAACGTGCTGAAGTTCGCGCCGGTGAAGGTGATCGCCTGAGTCGTCGTCTGCGAGTTTCCGAAGATGATCATGAGGTTGGCGGGCGCCCGGGTGCCTTCGGGCCGCAGAAAGTCCTTGTCGTCCGCCGCCGCGGGCAATGACGTCAGGGCGACGAAAGCGAGTGCCAGGAGCAGCCGGAAGTATCGGGTCATTTTTTCCTCACTCGGGAATGGCCAGAAGCTTCGGATAGACGCCGACGTCGGCATCGATCGTCTTGCTCGCCTGGATCGTGTTGGAGTTCGCGGTCGAAGTCAGCGCATACACATTTTCGACGACCTGGCTGCTGCCATATCCCTTGCCTTCGGACTGGAGCTGGTCGCCGGGCAGGATCGAGTAGCCGAGCAGGACTGGCGGAGCGATCGTCACGGCCATGTCCGGAGTCGAAGTGGTCGGGTAATGGCTGGAGACCCCGACGGGCATCGGGTTGGACCCGTTGTAGACCGGGACGGAGTTCAGCATGGCGGTGGCGTATTCGATGCCCGAGTCCGCCGCGTAAAAGATCTTCGAGATCTTCGTTTCGGTGGCGGAAAGGGTCTGCTCGATCGACGCCGTGAACATGAGCGCGACGCCCATAACCGTCAGGATCAGCAACAACAGGATCGCGAGAAAGAGCGCGATGCCCCTTTCGCGACGCCCGCGACGACTCGAATGTGCGGGGATTCTCATGGTTCCCACCTCGCTACCACGCCTCACTGGTAATTCCTCAGCGAGACCGCAAAAGATTGGAGTCGGCGCCGATACGGCCTGCCCGTGGCGGTCGAAAACGATTTCGCCGTCGAATCCAGGATCTGGATTCCCCGCGCGCCCGGCCCTGAATAGACGAAGTCGGGGTCCGTGGACTTGACCACCAGGGAAATCCAGACCGACCGGAGTGCGGGTTGGGCGAGCGCGGGGGCCGAGGATCCAGTCGGAATCGTCGTGTCCACGAATCCGGCGACGTACTTGGGGTCGCTCGAGGAGAGAGCGAGTTTCGACGAGACTTCGCCTGCGACGTTGCCCACCCACTCGTCCTTGTTGCTGGCGCTCGTGTCGACCTTCGCCGGCGAGATTCCTTTGTCGTGCGTCGAGCCGTCGGCGCCGTCTACGCCGTAGGCGACCTGAAAGTCCTCGACCTCGTCCACCAGCGGTTGGACATCGTAGTTGCCCGTGCTCGGATCGAGCGTCGCCTCCACGAGGGTGGGATGCGTGTCGGTATTGAGGCTCGACGCGTTCGTCGCGCCTTCGTCGACGAAGAAGCGCACATCGTCGACCGGACCGCCCAGGAACGGTTTGTCCAGGCTCGAGGGCAGTGCCGAACTGGCGTCCAGCTTCTTCGCTTCGGTGGCCTGCGGGTTCATGGTGAAGGAGAAAGTGTCCGGCGTCTGTGTGTACCAGGTCCCGGTGGTTCCGACGAGACCGACCACGTACTGCGAAACGAGGTAATCGGAGCCGCTGATCGACACGAGGTTGTCCGAACCGGTCGCCACGACGAAGAAGAAGGGATGCGTCCTGCTGATCAGAGAGGGCGCCCCGCCGACCGCAAAGTTGGATACCCCGCCAACGGAGGTCGCATGAATGGTCACGGTGACCGACGTGGTCGTGTCGCAGTTGCCCGCGCACGAGGCATCGCCGGGGGCGAAGATGTACTTGTCTCCGGAGAGGATGCCCCGAACGGCGATCACGTCGGTGCCCTTCCGGATGAAGTGATCAACCCCGGAGAGGTCGGTCAGTTTGTCCCCTCCCGGGCTGTTGTTTGCGATCGGGAGGATGGCGTTGGCGAAGAAAAGGCCTCCCACGCGCGCCTGTCGGATCACTCGGGAGAGCTCGTAGACGCCGATCCGCGCGGACTGCTGGGCTTCCGCGACGTTCGTCTCCTGCTTGGCGAGCTTGTTCCCGCTGTCGAGGAGCGCGTAGAGACCCCCGACCACGGTGAGCAGCACGGCCAATGAAACGAGCGCTTCGACGAGCGTGAACCCGAGTTCCTTCTGTTTATGCATCCCGTACCCTCAAATAGAGCGACTGGGTCGTCTGGCGGAGACCCGGGAAGAGGCCCACCGTCGGCCGGACCGTCACCGTGATCAGCTTGACGACGTAGGCGCCGGGCGCCGTGACGCGGGTCGTCAAGTCTGTGTCGAACTGCTCGATGGTGTAAGTGCGGGAGTAAGGGAAGGAGAACCATCCGGCTCCCGGCGACGTTGCCGCGGTCGAGGTCGCCCCGGTGGAAGGCTGGTACCACGCGGGGAGATCGTTGATGACCCACGGGTTGGTGGTGTCGATGGTCGCGCCCGTGATCGTCACACCCGTCGGGGCTGCCGCGTTCGAGCCGTCCGCGACGGTCAGCCGCGGATCGTTCCGTGGATACCCCGATAGCTCCTCCAGCTTTTCCCGCGCGAGCGTGTTGGCGTTCGTGAGCTGATTGGACGAGGCATTGGAGCGGATGGACAACGTGAAGAGAGGCGCCAGCGCCAGCACGGCCAGCGCGAGAATCGCGAGCGCGACGAGGACCTCGATCAAGGTCAGGCCCCGCTCTCCGGTCGTCGTGTTCCGCTTCATCTCCACACCCACCCGGTCGTCGTGTATCCCGTTCCGTCGACATACTTGTCGATTCGCA
>DASXSX010000136.1:0-14457 GCA_036505815.1 Thermoanaerobaculia bacterium
CGGGAGGAGATTTCCGGATCGCGGGACGAGTGGTGTCGCCGCGGATCGATGCGAAGGGGTTTCTTCTCGACGACCTCGAGGCGTCGGTGGACGCGCGGCGGGACGAGCTCGTCGCGCACATCGAGCGCGGCCGATACGCCAGCGGGGAGGTGCAGGGAGTCGTCCGCATCGCGAGCCTCGTCGAGAAGCCGCGCCTCTTCACGATCGCGCTCGAGGGGAGGGGTCTCTCGCTCGAACGCTTCTTCGCGGACATTCAACTTCCCGGCACCGGATTGTCCGGAGCGGCGGACCTGACGCTCGCGCTGCGTTTTCCGGAGCGGGCCGGGATCGAGCACGCCGACGGCGGCGGGTCGCTCGAGGTCCGCCCCGGGCCCGCGGTGTCTCTCGTCGCGGGGCGCCACGGCCTGCCGACCGGCGGCGGCGGCCCGCTCTCGGTCGTCGATGGCCGAATCGGATTCGAAGGTGTGACGCTGCGCTTCCCGCAGACGACGGTGAATCTGACCGGCGGCGTCTCGATCGGCCGCTGGACCCCGGACTTCGACCTGGATCTGACCTCCCGCGACCTTTCCGAGGTGGACCGGCTCTTTCAGAACCTTCTCGCCGCGACGGGCGGGAAGTCAGAGCCGCTCGGCCTCGGAGGAACCGGGGAAGTCACCGGCCACCTCGCCGGGACTTGGGGCGATCCGGACGCCACCGTCCAGTTCTCCGCGGAAGACGCCCTCTGGTCGGGGGTCCGGTTCGGGAGCGTCCGCGGGACCGCCGACATTCGCGAGGGAGCGTTCTTATTCCGGCCGTTGCGCGCGTACGAGGGAGAGGCGAGCCTTTCGCTGGAAGGAACCGTTCGTTACCGGGAGGCGCCCGGCAGAGCGAAGCTCGACGTGCAGATCGCCGCGCACGAATATCCGCTGGCGAGACTGCTCGACTACCTCGACCTCGATTACCCGGTGGAAGGACTCGTGTCCGGCAGCTTTCCCATCGCGGGCTCGACGAAGTCCCTCTCCGGGGGCGGATCGATCACACTGCGGGAAGCGGTCATCTGGGGGCAGAAGGTGCCGCAGGTGAGCGGACGCGTGCTCTTCTCGCCGGGCCGCTTCGAGCTCGCCGACGTGCGCGCGGAGCTCGGCGGAGGAATGGTCGGCGGGAGCGGGTCGATCGGAATCGAAGACAAGACTTTCGAGGCGCGGTTCGCCGGCGACGCCGTTCCGATCCAGTCGATCACCGCGCTCTCCGACGCCTCCGACCGGGTCTCCGGGAAACTGTCGTTTCAGGTGGCGGGCTCGGGAAAGATCGACCGGCCCGACTTGACGGCAACGGCGACGCTCGCCGACGCGACCTTGTTTGGTCACCGGTTGCCCGAGAAGACCGAGCCGCGGCTCGAGGCGAAGATCGTCGGGGGAGAGCTCACGGGCTCGGTCGTCGTGAAAGACCGCTGGAACCTGACGGCTGCCGGGAACGTCTTCGAGCCGGCGTCCCGCGTGTCGGTCTCTCTCGACGCGAGAGATCTCGCTGCGCTGCTTATCTTCACGCCGCTCGATCTGCCGCCCGGACGCGGCGGCGCGCTCGCGGTCAAGGGAGTGTTGACGCTTCCCGCGAAGGAGGGGGAGTTCCTCTCCGGCCTCTTCACCGTGACCGAGGCCCGGCTCGACTTCCCGGACCGACCCGGAGTGCTCCGCACCTCCGGGGACGTCCGGATCGTGCTCGGAAAGCAAGAGCTCGTGTTCGACGAGTTTCACGCGGTCGGGGAGGGAACCGATCTGAAGGTGCGGGGCTCGATGAACTTCGGCGGCTCGAAAGCGCTCTCGGTCGCGGTCGCCGGCCCCATCGACGCCTCGCTCGTCTCCCTCGCGCTGCCCGATCTCGCGCTGTCCGGGAGGCTGGCGGTCGACGTCAATGCCGCCGGCACTCTCCAGGCCCCCTCCCTCTTGGGGACCGTGCGGATCGAGAACGGGAAGTACCGCCTGACCGGGTTGACGCAGATCTTGGACGACATCGACGGCGTCATTTCCTTCCACGGGTCGAGCGCGGAGATCGACGGCATCCGCGCGCGCGTCGGAGGGGGCGACCTCCTGGCAGCGGGAAACGTGAACCTCGAGGGGCTGAAACCTTCGAACTTCCGGCTGACGATCCAGGCGCGGCACGTCGCGCTCCGATATCCCGAAGACATGCGGCTCGTCGTGGACGCCGATCTGGTCGCCAGCGGAGTCCCGGGCGGGAACGTCGTGCGCGGAGAGGTGACGCTCCTTCGCGGGACCTACTCCCGGGATTTCGGCGTGACGCTGTCCGACCTCCTCGAGCGAAGCCGGCCGAGCGGCTCGATCGCCGCCAGAGAACCGTGGAAGGAAGAGACGGCTCTCGAGGTGAGGATCGTCTCCGCCGCGGCTCTCGAGGTCCGCAACAACGTCGCGCGTTTGACCGCGGAGGTCGACCTCGTTGCGCGCGGAACGGTCGCGCAGCCGATCCTTCTCGGCCAGATCCTCTTCGACGAAGGGGGCCGCATCACTTTCCGCGACGTCCAGTACGAGATCGAATCGGGCACGGTCACTTTCGCCAACACGGCCCGGATCGCGCCGATCGTGGACCTGCGCGCGCGGGCGGAGGTCAAGGGCTACGACCTGGTCGTCAACCTGGTGGGCACCTGGCCGCGCATCCAGTCGACGTTCACCTCGGATCCGCCGCTCTCCGACGATGCGGTCATCGGGCTGCTGCTGACCGGGGCGGCGCCGAACCAGCGTGCCGGCACCGAGGAGAATCAGTCGCTCGTGTCGGCCGCGAGCGGAGTCGTGGCGGGCGCGGTCACCGGCTCGCTCGCGCGCCGCACACAGCGGCTCTTCCGGCTCGATCGCTTCCAGATCGATCCGGTTTTCACCGGAAGCCAGTTGACCGACATCCGCTCGACGGTCGGCAAGCAGATCACGCCGGAGCTGCTCGTAACGTATTCGCAGTCTCTGAACTCGGACAAGGAATCGGTCGTTCAGCTCGAGTGGCGGGTGACGCAGACGATCACGCTGCAGGCGCTCCGCGACGAGAACGGGATCTACTCGATCAACGTGCGCCGGCGGCAGCGGTTTTGAGCCGCCACCGGTATCCGAAAAGGCGGCAACCTCTGGCGCCGGGCGGCGCCCGGGCGCTTTGGATCCTTCTGCTCTCTGCAGCCGCTTCTGCCGCGGCCGGTCAGCAGCCGTCCGAGCCGGCGCCGCTCTACGGGCGCACGGTCGTCTCGGTCGCATACACCTGCGACGGTCCGGTCGACGAAGACGAGGTCGCGCGGCTCGTCTCGATCAAGTCGGGCCAGCCGCTGACCGAGGAATCGACGGGATCGACGATCCGCCATCTCTTTGCGACGCGCCGCTTCTCCGACGTCCGCGTCCAGGCGGAGCCGGCGGAAGGGGGCATCGCCGTGACCATTCACCTCTTCCGCTCCTTCCGGGTCAACCCCCTGAAGTTCGACGACGGCGTCTCCGTGTCGAAGGAGGAGATGCGCCGGGCGATTCCGTTCTCGGAGGGGGCCGTCTTCCAGTCAGAAGAGCTCGAGGAGGGAGCGCAGGCGCTCAAGCGGCGCCTCGACGCCGAGGGCTACATCGCCTCGATCATCCAGCCGGAAGTCTTCTTCGACCGCAAGACCTTCGACGCCCTCGTCATCTACCACATCCAGGCGGGAAAGCCCGCCCGCACCGCGACGCCGCTCTTCGACGGGGAGACGAAGCCGTTCACGCCGGGTGAGCTCCTGAAGAAGGCCCACCTCGACGCGGGGGACCGCTACCGCGAGTCGAAGGCCCGCGCCGACGCGGACCGGATGACGAAATTCCTCCACAAGAACGACCGTCTCCGCGGGACCGTCGAGCTGATCGCCGCGCAACCGACCGCGGACGGGCGCGTGATGCCCGTCTATCGCGTATCCGTCGGTCCGCGCGTCGTATTCCGGACGCGGGGCATCCGCGAACGCCGGGTCCGTCGCGAAGTACGCGATCTCCTCGAAGGACAGATCTTCGACGAAGACCTGATTCTCCAGTACACCGAGAAGGCGAGGCGCGGGCTCCAGCTCAAAGGCCGCTACCGCGCGAAGGTGGATTACGCGATGGCCGAGCAGGGAGACGTGCTCACGGTATCGATCACGGTCGACGAAGGACGCAAGTTCTCGATCGAGAAGATCGCCATCGCCGGAAACGACTCCGTCTCCGAAAAGCAGCTGAAGAAGCTGATGGTGACCCAGCAGAAAGGGTTGCCGCTCCTCCGTCCCGGCCGCCTCGTCGACTCTGTCCTGAAAGACGACGTCGACGCGATGCTCGGCTACTACCAGACCCGCGGCTGGGTGAAGGCCCGGATCGCGGATCCGCAGATCACCGAGGGCTCGAAGCCCGACCGCCTGATAGTCAACGTGCACGTGACGGAAGGTCCGCGGGCGGTGATCGAAAGCCGGAAGGTGGTCGGCGCCGAGCACCTCTCCCCCGACGAGCTCGAGAAGATCCTCTCGGTCGATCCCGGGAAGCCGTTCAACCCGAACCTGGTCCGGCAGGACTCCTTCGCCCTGCAGAACCACTACCGCGACCGTGGGTGGCGGGAGGCTTCGGTCAAGGACAGCTGGACGCTGTCGCCCGACGGGACGTCGGCCGACGTGGCTTACGACGTCGAGGAGGGAACGCGGTCGTTCTTCGGCAAGACGATCGTGCGCGGCAATACGCGGACCGGCACCGACCGGATCACGCGGCTCGTCAGCTGGAAGGAAGGAGACCCTTTCTCGGAGCAGGAGGTGCTGACGACCCAGAGGAACCTGACCCGGACGGGGGTCTTTCGCCGCGTCGCGCTCCACCCGCAACCGGCGGACCCGGCGAACCAGACGCGACCCGTCGAGATCGAGGTGCAGGAGGGACGCCCCCTGTCGCTCCTCTACGGCTTCGGCTATCAGTACGCGCCGGACGCTCTCGAGAACCGCAGCGACCCGTTCGCAATCGTCGGCGTTTCGTACAACAACCTGTTCGGCACGATGCGCTCGGCTTCGATCGAAGTCCAGTACGCTCCGATCTCCCAGCGCCGCCGGGCGGTCCTGACCTTCCGCGAGCCGTTCCTCTTCAACCGCAACATTCCTCTGAACGTTCTCGGCTTCTACACCCGCGAGCCGATCCAGACGATCGACATCACACGCGTGGGCTCGGTCATCGAAACTTCCCGACTGTACGGTCGCTATCTCCGGCTGGGGCTGCGCTACGAGTACCAGCGGATCGAGCCGGTGAACGCACGCCGTGATCTTTCGATCATCGAGCGGGAGTTCAGCAAGTTCGACCAGCCGATCCGCCAGTCGGCGATCGGCCCGAACCTCTTCTACGACCGGCGCGACGACATCATCGATCCACACGACGGCTATTACCTGACCGCGGCAACCAAGTATGCGTTTCCCTTGCTCTCGGCGAACGCGCGGTACACGAAGATCTCGGGGCAAGGGGCCTACTTCCATCCGTTTGGCGGCGGGGTGTTCGCGGTCGCGGCTCGCGCCGGGGCGATCTTCCCGTACGGAGTCGAAAAGGGCGTTCCCGTCCCCATCGCCGAGCGCTTCTTCGCGGGTGGCCGATCGACCAACCGCGCGTTCGACACGGACCTTCTCGGAGTCCCCGGGGCGAGCGTGGATCCGGACACGCGCGCGACGCGCCATTCCGCAGATGGAATCGGATCCTGCGCCGAAAGCTATCCCCAGCTTTTGGCCGACCACCCCGAGCTCTCTTCCTACGACTGCGACGCCGGGCCGCGAATCTTGGGCGGCAATGGCTTCCTCGGGTTGAACGCCGAGTTCCGCTTCCCCATATTTGGAAATCTGGGGGGTACCCTGTTCTACGACGCCGCGCAGGTATGGAAGCGACCCGGGGACATCCGGGTCGCCCTCGAGGGATCTGACGGCTTGCGGCAGGGAGTCGGGATCGGACTGCGTTACATGACACCGATCGGCCCGGTCCGGGTCGAGTACGGCTGGCCGGTCGATGCGCGGAGCGTTCCGTTCCAGATCGTCGCGGTCGACGAGGAGGGCAACCCGATCTTCCGCGTGCCCGCGGGTGCCCGCAAGGAGACCGGCAAGTTCTTCTTCTCGATCGGGTACCCGTTCTAATGGGTGTTGCGGCCCCGCTGCCTCGGGGCGACAATGAGTCGCGACCAGATCATCAACGCATGAGAGTCTCCGAGGTCAGACGTCTGCAGGCCGTCGTGGCCCTGTCGGGCGGCGTCCTGATGTCGCTCGAGATCCTGGGTTCGCGCGTCCTCGCCCCGCACTACGGCTCCTCCGTCTATGTCTGGGGCAGTCTGATCACGACGTTTCTCACCGCGCTTGCATTCGGATACTGGCTCGGAGGGCAGTTGGCCGACCGGCGCCCGGAGCCTTCCGCGATCTCGCTCATCCTGGCGTGCGCCGCCGTGCTCGTGCTGCCTTCAGTCGAATGGGCGCCCGAGCTTCTCGTGGCGTCTGCCGGATTCGGTTGGGACTCGCGGTGGGCGGCCCTCACGACGTCGTTGCTTCTTTTTCTGCCTCCTTCTCTCGCGATGGGGATGGTCTCTCCGTTCGCAGTCCGTATCGCCGTCCGGCGAGTCGACCGCGTGGGGTCCGTCGCGGGCGGCTATTCAGCGCTTTCCACGGCCGGCTCGATTCTCGGAACGCTTGTGACGGCCTTCTGGCTGATTCCGAGCTTCTCCGTTCAGCACCTACTCTTGGGCCTCGCTGCGACACTCGCCTTCTGCGCGCTTCTCCTAGCGCGCGGGCGTCCCGCGACCGCCACTGCGACGCTTGCCGCTTTCACATGCGGGATGGCCGCCTACGCGGGAACGCCTCCGGGCAACCTGTCCGGGGAGCAGATCCTCCTCGCGAAGGACACGGCTTATCATCACATCTCGGTCACGCAGCTCGACCGGATGCTCTATCTTCGCTTCGACAACCTCACGCAAAGCATTCTCTTTCTGGATCGGCCGCACCAGACGATCTCCGGCTACGCCGAGCAACTTCTCTTTCCGTGGGCGCTGCGTCCCTCGATCCGGCGGGTCTGCCAGATCGGCCTGGGCGGGGCGACCTTCTCCCGCGAGGTCGCTCGTCTCGTCCCGGACGGCGAGATCGACTCCGTCGAGATCGACCCGGCCGTCGTCGGAATCGCGCGAGAGTTCTTCCTCTACCGGGAGTCCTCACGCGTGCGCACCTTCGTCGAGGACGGAAGGGTTTTTCTGTTACGGCCGGGGGAGCCGTACGACCTCATCGTCCTGGACGCCTTCAACTCGACCGGAGTTCCTTTCCATCTGTTGACCCGGGAATTCTTCGAAACGGTGAGGAAGAGACTGACCCCCGACGGGGTCTTCGCGGCGAACTTCTTCGGGAGCCTGATGGGAAAGGACGCACGGCTCTTCTGGTCGAGCTACCGAACGATCCGGCGGCAGTTCGGACAGGTCTATGTCATGAACCCTGAGCTCGCCTCCGGCAAGAAAAACCCGACCGGCAACATCATCGTCGTGGCCACGATTTCCGCCGATCCGGTCGGACCGGAGACGCTTCGGCGCAACGTCGAGGCGCTGGCCGCCCGTTGGAAGGTCCCCCGGCTGCCCGGCTACCTTTCCGCGTGGCTCCACAGTCCGGAACCGCCTTCCGGCGTTCCGGAGCTCACCGACCGCTACGCCCCGGTCGAAGCCCTCCAGCACTTTTAACCGGCCACTCGGGCCGCCAGTCAGCCGAGGAGCTTCTCGAGCGCCCGCCGCGCGCTTTCCCGATCCCGCGCCCTGCGTACCATCACGAGTATCGCGTCGTCCCCCGCGATCGTGCCGGCGAGCTCGGGGCGGCGCGCCTCGTCGATCGCGATCGCCACGGCGTTCGCCCGCCCCGGCAGCGTCTTGACGAGGAAGAACGCTTCGCCGGCGGCGAGCGTCGTCACGAACTCCCGGAAGGCGTTGCGCAGGTTTTCCTCCGTGGAGGGCGTCGGAGCGGAGGTCCCGTTCGGGACCGCGTAGCGGTACGCGCCAGTCGCGTCGGCGACCTTGACCAGACCGAGCCGCTTCACGTCGCGAGACACGGTCGCCTGCGTCACGGCCGCGCCGCGCCGGCCGAGCTCGCGCGCGAGCTCCCCCTGCGTCCCGACCGGATGGCCGGCCACGATCTCCAAGATCGCTCGCTCACGCGCCGGCTTGTTCACGTAATCTCCGCCGCGAGAAGCCGGCCTTCCCGGTGCGCCCGCTCGATCGGCGGCGGCTGGCGCCCGCCGAGCCACGCGCGCGCCACTTCGATCTCCTGCTCCGCGAGCTCGATCTGACTCGAGACGGCCTCCGGCGCCGGCCCACCTCCGGAGCGGCGGGAGCGGACGGACTTTTCGGGAGAGAGGAACCCGGCCACGTCGGGACCGGCGTCGGGACAGGCTGTCCGCACGACCTCGAGCGGAAGGTCGGCGAGACCGACGCCGCGTTTCTCCGCCTCGCGGACCGCACGGCCGGCCTGCTCGTGAGCCGTGCGGAACGGGACGCCTCGGCCCACGAGATAGTCGGCGAGGTCGGTGGCGGTTGCGTGTCCCTCCGCGAGAGCCCCGGCGAGGCGCTCCCGATCGAAGACGAGGCCAGCCGACACGCGGCGCGCGGCGTCGAGGCATCCGCGGACCGTGTCGAGAGCGTCGAAGACGGCTTCCTTGTCCTCCTGGAGGTCGCTGTCGTAGGCGAGCGGAAGGCCCTTCAAGACGACGAGGAGCGCGGTCAGATCCCCGATCACGCGGCCGGCCTTCCCCCGGACGAGCTCGGCCGGCTCGGGGTTTCTCTTCTGGGGCATCAGGCTCGAGCCCTTCGCGACCGAGTCGTCCAGAGAAGCGAAAGCGAACTCCGAGGACGTCCAGAGGACGATTTCTTCTGCCCACCGCGAGAGGTGCACGGCCGTGAGCGCGCACGCGAAGGCCGCCTCGACGGCGAAATCGCGATCCGCGACGGCATGGATGCTGTTGGTGAAAACCTCTTCGAACCCGAGCAGCCGCGCCGCGCGGCCGGGCTCGATCCCGTGGGGCGTTCCCGCGAGCGCGGCCGCGCCGAGCGGGGACACTCCCGCGCTCGCGTGTGTGCTCTCGAAGCGGCGACGGTCCGCGGCGATCGACCAGAAGTGCGCCATCAGATGGTGGGCGAGGCTGACGGGCTGCCCCCGCTGGAGGTGCGTGTATCCGGGCATCCAGGTCTCGCGATGTCCGCGAGCCGCGGCGAGCCAGGTCTCCTCGAGCGCCAGCAAGGCTCCGACGATCTGCTCGATCGCCTCGCGGACGAAGAGGCGCAGCGCCGTTGCGGTCTGGTCGTTGCGGCTGCGCGCCGTGTGCAGGCGTCCCGCGGGTTCGCCGATGCGGCCGAAGAGCTCTCTTTCGATCCACGAATGGACGTCCTCGTCTTCGCCTTCGACGGGGAGCCGCCCTTTCTCGACGTCGGTCAGGATCGAGGAGAGTCCCGAGAGGATCACCGCCGCGTCGTCGGGTGAGAGCACCCCGGTCTCTCGGAGCATCCGCGCGTGGGCGAGGCTTCCCACGATGTCGTGTCGGACGAGGCGGCGGTCGAACGCCAGCGAAGACGTGAAGCGGTGGATGTCGGGATCGAGATCGCGCTCGAACCGCCCGCCCCAGAGCTTCTTTCCGCGCGGCGGCGCCGCCGTGGAGCGCTCGTCGTTCATTCGCTCGTGACCGGCGCGGGCTCCGGCGCGGACGAGGCGGTCTCGCGGCGCACGGCCGCGACGACCCTCGTGGGCAGCGCCCACAGGTTGTTGAACCCGGCCGCGTCCTTCTGGTCGTAAACGCCGTCCTCTCCGAACGTCGCGAGGTCGTGCCGGTAGAGCGAGTACTGCGAGGTCCGGGCGATCGCGAGGCAGAAGCCCTTGAAGAGCTTGACCCGCACGCTGCCGCTGACCCATCGGTGCGAGCTCTCCAGGAAGGCGTCGAAGGCCGCGCGCAGGGGAGAGTGCCAGAGCCCGTTGTAAACGAGCTCGGCGTAACGCGGCGAGATCGTTTCGCAGAAGTGGTGGGTCTCCCGGTCGAGCGTCACCGATTCCAGATCCCGCAGCGCGGCCATCAAGACCGTTCCGGCCGGGGTCTCGTAAACCCCGCGGCTCTTCATTCCGACCAGGCGGTTCTCGACGAGGTCGATCCGGCCGACTCCGTGCGCGCCGGCGAGCGCGTTCAGCGCCGCCACGAGCTCTCCCGGCTGGAGCCTCCGGCCGTTCACGCCGACCGGAAATCCCCGCTCGAACTCGATCTCGACGAACTCCGGCTCGTCGGGCGCCTGCGCGGGATCGCGGGTCGTCTGGAACATGTCGTCGGGAGGCGCCACGGCGGGGTCTTCCAGGATTCCGCCCTCGTACGACGTGTGCCAGAGATTCTGGTCGATGGAGTACGGCTTCGCCGCCGTGACGGGGACGGGAATGCCGTGCCGCGCGGCATAGGCGATCTCGTCCTCGCGCGACTTGAGAGTCCACTCACGCCACGGCGCGATGATCGGGAGCTCCGGGGCGAGGGCGCGATAGGCGAGCTCGAAGCGGACCTGGTCGTTTCCCTTTCCGGTGCAGCCGTGCGCGAGCGCGTCGCAGCCGGTCTCTTTCGCGACTTCGACCTGGACCCGCGCGATGAGAGGCCTCGCGAGCGCCGTACCGAGGAGATAGCGGCCTTCGTAGACCGCGCCCGCGCGGAGCGCCGGAAAGACGTAGTCTGAGACGAAGACGTCGGAGACGTCGACGACGCGGCACTCGAGCGCGCCGCTCGCGAGAGCTTTCCGCTCGACGGCTGCGAAGTCGTCGACCTGTCCCACGTTCGCGACGACCGCGACGACCTGGCAGCCGTACGCTTCGCGCAGCCACGGAATGATGACGGAGGTATCGAGGCCTCCGGAGTACGCCAGCGCAACTTTCCGGACCCTCACGCGATCTCCCTTCCTTTCTCCGATTGTGTTGCGGGTGACGAGACCGAGGCGAGCGCCTCGTCGAGGATCCGGACCGCCGCGTCCACCTCCGCCTCGGAGACGGTGAGCGGGGGGGCGAATCGCAGGGTCTTGGGCCGGACGGCGTTCACCAAAAGTCCGCGCGCGAGACAGGCGTCGACGACCGGCGCGGCTTCGATCGCGAGGTCCGCACCGACGAGCAGGCCCGCGCCGCGGATCTCTCCGAGAAGGGGCTGTCTCTCGCGCAGCCTTTCGAGCCGGTCGGCGAGGCGCGCGCCCAGGACGGCCGCGTTCTCGACGAGACCTTCTTTCTCGATCGCGTCGAGCACCGCGCAGATCGCCGCAGAGGCGAGCGCGTTGCCGCCGAACGTCGAGCCGTGGTCTCCCGGGACGAAGTGCGCCGCGGAGTCCTCGGTCGCGAGGACGACTCCGGCAGGCACCCCGCCGGCGATGCCCTTGGCGAGCGTCACGACGTCGGCCCGGATGCCGGAGGCCTCGAAAGCAAACATCCTTCCCGTGCGTCCGATCCCCGTCTGGACCTCGTCCAAAAGGAGAAGCAGACGGTGCTCGTCGCACAGGGCGCGAAGGCCGGCGAGGTAGCCCGGCGATGCCGGCAGAATGCCGCCCTCCCCCTGCACGGGCTCGACCAAGATCGCGACGGTCGAGGAAGTGATCGAGTTTCGCATCGAGTCGAGGTCGTTGTAAGGGACGAACCGGAAACCGGCCGGCATCGGCTCGAACCCCTGCCGATATCGGGCGTTTCCGGTGGCCGCGAGGGTCGCGAGCGTACGGCCGTGGAACGAATTGTCGGTCACCAGGATCTCGTGGCAGTCCGGTCCCTTTACCGCCTTCCCGCGCTTCCGCGCGAGCTTGATCGCGGCCTCGTTCGCCTCCGCGCCGCTGTTGCAGAAGAACGCGCGATCGAGCCCGGCGAGAGCGACGAGCCGCCGCGCCGCCTCGACCTGCTCCGGAATCTGGTAGAGGTTCGAGACGTGCACGTAGCGCGCCGCCTGTTCGGAAAGGGCGCGGACGAGCGCCGGGTGCGCGTGGCCGAGACTCGACACCGCGATCCCACCGATGAAGTCCAGGTACTCGCGGCCCTCCAGGTCGAACAGCCGGACGCCCCGTCCGTGCGAGAAAGCGACCGGCGCCCGCTTGTAGTTGCGAAAGAGGACGCGGTCCGCCTCGCGGATGACCGAGGCGGTGTCGGCAAGCGGGCGTTTCTCGATCATGCGGGGGAGAGGAGCGCCATCGGCTCGGGCGCAACGGGGTGGATCATCGTGCCGATTCCGGAACGCGTGAAGAGCTCGACCAAGAGCGAGTGCGGCGTCTCCGCGCCGACGATGTGCGCGGACGGGACGCCCCCTTCAACGGCCGCGAGCGCGGCTTCGACCTTCGGGATCATGCCGCGGGAAACGACACCGCCGGTCAAGAGAGTGCGCGCTTCCTCCGGCGAAAGCTCCGGGAGGAGCTCCCGTCCTCCCGCGATCTCCCGATAGATTCCGGGAACGTCGGTCAGGAGGACGAGCTTGTCGGCAGCGACCGCGACGGCGAGCGCCGCAGCGGCGGTGTCCGCATTGACGTTGTAGGCGTGTCCGTCCGACCCGACGCCGAGCGACGCGACGACGGGAAGGAAGCCTTCTTCGAGCAGGACTTCGACGATGCGCGGCTCGACCCGGTCGACCACGCCGACGAAGCCGAGCTCCGAAGCGCGCCCGTGCGGCTTCGCGTGCAGGACGCGCGCGTCCTTCCCCGAGACGCCGACCGCGCGGCCGCCGGCGTGCGCGATCAGGTTCACGAGCCTCTTGTTGACCGCGCCGCCGAGCACCCGCTCGACGATCTCCATCGTCTTCGCGTCGGTCACCCGAAGTCCGTCGACGAATCGCGAGGATCCTCCGGCGCTTTCGATCTCGCGGGTGATCTCCGGGCCGCCGCCGTGCACGAGGATCGGCCGGACCCCCGCCTGCTGGAGGAGGACGAGGTCCTCGGGAACCGTCCCAGTCTCGGCGGAGTCGACGGCGCTGCCGCCGAACTTGACGACGACTGTCTTGCCCTGCCACGCCGCGACGTAGCGCAGCGCCTGCGCGAGAGACGAGCCGATCGCGTCGGGGTTGGCCGAAAAGCCGTTCCAGGCTGCGCTCATGTCGTGTAGCTCCCGTTAATCCGCACGTACTCCTCGGAGAGATCCGAGGTCCAGACGCAGGCGACCCCGGTCCCGACTCCGAGCCCGATCCGGATCGCGATCTCCTTCTCCTCGAGCGCGGCCGCGGCGGCGTCCCACACGCCGGCAACGCCGAGGCCGCCCCGAACGACCGCCAGGTCTCCGAAGAAGACGTCCGTCGTCTCCTCGGCCATCTCCGCGCCGGAGCGTCCGAGCGCCGCCAGGATCCTTCCCCAGTTCGGCTCGCCGCCGTGGAGCGCGGTCTTGACCAGCAGCGAGTTGGCGACCGTCATCGCGGCCTGATGGGCCTCGGCGTCCGAGGCCGCTGCCTCGACCGTGATCGACACCAGCTTCGTCGCTCCTTCTCCATCGCGCACTACCATTCGTGCAAGCTCCGCCGCAACCGCGGTCAAGCCCGCCGTGAAGCGGGACAGAGACTCGCCGTTCGTGATGGGAGGGCCTCCAGCCCGGCCGTTCGCGAGCGCGAGCACCGTGTCGTTCGTGCTCGTGTCGCCGTCGACCGTGATGGAGTTGAAAGACGCGGCGACGGCGCGCGTCAGCGCGCGCCGCAGGACGGCGGAGGGGAGGGCCGCGTCGGTCGTCAGGAAGCAGAGTGTGGTCGCGAGATTGGGATGGATCATGCCCGCGCCCTTCGCCATCCCTCCGACCGTCACCTCGACCCCGTCGATCTCGAGCTTCACGGCGCCGGTTTTCGCGAAGTTGTCTGTCGTCCGGATGGCTTCCGCGGCGGCGCTTCCTCCGCCCGCGGAGAGATCCGCGGCAGCGCGCGGAATGCCCCGGCGGATGGCGTCCATCGGAAGGGGAACGCCGATCATACCGGTCGACGCGACGAGAACGAGCCCGGCGTCCAGCCCGAGCGCCTCGCCCGCGATCCGCGCCATCTCGGCAGCGTCGGCGAGCCCCGGCTCTCCGGTACAGGCGTTGGCGTTTCCGCTGTTGACGACGATCGCCTGCGCCCGTCCCGAGGCGATCGTGCGTTGGGAATAACGAACCGGCGCCGCCTTCACTTTGTTCGTCGTGAAGACGCCCGCGGCGGAGGCGGGGACCTCCGAGACAAGCAGAGCGAGGTCCGGCTTGTCCTGTTTGACGCCGCAGTGAACCCCGGCCGCGCGGAAGCCCTTCGGGCTGGCGGCGTTTCCTTCAGTGCGGGTCAACGGGACTCCAATGGCTTCTTCACGGATACATCCCGGCCACCCAGAGGCCTTCGGTCTCCGGGAGGCCGAACATCAGGTTCATGTTCTGGATCGCCTGGCCGGCCGCGCCCTTGACGAGGTTGTCGATCGCCGAGACGGCGACCGCGAGGCGGCGTTGCCGGTCGACCCGCACGGCGACGTCGCAGAAGTTCGAGCCGAGGGTCGCCTTGGTCTGCGGGAGATCCTCTA
>DASXSX010000137.1:0-2547 GCA_036505815.1 Thermoanaerobaculia bacterium
TCGAGACCGATGCGCTGCTGCGCGAACCCGGATTCTTCGATTTCGTGGTGCTCGGCGCCCCGGCGGCCGCGGACTGGAAGGTGACGGGCGGGCGGAATCCGCCCTCCCCGCCGAACATGGTGAGCCAGATCGTTGCGTCGCGCCCGGAGGATTCGATCGCCGTGGCCCTGCGCCGCGAGGCGACCTTTCGGGACGGAAGGCTGTCGCTCGCGCTTCAAAAGGGATTCGGCCGCGGCGGAATCGTATTTCGGATGGCCGGGCCCAAGATCTTTTGCGTTTTGCTCGTCCATCTCCGGACGGGAGACGCGCGGCTGATCGCTTACGACGGAGGACCGCCCGCGGAACTGGCGCGCGGAAAGGCAAAGCTTCCCAACCCTTGGGGAGTCCTCTCGATCGCCGCGACGGGAGGCAAGATCGTCGCGCTGTGGGACGGCACGCCGCTGCTCGAGGCAATCGATCCCCATCCGCAGGCTGGACAGGCGGGCATGGCTACGGCCGGACCGGGTCGGGTCTCTTTCGACGAGTTCGTACTCCAGTTCAGTGACGAGTGACGAATGATTGAAGATTGAAGATTGAAGATTGAAGATTGAAGATTGAAGATTGGAAAATCATCAATCGGCAATCATCAATCTTCACTTCTCTCGGAAGTCCGTCGCGAAGCGGAAGCGACCCCCCTCCACCTTCAGAATCACCGGCAGCTTGTCCGGGTTGCGATCCGCGTCCATCGTGATCGTCCCGGTGACGCCCGCGTACTCCCGCGTGGCGGCCAGTGAGTCCCTCAAGCGCTTCCCCTCCGTCGAGCCGGCGCGGCGAATCGCGTCGGCGACCAGGCGCACGGCGTCGTAGGAAAGCGCGCCGATCGAGTCGGGCTCGGCGCCGTAGAGCTTCTTGTAGGAGGAAACAAACTTCTGCACCGCCGGAGAGGGGTCATCGACCGAGTAGTGGTTGGAGAAGTAGGCCCCCTCGACCGCAGTCCCTCCGATTTCCGTCAGCTTGGGTGAGTCCCAACCGTCGGCGCCCAGAAGGGTCGCCTGCATCCCGAGCGCGCGCGCCTGCCGCGCGATCAATCCGGCGTCGGTGTAGTAGCCCGGTATGAACAGGACGTCCGGCTGCGCCGATCGGATCGAGGTCAGTTGCGCCGAGAAGTCGCTGTCTCCCTCCGCATACTTGACCTCCGTGACGACTCGCCCTCCCTGCGCGGTGAAATGCTCGCGGAAGGCGCCGGCGAGCCCGACGCTGTAGTCGCTCTTGGCGTCGATCAACGCGGCGGCCGTGGCCGCCTTCAGGTTCCGCCGCGCAAAGAGCGCCAGCGCCTTGCCCTGGCTGGGATCGATGAAGCAGACGCGGAAGATGTAATCCCCTTTCTTGGTGACCTCCAGATTGGTCGAGGAAGGAGACACCATCGGCACTTGATAGCTCTGCGCGATCGGCGCCGCCGCGAGGCTGCGGGAGGAAGCGTTCTCGCCGATGAGCGCGACGACGTGGTTGCGAGTGATGAGCTTGGAGACGGCCGAGGCCGCCTCGGCCGGCTCGTTGTGGTCGTCCTCGACGAGCAGCTCGAGACGCTTGCCGAGGACTCCTCCTTCGCGGTTGATCTCGTCCATCGCGAGCCGGGCGCCGTTTCGTCCGGAAAGGGCGAAGGTCGCCTGCGGGCCGGTCAACGCCCCGAAAAACCCGATCTCAATCCCCTGCGCCTGTGGAGGCTTCTCTCCGCCGCACCGAAGGGAGAAAAGGACTGCCGCCCCGAAGGCCGCGAGAACCGTTCGTTGCACGAGACCGATTCTAAGCTCGGCGTGCGGGACGGCAACTCGGACCGGCTACCGCCGGCCGTGTCCGTCGGATAGCATTGCCTCCTTCAGGAGGCCAATCGATGTCGCGCATTTCTCGCCTGGGACGCTCACAGGTTACCGGGGCGGCTCGCGATACGTTCGAACGGAAGATCGCCGAGCGGGGCAATATCCCCAACATGTATCGGGCCTTCGCGCATCGTCCTTGGCTTCTGACGACGATGGACAGCCACTTGGCGGCCGTCATGGGATCGGGGACGCTCCCTTTGAAATTGAAGGAAATGCTCGCGGTCCAGACCTCGCTGGCCAATGCCTGCGACTATTCCACGCGCTCTCATACCGCTTTGGCAATGCGGACGGGAGCCACGCCAGAGCAGATCGCGGCGCTGCTCGACTTCGAGAACGGGCCTTTCGAGGAGCGGGAGAAGGCGGCGCTCCGCTACGCCATTCAGGTCACGCGCGACGCCAACGCGGTCTCCGAAGAGCTTTACGCCACTCTCGCGCGCCACTTCGACGAGGGAGAGATCGTCGAGATCACGTGCGTCGCGGGCCTCTTCGCCTACTTGAACCGCTTCAACGAGGCCCTGCGCGTGGATCCGACACAGCCCGGGGAAGGTGTCGACTCGTGACCGAGTCGACGCCAGCTGTCAGCTTTCAGCTATCAGCCGTCAGCCGGGCCCCGCGCGCCGGAGGCGCGCAGCTGAAAGCTGAGAGCTGACAGCTGACAGCTTCGCTGATACCCTATGCCGCTCTTCCAAGC
>DASXSX010000138.1:0-1945 GCA_036505815.1 Thermoanaerobaculia bacterium
CATGCGGCGCGACCGACGACCTTCCCTTCGGCAATGAGCTCGAACAACCGCGCCGCCTCGGCCGGCGTCGTCATGCCGAGCCCGAACTCGTGCTCGAGCTCGGGGAAGACGTCCGCCTTTCCGTCGCGGAACGTCGGCCGGAAGATGCGCGTATTCGGAAGGCCGTAGGAGTCCATCCGCCGGTCGATACGCTCCGTTCCGGCGAGCCGGACGAGCAGGTTCGTCGCGGTGTTGTCGCTCCACGCGATCATCAGGCGGAGGAGGTCCGACACCGTCAGGACCGTCCCGGCATGGAGAACGTTCAGCGGCACCGTTTCGTCGCCTGCGCGGTCGGCGTCGGAGAGCGTGACGGTCTGGTCGCGCCGCAGCGTGCCTTCCGCAATCTGGTGAAAGACCTCGACCATCACGGCGACCTTAATCAGGCTCGCGGTCGGGAACCGCACGTTGTCGTTGACGGCGACTCGTTCGCCGGTGTCGAGGTTCCGGGCAACGACTCCCATCGTGCCGGTGAAGCGAGAGACTTCCTGTCTCACCCGCCGCTCGAGGTCGGATGAGGCGCCGGATCCGCGCGCAAGGAGCCCGAGGAGCCCGAGCAGGACGGTTCCGACGATCCGCACGCCCCCATCCTAGCGAGATGCTTCGGTGCTAGCCTTCGCCGCGTGAAAACCCTGCTGTTGCTCGCCGCTCTCTGCCCCCTTGCGATCGCCTGCGCGCCGGCGGCGCAGCCCGCGTCGACCGCGGCCGGGAAATCCGCAGAGCCCTTCTCGAAATTCGTCGACGACTACTTCGACGCGCGCTTCGCCTATCTCCCGACGCAGGCTACCGCCTCCGGTTTCCACCAGTACGACTCGCAGTTCGAGGACCGGTCCCGGCGGCGCATCGAGTCGCGGATCGTGGAGCTCCGCACGTTCCTCGCGCGGCTGCAGGCGATGGACCGCGCCAAGCTCTCGTTCGACGACCAGATCGACGCCGAAGCGCTGGAGGGTCAGATTCGCGGCTTCCTGCTCGACTCCGACACGATCCGCAACTGGGAGCGAAATCCGATGGGCTACGCCGGCGTGCCCGGAGGCGCCGCGGACAGTCTGATCAAGCGGAATTTCGCTCCGCCGGCCGAGCGCCTGCGGTCGCTGGTCGCCCGCTTGAAGCTCATGCCCCCGATCTACGAGGCCGCAAAGGCCAACCTCGTCAACCCTGCGAAGGAGTTCACCGACCTCGCGATCCGGATGTCGAAGGGATCGGTGGGTTACTTCTCCGGCACCGTCGCGAAGTGGGCGAAGGAGGCAGCGGGACCCGACGCGGCCCTCCAGAAGGAGTTCGACGACGCCAACGGCCGGGTCATCGCGGCGACGCGCGACTTCGCCGCCTGGCTCGAGAAAGACCTTCTGCCGCGCTCGAAGGGCAGCTACGCAATCGGGGCGGAGAACTTCCTCGCCAAGATGAAGTACGACGAGGGCGTCGAAATCCCGCTCGCGGAGCTTCTGGCGAAAGGGGAGGCCCAGCTCGCGAAGGATTACGCCGCGTTCGTCGAGACCGCGAAGCGGATCGATCCCTCGAAGACTGCGGCCGAAGTCATGAAGTCGCTCTCCGACGATCACCCGACCCCGGAGACGCTGATTCCCTCGGTGGCCCGGTCGGTCGAGGACGCCCGGCGATATCTCGTCGAAAAGGACCTCGTCACGATCCCCTCGGAAGTCCGGCCAAAGGTCACGGAGACGCCGCCGTTCGCGCGCTCCGGCACCTTCGCTTCCATGGACACTCCGGGCGCCTACGAGACGAAAGCGACGGAAGCCTTCTACTACGTCACCCCCGTCGAGCCGGAGTGGGACGCGAAGCACAAGGAGGAGCACCTCCGGCTCTACAACCCGTACGTCGTGTCGATCATCGACGTCCACGAAGTCTGGCCCGGCCACTATCTCCAGTTCCTCTACGCGCCGCGCTTCCCGAC
>DASXSX010000139.1:0-3081 GCA_036505815.1 Thermoanaerobaculia bacterium
GATGCCCTCGGTCTGCCGGCAAGTCCGCCCGAAGCCGCCGCGGCCGCGCGCAACAAGGGGTTGCTGCGCCGCTTGCTCGACCAAGCCGGCGTGCCGAACCCCCGCTCCACACTCTTCCGGTTACAGGACGACCCGGCCGAAGCGGCGCGGAGTGTGGCCTATCCGTGCGTTCTCAAGCCGACCTTTCTCGCCGCGAGCTGCGGCGTGATCCGTGCCGACGATCCGGACTCCTTCCGGGCCGCGTGGAGAAGGATCGAGGCGATCCTCGGGCGACCGGAGGTCTCGGCGAAGGGCGGAGAGGCGGCGAGCGAGATCCTCGTCGAGGATTACGTCCCCGGTGCCGAAGTCGCCGTCGAAGGACTTCTGCGGGGCGGAGAGCTCGAAGTTCTCGCCGTTTTCGACAAACCGGATCCGCTCGAGGGCCCGTTCTTCGAGGAGACGATCTACCTGACGCCCTCGAGGCTGCCCGAGGCGACGGTGACCGCCGTCCGGTCCACGACGGCGCAGGCGTGTCGGGCGCTCGGGCTGGCGCACGGGCCGATCCATGCGGAGCTGCGCATCAATCCGGTCGGTCTGTCTGTCATCGAGGTCGCGGCGCGGTCGATCGGCGGCCTGTGCTCGCGGACGCTCTCTTTCGGAGCCGGCATCTCGCTCGAGGAGCTGATCCTCCGCCACGCGCTTCGAAGAGAAGAAGAACGGCCGCCGCGCGATCCCCGGGCGGCGGGCGTGATGATGATTCCGATCCGGCGCGCCGGGCGGCTGGAGAAAGTGTCCGGCCTCGACCAGGCGCGTGCGGTGCCCGACGTCGAGGACGTGGTCGTTTCCGCGCACGCCGGTCAGCTTCTCGTTCCGCTGCCCGAGGGCTCGCGCTATCTCGGGTTCATCTTCAGCCGGGCGGCGACGGTCGATCGCGCGGAGGCGGCGCTGCGCGAGGCGCATGCGGCGCTGATGTTCGAAATCAGCGACTGAGAGTCGGTCGACCCGCTCGCGGTCTCACGCCCGCACGACCTCCAGCGCGGCCAGCTTCTTCTCCACGATGCTCCGCCACTCTCCGGAGCACTCCGGATGGTCGCTCGCGCGCTCGAGCGCGTCCCGGGCGCCCCGAGCGTCCCCCTCTTTCTGGGCGAGCTCGGCGGTCCGAAGCAGCGCGTGGAGCGCGGCGTCCGACCGCGCATGACTCTCGGCAATCTTCCGATAGAAGCGCGAGGCCCATGCCTGCTCCCCCTGCTTGTCGAGGAAGCTCGCCGCGCGCTGGTAGAAGCGGAGCGGCAGCGCGTCCATCGCGACCGACGAGGCCTCTCCGATCAAACGCGTCGCAAGCTCGTTCTCTCCCCGCATGACGTAGAGCTCGAGAAGACGTGACGCCTCGCGGCCGAATCCCGCCCAGTCCTGCTCTTCGAGCGCGAGATCACACGCGAACCGCAGCGCGTCGACGTTCGAGGGATCTTCGCGCAGGACTTTAACGGCGCGCCGCTGGGCCGCCTTCACGTCGCCGCGGCCCTTTGCGTCGAGGGCTTCGACGAGCCCCGCGTTCTGATTCCACGCGACGCGGGCCTCGATTTTCGGATGAATCCAGCGTTTCTCGATCCCGAGGGCGAGGATCAGCAGGGCCGCGACGGCGCCGAACGCGAAACCGCCGACGTGCGCCCACAGCGCCACGGCCCCCGGCTCGGGCAGATTCGTCGCGAGCCAGAACTGGCCGATGAACCAGAGCGGCAGGAAGGCGAACGCGGGAAGGAGGAGCCGGAAACGGAACCACGGCAGCAGGATGATCGGCACGAAGAGGAACCGGATGCGGGACGCCCACAACCGGACGAGGAACGCGCCCATGATGCCGGCCACGGCGCCGGACGCACCGATGACCGGGGCGAGGCTTCCCGGGTTCTGCCAGGTATGCGCGGCGAGCGCTGCTCCTCCCGAAAGCAGATAGAGCAGAGAAAAGAGGACGCGGCCGAAAACGTCCTCGAGAAAAGGACCGGTCGCGAAGAAGAACAGCATGTTTCCGACGAGATGGAGCAGACCGGCGTGAACGAACATCGAGGAGAGCGCGGCGAATGCGTCCGGGCTCGCCGGAACGAATCCGGGTTTGAGCAACGGCAACTCGCGGCCGATCGCGAACAGGTCGCGGGCCATCGTGTTCAGCTTCTGCTGCTGCCTTCGGACGACCCACTCGATCGGCGGGGAAGTGTTCTCGCGGGCCTGCTCGAGAAGCTGCAGCGCCCGGCGCCCGTAGAAGGCGCCGAGCTCGGGGGGCACGGTCAGGTACGGATTGCGGACCAGGTATTCGGTGACTTCCTTCGCCTTCGCTTCGAAACGCCCCGGCACGTCCGAGTGCATCGAGGAGAGCCACAGAAATGCGAAGACGAGGATGTTGATCGCGACGATGCCGTACGAGACCCACGGCTGGCGGCGCACTTCACTGTGCTCCTGACCGACGGGGATGATGAGCATGTAACGCCGGCGCGCATGCTACCGCGCCGCAATGAACGAACTGAATTCGACTTTGGTCGGCCCCGAGACCTGGGGGCTTATTTTGCGGGCGAGTAGTACGGGTTCCGGCCGGCGGCGTGGTCGGTCGTGTCGAGGATCTCACCGACCGTCGGGGCGAGGCCGCGGATCGCCTTCTCGATGCCCTGCTTCAACGTGACGTCGGCGGCGCCGCATCCCTGGCATCCGCCGCCCAGCCGAATATAGACGTTGTTCTTCTTGACGTCGATCAGCTCGACCCATCCTCCGTGCGTCGCCACCGCCGGATTGATCTCCCGAGCGAGGAGGTCGTCGATCGCCCACTTGAGATCGGATTCCGCCGGCAGATTGTCGAAGTAGGCTTCCGAAACGATCGGCTGTCCGCTGCGCAGGTGCTTCCGGATCACGTGACCGGCGCCGAGCGCGGGCCAGTCGATCGCATCCTCTGCCTCGAGCGTCACCGTGTTGTCTGCCACCAGAACCGAGACGACGCCCGGCAGCGCAAGGAGATCGGCTGCCAGCTGGCACGCCTCCGCGGCGGAGCCGGGATCGGAAAAGAAAGCCGATTCGTTGCCGAGCACCGGCCGGTCGACGATGAACTTGCAGCGCTCGCCG
>DASXSX010000140.1:0-1885 GCA_036505815.1 Thermoanaerobaculia bacterium
ACGGCAGCCGCGGCGCTCTCCCGGGAAGCCGACTCGGACGGCGCCGCGCTCTGCTCGCTCTTGCGGCAGGCGGCGACGGAAAAGCCGATCGCGAGTGCGCAGAGAAGCCCGGCGCGGCTGCGACGAATGGTCAAGACGGGAAAGCTACCGGCCCGCCGGCTTGCGCGGGGGCGGCGCCGTTTTCCCCCCCGGCGAAAGCTTGTCCCGCAGGTAGGCCTCGAAGAGCTCCGGCTCCGGCGAGACGAAATTGCCTTCGTGCAGGAACGACGGAGTCCCCGAAAGGCCGAGCCGCATGGCCAGGCGGATGTCGCGGAGGACCCGCCCCCTCGCGCGTCCGCTCGACAGCTCGGCCTCGAACTTCTCTTTCGCGCCCGCGGCCTCGGCAATGTCGGAGGCGAGCTGCCGCGCCGTCGGCGCGGTCGTCCCTTCCCGCGTGAAGAGCGTGTCCTCATACTTAGCGTAGAGAGCCGGGTCCAGGTTTGCGAGGGCAGCGCCGTACTCCGCGGCCGGGAACGCCCAGTCGTGAACTTTCGTGAGCGGGAGAAGCCTCACTTCCATCGCTCCGCCCTTCTCGACGACCGCCTTCTTCACCTCGGGAGCGCGGACGCGGCAGCGCTCGCACTGGAAGTCGACGAACTCGGTGACGAAAAAGCTTCCGCGCCCCGTCCGGATGCCCGCACTCTCCGCCAGCAGGCGGCGGCGCACGGCCTGCGCGTCCGAGACGAGCGGGTAGAACTCTCCGAGCAGCAGCGAGGCGCCGTCTTCGGAGACGAAGCCTCCGATCGAGACGATGGCGTTTTCCGCGTGACGGATCGAGATCGAGATGGGAAGGAGGCTCTTGCGCGTGCTCTCCTCGAGCTTCACCTTCACCGGAAGTCCGTATGCCTCCGAGAGCGATCCCTCGATCGGGGCGACGTCCTCCGCGGCATTGAACGGACGCTTCGCCATGGCGCGAACGAGATCGTGGAAGACCTCGCCGACGAAGAGCTCATCCTTCGCGCGGTCCACCAGAACGACGTTCGACTCCTGGTGCGCTTTCGATTCGCAGTAGCGCTGGACCCGGTAGCACTCGTAACCGGAAAGCGAGACTTCGCGCGAGTCTTTCACGAAGATGACGGTGTTCGGGTACCACGAGTACCAGCCGCCGAAGAAGTGGATCAGGCGATTGCGCGTCTCTTCGTCGGCGACCGCGGGCGATGTGGCGGCAAGCGACAAAAGGGCCGCCAGAAGGGCGATTTTTCGCACGGCGCGCACGTTAACACGCGGCTCCGGCGAAGGATTTCCGGCGGCCGGTCGCCCGCTGTCTCTGCCGGAACTACGCCGCCAGGCGGAGATGCGCCTTGGCCTTCTCCAGGGTGTCTAAGACCTGGGTCTCGCGCTGGAGGACGTTCGTCCCGTATCCCTCCTTGGTGACGAATTCGAAGTCGACCTGGTGATACGGGATTCCCTTGGGCAGATTCTCGTGGCGATAGTGCCAGACCTCCTGCCAGTTCTTCGCTGCGTCGTTCACCGAATTGCCCGGGCCGGTCACTTTGTCGAGCCTGCGCGCGTGGTCGCTCGTCGTCCCTCCAGGTAGAGAGGCGATTCGGACGTCGGCAGGGCGATACTTGAACAGTCCCGCCTTGTCGTTCGAGTCCTCCCCGGAGACGAGCGGCTTCTGTCCGGCCCAAGTCGGCGGCCCGAGCAGGATGAAGACCATCCCCCGGTCGGTCAGGCTGCCGGCGGTCTCCCCCTGTGTGAAGCGGGAATTGGAGAAAGCGACCCGCTTCTCGAATTCGTCGCGGAACTCGTTCTCCGGCGTCTCCGGTTTCGGATCGCGCTTCTTCCAGAAGGCCGTCACGTACTCCGAGCGAGACACCGGATCGACGAGCCGGGAAAAGGTGTG
>DASXSX010000141.1:0-4827 GCA_036505815.1 Thermoanaerobaculia bacterium
AGATCGGGTGCCGGATGAAGCGGTAGGGACCGGTGGTCACGAGCCCGCCGGCAGTGGGATCCGCCGAGGCGTGAAAGCTGCGGCGACCGAACGTCAGACGCGCCCAGACCATGAGCGCCAGCGCGGCGATTTGGGCACCAATGCCCGCAGGTGTACGCGCCAGAAGGGAATTCGTGCTGACAAGCCCGAGCACCGCAACGACCATGAGCAGGAGAGCGGCGAGCGACAAGACCCTCAGCCGGGCGGTGTTCTCCGGCATCCGCTCACTCGATTACGTCGAACTTCTTGCCGACTTTTCGGAACGCGTCCACCGCGCAGTCGAGGTCGGCGCGCTCGTGCGCGGCGGAGACCTGGCAGCGCAGACGCGCCTGCCCGTGCGGCACCACGGGATAGCCGAAGCCCGAGACGTAGATGCCTTCCTGGAAGAGCGCCTTCCCCATCGCGAACGCCTTCGCGGTGTCGCCCACGATGACGGGGACGATCGGGTGGGTCCCGTGGGGGATGCGAAACCCCGCTTCGGAAATCGCCTTGCGAAAGTAGGTCGCGTTGTTCCGGAGCTTCTCGACGGGCGCGGGATCCTCACGCAGCATCCGGAACGCTTCGAGAGATCCTGCCGCGACCGCCGGCGGCAGCGAGTTCGAGAAGAGGTACGTCCGACTGCGCTGCCGCAGCGTGTCGACGAGCGCCTTCGGCCCGGTGACAAAGCCTCCGGCCGCCGATCCCATCGCCTTGCCCAGCGTCCCGGTCGTGACCGGGATGCGATCGAAGACGCCCTGCTCTTCAGCGGTGCCGCGGCCGGTGGCGCCGAGCACGCCGGTCGCGTGGGAGTCGTCCACCGCAAGGAGAGCATTCTTCTCCTCGCAGATCCGGACGAGGTCACGCAGATTCGCCTCTTCGCCCTCCATCGAGAAGACGCCGTCGGTCACGATCATCCGAAACCGCGAGCTCGTGTCTTCGTCGAGCATCCGCTCGAGCGCTTTCATGTCGTTGTGCGGGACCCGGAAGCGCTTCGCTTTGCAGAGGCGGACCCCGTCGATGATCGACGCGTGATTGAGCTCGTCGGAGTAGAGGCCGTCCGGCTCCTCGAGGATCGCGGCGAAGAGGCCCTCGTTCGCGTTCCAGCACGACATGTAGAGGATCGTGTCGTCGGTTCCGAAGAATCGGGCGATCTCGGCTTCGAGCTGCTTGTGCAGATCCTCGGTCCCGCAGATGAACCGCACGGACGCCATTCCGGCGCCCCACCGGTCGATCGCCGTCTTCTGCGCCTCACGCACGCGCGGGTGGTTGGCGAAGCCCAGATAGTTGTTCGAGGTCAGCATGATGAGCTCGCGTCCGTCGACTTTGACGCGCGCGCCCTGCGGCGATTCGAGGACGAGCTCCTCCTTGTAGGTTCCCGCCTGGCGCAGTTTCTCGATCTCGCCCGCGAGGTGGTCGATGAGGGACGTCATCCTGCTCGGGATTCGTCTTCCGACAGGATCTTCCCCGCGACGCGGCCGCCGGGAAATGCCGAGTCGAGGGCGGCGAGGGCGCGATTGAACGCCGGGGAGTCCGGCGCGATGATCTCCGCGCAAAGAGTCGGTCGGTTGATGATCTCCGAGGTGCCGCCGGCGCCGCGGACGATGACGGCCTGAGCCGGCCGCTCGACGGTGTAGAGGACGTCGTCCACGTCTCCGAGGGCGCGCGAGGCGACCTTTTGCGCGTCGCCCGCCTCGTCGCGGAGAAGACAGATTCCCGCGAGCCCGATGACCCGATAGCGGTTCGGCTCGAACTCTGTGCGATCCCAGTCCTTCCACACGCGATCTCGCGGCGAGAGCTGGAAGCGATACGCGACGTTCGACAGCCGCGACTCCTCGAGCGCGAACTCGGCGATGCGGCGATCGTTGAGCTCGTGAGTCAGATCGGGCTTGGGCGGGGGATTAGTGGGCATGTTCGCTGCGCTCCCGTTGAACTCGAATTACGGTCTTCCATTCGGATAGAACACTACCTTCATCGCGCGTCGGCTCTCGAGCAGCGCCATCGCGTCGTGGAAGCTCTCGAGCCCTTCGAACTCGTTGGTGACGATATCCTCGACGTCCAGTCCTGCGCGCAAGAGGTCGAGCATTTTGATCCACGTTTCGAAGATCCGCCGCCCGATGACCGCGTGGAGCGTTAGACCCTTGAAAATGAGACAGCCGGTGTAGTCCTGAATCGTCACCGACTTCCCTTTCGGAAGCCCCAGGAGCGAGATGGTCGCGCCGCTGCGCGCGACGGCGAGGCCGAGGTTGATCGACGCTTCGGCGCCGGAGAGCTCGAGGACGACGTCCGCGCCGCCGCCGAGCGCTTCACGCACGCTGCCGGCCGGGTCCTTCGTGCGCTTCAGATCGATGACGGACACGTGCGACAGGCGCCGTGAGCTCGCCCACCGGCGCGCGTGAGCCGCCGCCTGCGCGTTGACGTCCGTGATCGCGATCCGTGCCGCGCCGGAAATGCGGGCGATCTCGGCGCACATCGCGCCGATCGGGCCGTACCCGAGGACGGCGACGGATTTTCCGGAGAGATCCGCGACCTGCGTGGTGTGGACGGCGTTGCCGAGCGCGTCCAAGAACGCGCCGACCCGCGGCGGCACGACGTGCCGGTCGAGCGGGATCACGTTGTACGCGGGGACGACGACGTACTGCGCGAAACAGCCGTTCTCGTGCACTCCGAGGATCACGGTGTTCTCGCAAATGTGTCGCTGCCCGGTCCGGCACGGCCGGCAGTGCCCGCAGGTGACGTGCATCTCGGCCGAGACGTAGAGTCCCTCGCGCAGGTCCTGGCGCTCCGATGCCGGACCGAACCGGACGATCTCGCCGCAGAATTCGTGACCGTAGATCCGCGGGGGCTTCACGATCGTCGCCATCGACTCATCCCACTTGTAGATGTGACGGTCGGAGCCGCACACCGCGGTGGCGAGGACCCGGATCAGCACTTCCCCGGGGCCGGGGCGGGGGACCGGCACCGACTTGACCTGGGTGCCGGCGGGTCCGGCGACCGGCTTCGTCTTGACGACGGCGGTCATCCGGGTCGGGAGCTGCGTGCTCCTCTTTTTCACGATTCCCGAGCTCCGGGTCTTCAATCCCCGGCCTCGTCGTCCCGGACGTACCCGGCTCGCGGGCCGGACTCGCCGGAGACCGGCTCTCTGCCGGCGACCGGCTTCACGTATCGGGCGACGAGCTCGCGGGTGTCCGTCACCGCGAGTTTCTCGAAGAGAAACGCAAATTTTCTCTCGAGCGCCCCGCGGATCGCCTCGCGCGTGCCGGCAGGCAGGTTCCAGACCTGCTCCTTGAACGCTCCGATCGCCTGCTTGCGGGTCTTGTAGAGGAACTGGTTTTCTGTCTCTCCCTTCTTCTTCTGATCGGTCATCCTTTCGAAGAGCCAGCGCTCGACGGCCCGCTTCAGCGGAAGCGGGAACGCGGGATGGTCGTAGACCATGTTCTGGAATTCCGTGGCGAGATGAATCTCCGCGCAGTCGTGCTCCGGAAAGCTGCCGAAGAACTCTGCCGGAAGCGTGGACGCTCCGTGCTGGACGGCGCCGGCCAGGCCATATTCCTCGCGCGCGACTTTCGAGATCCGGGAGAGCGTTTCGAAGTCGATCCGGACGCGCTGGACCGTGCCATCCGGGCCGACCACGCCTCCGTGGGAGCTGCCGGTCTGGATCGACACCTTCGAGATCCCTCTTCCGCCCCCGAGCTCACGGAGGTAGCCGTTCATGTAGGCGCGGAACTCTTCCGGCGTCGAGTTGGCCTTGCCGACTTCACCGATCTCGCCTCCGACGGAGATCGGCATTCCACGCGGCTCGCGGGCGCGGATGAACTTGGTGAAACGGGCAGTGAGCGCCGAGTTGACGGCCTGCTGCTCCTCGAGCGTCGGCTTCGAGAGGTCTACGAGAGTCGAGGTATCGATGTCGATCTGGAAGAAGCTCGCTGCGATTGCTTCGTCGATCAACGCTTCGATGGCCGCGGCTTCCTTGTCCGGCTCACTCTGCATCCTCTTCGGGTTCGTCTGAAAGTGGTCGCCCTGGAGGAAGATCGGGCCCTCCCACTCCTCGCGAATCGCGGCGCCGAGGATGACCGTGGCGTACTCGCCCGGCCGCTGCTCGGTGTATCCGATCTCGCTGCGCGCAATCTCGAAGACGAGCGCTCCGACGCCGAGGCCTCGGGCTGCGCGGCACGCGGCGCGAGCGGTGTCGTACGCGAGCATCCGGACGTTGATCGCGGGGACCGTGAAACCGGAGACCTCGTCCCGGCCCCGCGCTTCGTAGAGCGGGAGGATGGACGCTGGAAGGATACCGAGCGAAGCGGCCGCCTCGCGGATCGTAACGCGGGCCTCTTCCTTCGCGTCCCGGCTTCCGAAGACGGCCGTCCAGACCAGGCCGTCCAGGACTTCTTCCCGGAACCGCGGCGCGTTCGTGACGGAGAGCGAGCCGTTCCGGCTCACGGTTCCGGAACGGTCGAGGTCTTCATCCAGCTCCGAGGCGCTCGAATACAGATTCATGGCGTGCTCCCGCTGCGGCGGCGGGAATTCTAGCGGAGCCGGAACCGTGTGCTAGGTTCGAGCCGTGGTGCGGCTCTCGCGCACGATCCACTTCAACTCCGGGCGAAAGCTCTGGAGGAAGGAGTGGAGCGAGGAGAAGAATCGCTCCGTCTACGGCAACGAGAGCCCGCACGGTTACGGCCACAACTTCGCATTGGAGGTCTCGGTCGTTGGCCCGATCGATCCGGAGTCCGAGATGGTCGTCAACCTAACGGATCTCGATCGGGTCCTCAAAGAAGAAGTGGACGTGCCGCTCGACCACCGCAACCTGAATCG
>DASXSX010000142.1:0-3629 GCA_036505815.1 Thermoanaerobaculia bacterium
TACGCGCCGCCGATCGATCTCGTTCTCGAAGACGTTTCGGCGAACGGAGCGATTCTCTTGAACGCCATCGTGAGCCGGAGCGAGATCGGCGGACTTCTCGCGGGCGACACGCGGGACCGCGACCTTTCGACGTGGAGCGACGAGGCCGCGGGCGGCATCTCGGCAGACGGGAGTGTCTTCGTCGGCGTCGAGCAGAGCGCGGCAGGCGTCGGGATCGATCCGTTCGTCTACTATCGCCGGGCGCGGGAATCGGCTTCGGTGCGCATCGGCTCCGGCGGTGCGTACGGTCTGTCGCCTGATGGAAAATGGGTTGTCACGGCCTCGAACCTGCCGGGAAAAGCGACGGAGCTCACTCTCCTTCCGACCGGAGCGGGTCAGCCGCGCGTCTTGCCGCTCGGAAGGGTGGAATACGCATTCAGCGCGCAGCGGCGGTCGCATTTCTCCGCGGACGGACGGCGGCTTCTCTTTCCGGGAAAGGAGCCCGGACGTCTTCCCCGTCTCTGGCTCATTGATCTGGCGACTGCGGGTCCTCCCAGGGCCGTTTCTCCCGAGGGGATGACCAAAGGGGTTCTCTCGCCGGACGGCCAAACCGTCGCCGTGTCCGAGGACGCCGGCCAATTCCTTCTCTGCCCGGCTTCCGGAGGCGCCTGCTCGCCGTTGAAGGGCGTGCAACCCGAAGACACGCCGCAACAGTGGGAGGCCTCCGGGAAAGCAATCCTCGTCTGGAATCGGAACCGGACGTGGCCGGCCCAGATCTATCGGGTCGACGTCACGACGGGCGAGCGGAGACTCCACAAGGAGATCTCGCCGTCGGACCCGGCAGGAGTGCTCTACGGGAACATCATGCTGGCGCGCGATGGGGAGCACTACATCTACCGCGTGCGGCGGGTCACCGGGCAGCTCTTCCTCGGGGAAGGTCTGAAGTGACGCTCGCGGCCGGCTCGCGCCTCGGCCCCTACGAGATCCTGTCGCCCCTCGGCGCAGGGGGCATGGGGGAGGTCTACCGGGCGCGGGACACAAAGCTCGACCGGGAGGTCGCGATCAAGGTGCTCCCGGAAAAGCTCGCTGCCGATACGGCGGCGCTCGCGCGATTCGAGAGAGAAGCGAAGGCCGTCGCCGCGCTCTCGCATCCCAACATCCTGGGGATCTACGACCTCGGCAGTGACGACGGCATCGCGTATGCCGCGATGGAGCTCCTCCGGGGAGAGACGCTCCGGGAACGGCTCGAAGAGGGCGCTATTCCACAAAGGAAAGCGCTCGAGTACGGATTGCAGATCGCGCACGGCCTCGCGGCCGCGCACGAGAAGGGGATCGTCCACCGCGACTTGAAGCCCGAGAACGTCTTCGTCA
This sequence comes from Thermoanaerobaculia bacterium, assembly GCA_036505815.1. Taxonomy (GTDB): domain Bacteria; phylum Acidobacteriota; class Thermoanaerobaculia; order UBA5066; family Gp7-AA6; genus Gp7-AA6. Next base: position 1,351 of record DASXSX010000142.1, read on the forward strand.
CAACGGCAGGCCGCGTGAAGATCCTGGACTTCGGTCTCGCGAAGGTTTCGTCCGTGCAGCCGGATGAGACGAGATCGCCGACGGTGGCGGAAACAGAGCCGGGCACGGTCATGGGGACCGTCGGCTACATGTCGCCGGAACAGGTCCGGGGCAGGCCGGCGGACCACCGCTCCGACATCTTTTCGCTCGGCGCGATCCTGTACGAGATGCTCTCGGGTGACCGTGCGTTCCGCGGCGAGTCGGCGGCGGAGACCATGGCGGCGATCGCGCAGAAGGACCCGCGCGAGCTGACGGAAACCGGGGGGCGGTTCCCGCAGTCGATCGAACGCATCCTGCGCCACTGTCTGGAGAAACGGCCGGAGGAACGCTTCGACACCGCGCACGACCTCGCGTTCGCGCTCGAGACGGCGATGGGCGCTTCCAGCGCGACCTCGCAGGCAGCTCCGGTAATCCCTGCAAAAGGACGGTGGCTGACGCCGGCCCTCGGTGCTCTCGCTCTCCTCGCCGCACTCTGGGCCGGGTTCCTCGTCGGCGGCCGGCAGCGCGCGCCGGCGGGGTCGCCACGACAGGTGACCCGTCTCGCGCGCCTCACCCACACTGGTCGTTCCGAGTGGCCGTCGTGGTCGCCGGACGGGAGCCTGCTCGCCTACGCCTCGGACCGGAGCGGCAACTTCGAGATCTCCGTGCGCCGCGGCGAGGGGGGCCAGGATGTCAACGTCACCAACGACCCGGCGCAGGACATCCAGCCCGCGTTCTCGCCGGACGGCAATACGATCGCCTTCGTCTCGACGCGCGCCTCCCGCACGGGGCTGATCAAGATCGGCGGCACCCTGGTCCGCAGCGCACGCACCTACGGCGGGGATCTCTGGGTCGTGCCAGCGCTCGGGGGCGCCGCGAGGCGTCTGGCATCCGACGCGAACTCTCCGACCTGGCGTCCCGACGGCAAGGGGATTCTGTACATCACCGGGCCGGAGAACCGGCGGGCGATCTTCGAGGTCTCACCCAGTGGTGGCTCGCCGCGGGCGATTCTCGGCAGCGATGCGTCTTCCTTCGAGATCGTTCGGATCGCCTGCTCGCCGGACGGGCGGTGGGTGAGCTTCGAGACGCAGCTCGAAGGGATTTTTCTGATGCCGGCATCGGGTGGACGCCCGCGCGCGCTGCTGACGGGCTTCAGCCACGGGTGGGACGGCACATCCCGCCGCCTCTATTACGTGGCCCTCGACCCGCAGGGCGGAAGCCGAGTTCAGTTTGTCGAAATCGACCCGGATCGGGGCGTCGTGCGCGGCATCCCGAGAACGATCACACTCATGACCGCGTCCCTGTGGGATCTCGCCGTCTCTCGCGACGGGCTGCAGGTCGCGGTGGCGGAAGAGGCGGGCTCCCGAAATCTCACTCGCCTGCCGCTCGCAACCGGAGGCGGGGCTGCGACCGGTCCCGAGGAGGCGCTCTCGACGGGCCGGGTGACCGACGCCTATCCGAGCGTGTCCCCCGACGGCCGTCGCGTGGCTTATGTCAGCGACGTCCTCGGCCACCCGGAAGTATGGATCCTCGACTTGGAGAGCGGCCGCCGCGAGCGCCTGCAGCTGCCTGGCGAAGACCTCGCCCAAATCGGCCCGGTCTGGATGCCCGACGGCCGGCGACTTCTCTTGAGCCGCCTGCTTCCGGCCAACGCCGGTAACGCGGGCAACGTCGGCGCGAACTGGATCGTGTCCGTGGATGGGAGCGGCTCGGAGGAGATTTTGAGCCGGGTGACGAGAGAGGGCTTCAATACGACGCTCAGCCCCTCGCCGGACGGCAAGAAAGTCCTCTACCCAAGATTGGTCCAGGGAGTGCAGCAGGTCTTCCTCTTCGACCTCTCCTCGCGTCAGTCGGTCCCGCTCACCGACTCCCCCGGAAGCAAGTTCGACAACGTCTGGTCGCCCGATGGCCGCTGGATCGCGTTGACGGCTCTCCAAGACAGCGTCATACAGCTCTTCCGGATGCCCGCCTCGGGAGGCTCGATGCAGCAGTTGACGACCGGGTACGAGCGCATGCGCCACCCGTTCTACTCGCCCGACGGGCGGTGGATCTACATCCAGCCGAGCCACCGCAACGTCTATCGCGTACCGGCCGAAGGGGGTCCCCTCGAGCAGGTCACGCGGTTTCCGGAAGCGGGACTCTTCGTGGAAGAGCCGACAATCTCGCCGGACGGCCGGTATCTCTACTATTGCCGTGGCAACGGCGGCTCCTCGCTCTGGCTGTTGAAGCTCGGAGCCGAGGGTCTTTCGAGCGCCGATCCG
>DASXSX010000143.1:0-10951 GCA_036505815.1 Thermoanaerobaculia bacterium
CGGAGATGATGACTTTTCCGGGGGAGATACCGTCGAGGCGGTAGCGGCCGTCGGCATCGGTCGAAACGGCGGTTCCGTCGCCGGCGAGCCGCGCGATTGCCGCGGCCACCGGAAACTGCGACGCACCCGACCCTTCGGACCACGAGACCGACGCGTTCGGGACTCCGGTCCCCCGCCGCGGGTCGAGGACGCGGCCGGACACCGACGCGCCCCTCTTCAGAGAAAGGACGACTCCCTCCTTCGTCTCCCCCTCGCCGATCTCGATCCCGGCGACTTCGGCCGGCCGGTATCCCGGCGCCGACGCGACGACTTTCCACTTTCCGGCCGGAACGTCGGTCAGCTCGAACGTCCCGTCCGCCGACTGGAAGGCCTTTTCGCTCTCGCCGCTCATCCGGATCTGCATCCCCCCGAATCCGCCCCCGCGCGGAGACGTGTAGGAAGCGCTGAAGTCGGTCACCGGGCGGTGGGAGGCGGCGTCCTCCACGCGTCCGCGGATCTTGCCGGTCGTCTTCAGCACCAGAGAAAGATCGTCGGACGGCGGCGTGGCGCTCCGTTGAAGGGGCGCGTATCCCTCGGCGCGCACGGAGAGCATCACGGCGCGGTCGGCACCGAAACCGTCGAGGCGGAACCGGCCCTCGGCATCGGTTGCCGTCGAGCCCCGGGGGCCGGCGTCCACGGCGAAGGACGAAACCTGCGCGCCGACGACCGGCTCACCCTTGCCGTTGCGAACGAACCCGGCGATGGCAACGCCGGGCGACAGGACGACCGACGGCCAGTCGTTCGAACCTCCCGCCTGGACCATCACCGACGGAATCTGCTTCAAGGCGTAGCCCTCGCGCTGGACGACGAGCACGTATTCGCCCACTTCCAGTCCGGCCACTCGGAACGATCCGTCCGGGCCGCTCCAGGCGTCGGGCTTCTGCCTGTCCTCCAACCCGCCGATCCGAAACATGAATCGGCTCGTTTCTCCCTCCGGGCGTGATACCCGCACCGAGGCCCCCGCGATCGGCTGCCCGGCTGGATCGACGACCCTTCCCCTCGCCTCGAGCCCGCTCTTCAGAATCAGCGCGAAGTCCTTGACGACTTCACCGCCTTTCAGCGTGACGCCGTGCCGTTTCGCGGTCACGTAGCCCGCCTTCGCGGCCTCGAGCGTCCGGTTCCGTTCGGGGGCGAGACCTCGCAGCCGGAACGCGCCTTCGGGTCCCGTCGTGACGCCGGACCGGTCGAGGAACGCCGCTGGACCCGAGCGGAGGATCGCCCGCATTCCCTGGTCCGAGACGAACCGCACGCGCGCTCCGGCCACGGGCGAGCCCTTCTCGTCGGTGACGCGGCCGGAGACTCCCGCCCCTTTTTGAAGGGCGATCGCGACGGTCCCGGGTGCGGAAACGGCCGCGACGATGCCGGGCATGGTGGCCGGCAGGTAATCCATCTTGGTGGCCCGGATCGAGTAGCGCCGTGCAGCGAGGCCCGCGATGCGGAACTTCCCCTTCGCGTCGGTGCGCGTCCTCCGTGACGGCGCTCCATTTCCAAGGAAAGAGAAACCGCCCGACGACGCGGAGACGCGGACGCCGGGCAGCGGCCGGCGGGTCTTCTCGTCGATCACGCTGCCGACGACCGACGCCGATCGCGCGACCCGGAGCGAAACCTCCACGGTCGCCCCCGTCTTCACCCGGACCGCGTCGTTTCGCGCGGCGAGGTCACCCTTCCCGAGCACTTCGACCGTCCGGGTGCCCGGCGGGACGCCCACGAGGCGGTAGGTTCCGGAGGCGTCGGTTTTCGCCGCGAGCGAGCCCGAGAGAACGATTGCTCCCTCCGCCGGTTTTCCCGCGGGATCGAGCACGGTGCCCGAGACCGTCCCGCCGGCTTTCAAGGTGATCTTCTCGGCTCCCGAGCGCCGCATCGAGAATTGCGACGAGGGCGCGTAGCCCGGCGCTCGGACAGAGAGACTCCCCGACTTCCCGGGGGCGTTGGCGATCGAGAAAGCGCCGTCCGTCCCGGTCGTTGCCTCGGCATACCGAACGACGTCGTCCTCCTCGAAGAGGGAACCCGACCCGACGCGCATCTTCGCGCCCGACACGGGCTTGCCGGCCTCGTCGCTCACGCGGCCCGATACGTTCTCGGCCGCCGGAAGCTCGAGGTCGTCGATTTCCACGTCCTCGGAAGAGTCGTACGGACCGGACAACAAAGCACCCGCGAGCGCTCCGGGGAGCACCCGGATCGCGACCTCGACGCCCGGCTTGTCGAGCTTCACCTGGAAGCGTCCGGCGTCGTCGGTCTTGGTCTCCCCAAGTGGAGCGGGCGAGACGCCCCTCGTCTCGTCGACGAGCACCTCCTCGTCGGTCCTGTATGCCTCCCACACCACTCTCGCCCCCCGAATCGGATTTCCGCCCGAATCGAGCACACGTCCGGACACCGTAGCCGCTCCGGCGGCGGGGGCGAACAGGAGAACAGGCAGGAGAGCGGCGATCCGCCCGAGGGCGCGCGGGATCATCGATGTCCTCCGGAAGGTCACACTATTCTCTTTTCGCGAGGACGACGCAAGCCAGCCCGAGGTTACGATCCGCACGGGCAATGGCACTCCCTCTCGCCGGAAAAACGGCCCTCGTGACGGGCGGAGGCATCCGGGTCGGGCGGGCGATCTCGCTCGCGCTCGCCGGGGCAGGCGCCGGCGTGGCGATCCATTACCGGAGCTCACGATCCGAGGCCGAGAGCGCGGCGGAGAAGATCACGGCGGCGGGTGGTCGGGCGGAGCTCGTCAACGGCGACGTCGCCCGGCCCGAAGACTGCCGCCGGATCGTCCGGGAATCGCTCGCCGTGTTCGGAGGTCTCGACTTCCTCGTGCACTCGGCCGCGAACTTCCACCGCGCGTCGATCGAAGAGACCGACGAGGACCTCTGGGACTCGGCGATGGACGTGAACGCGCGCGCCGGCTTCCTGCTGGCCCGCGAGGCCGCGCCCGTCCTGCGCGAGCGCCGCGGACGGATCGTGCTGCTCTCCGACTTTCTCGCGGAAAGCCCCGCTCGGAACTACCTCGCCCATTCCGTGTCGAAGGCCGCGGTGGAGGGTCTCGTCCGGGCGCTCGCGGTCGAGCTCGCCCCCGAGGTCTCGGTCAACGGCGTCGCGCCGGGCACGGTGCTCCCGCCCGAAGGGACCTCTGCCGATGAGATCCACCGGCTCGCCCGCCGGGTTCCGGCAAAGAGGATCGGCTCGGCGGAGGACGTCGGCGCGGCGGTCCTGTTCCTCTGCGCCGGGCCGGCTTTCGTGACCGGTCAGGTCCTCCGGGTGGACGGCGGGCGCTCGATCGTCTGAGGCGAGAACTCTTCGTACTCTTCGCGAAGCCGCCGCGCAAACTCCCGCATCGCTGCGATCCGGGGCTCCGCGAGTGCGCGTCCCGTCTCGGTCGTGAGCGGCGCTTGCCCCGACGCTTCGATGGATTCCGCGATCTCGAGAAAGTCCAGGCGCTCCCGGTATCCCTCGAGGAGTTGTCTCGCGATGCCGTACGCCCCCAGCTCCTCCAAGCGGACGGCGTCGTGGACGACCTCTTCCTCCGGCGTGCGCGGCTCGCTTTCCACCCGCGCGAGCGACCGCCACAGCGCGGCGATCGTGCGTGGAGGGGTGCCGAGCGAGCCCAGGAAGATCTCCGTGCGGCTCTTGTGCCCGAACCTCGACACCCACTTTTCCTGGCCGGAGAAGACGGCGAGGAGATACAGAAAGTCCCGGTCGACGTCTTCCCGGCCGGCGGCGATCTTCTCCGAAGCGGCGACGACGCGCTCGACGTCCCCGTAGTAGGTCATGCCGTCGAGCCCGACCGCGAGAGGTTTGACGTAGTCGGCGATCGAGTCGCGGGCGCCCTCGTCCACGGCCCGATCGTAACGCCGCGCCCATCCGGGAGGCGGGAGACTTGCATGGCTGGGGCGCATGAAAGCCGTAGCGGCCCTGCTGATCGCCAGCCTCGTGGCTTCTCCGCTTCTCGCCGACGAAATTACGCCGCCCGCGGAAACGACTGCAGTCTGCATCTCGCCAACCGCCGGGGATGACCGCGACGACGCGACGTTCGACGGGTGGATTGCGTCCTTGTCCGATTCTCTCGTCCTCTCCGACGCGACTGCAGTAAACGCAATTACCGATCCGCAGCCGGACGCGCAGACGACCGAGGAGCCGCAGAAACCGGAGCCGCCGAAGGAGCCACCCCCGAAGCGCCCGTCGCTCAAGCCGGCCGACTTCTGGAAGGACGTGAAGGTCGAGGCGAAACGGTACGTCGCGGATTCCTTCGCTCTCGTCACCGCGCCGTTTCACTGGGACGTGGCGGACTGGGAGAGAGTCGGCGGAGCCGCGATCGTGATCGGCGGGCTGATGCTCGAGGACCGGCACCTCGACCACGAATTCCAGAAGTGGCGCTCGACGTCCACGAACCGCGTCTCCGACGCGACGACCGGCTTCGGCGGCGGATACGGCGTGAACACGGGAGTGGCATTTCTGATCGCGGGCTACGTCTTCCGGAGCTGGGATCTGCGCGAGACAGGACGGGAAGCGCTCGAAGCCGGCTTTTTGTCGCATCTCCTCGACAAGTACATCCTGAAGCGAGCCATCGGCCGCGAGCGCCCGCAACGCACCGGCGGAAAAACGGTTTTCCGGCCGGGCTCTTCGAACGACTCCTTCCCGTCGGGTCACGCGACGGAGGCGTTCTCGGTCGCTTCCGTGATCGCGATGCGGTCGAAGGGATGGGTGCTTCCGACGGTCGCGTACACGGCAGCGGCTCTCGTCGCGTTCGATCGCGTCAACGACCGGGTTCACTTCGCGAGCGATGTCGCGGCCGGAGCGATCCTGGGCACGGCAGTGGGCCGGTTCCTCGTCGCCCGGCACCGCCGGGCGCAGGGAGAGAAGCCTGCCCCGACCGTCGCGCTCGTGCCGATCCGCGGTGGTCTCGGCGCCCGGGTGGATTTCTAGGGCCTTACGGCCGGGGGCCTATCCGCCTTTCGCGGAACCGTTCCAGCCGGTCCATCCGCCGCTCGCGGATCTGTTCCCGCATCCGGACCAGCCGTTCCCACTGGTCGGGTTTCAGCACCTGTTTCATGTCGAGCACCATCAGGATTCGCGCCTTCTGGAGCTCGGCCCGCGCGTTTTCGACCGCCTCCACCCTCGCGGAGACCGTCCGGCGGTCCGCGTTCCCTTCCAGAGCGTCCTGGAGCTCGCCCTGCTTCTTCTCGAGCACCGCCTTGCGGTCGATCAGCTCCGGGCGCGCGCGCGAAAAGATGCTCTCGATCTCGCGCGCCTGATCGGACGTCAGGTTGATCTCCGCGGCCAGGCGCGGCCGCTTCCACCACTTCCCTTCCGGAAGCTCCGGAGGAGCGCCAAGCGACGCGGGAGCGAGCGATGCGAACAGGAGCGCGCCGGCGAGAAACTTCACGACCGGCCCCCCGGCGTCGGTGAATCCACGGCCGACGGATCGGGAGCGAGCGCTCCCCATCCGGCCGAATTTTCCTCGCCGCTCGCGAGCCGATCGACGTCGCGCAGCAGGGCATCGTCGGCGCGGTCCTGCGTCGAGAAACCGCTCGTGTCGTCGAAGGCTCGAGCGATCCGGGCCGAGTCGTTACGCCCGGTCACGAGAAGCGCGCAGAGAAGGAGCACCGCCGCCGCCGAAAGCGCCCACGAGAGCTTCCGCACCCGCCCGCGCCCCGGCGAGCCCGCGCGGTGAATCGCCGCGAGGGTCGCATCCTCTACGGCCTGCCACTCTTGCGCGGAGCGGTTCGCCAGCTCCTCCTCGTCCTCGTCGCCGAGATCGCGCACCGCGCCCTTCCAGTCGGCGAGCGCGCGGCTGCAGCGCAGGCACTCCGAGAGGTGGCCGGGCAGTGCTTCGGGCACGCCGGCCGGCGGAACGGCCAGGACAAACAGCTCCTCGTCGGTCAGGTGCACGGCCGCGGTTGTCGAATGTTCCTGCATTTCAAGCCTTCTTTCGCAGATCGCGCAGGCTCTCCCGGATCTTGTGCGCCGCGCGGAAGAGATGGGACTTGACGGTACCCGCGTCGAGGCCCGTGAGCTCCGCGATTTCCGGGATCGAAAGCTCCTCCAGGTGTTTCAGCGTGAAGACGGTCTTCTGGCGCGGCGACAGCATCTCGATCGCCTCGCGCAACCGCTCCCGGATCTCGCGCGAGTGCGCTCTCGCCTCCGGAGACGGGTCGGAGTGCGGCGCGGTGTCGCGCGGACCCCGGTCGTCCCCTCCGCCCGCGGCAGTCTGGTGGAAGTAGAGGACGAGACGGCGCCGCTTCAACCGGTCCTTGCACCGGTTGATGCAGATCCGAGTGAGCCAGGTCTCGAAGGTCGAGCCTTCCCGGAACTCGGTTAAGTTCTGCCACGCGCGCAGAAAGCTCTCCTGAGCCGCACAGTCGGCTTCCCCCGTGTCGCGCAGCAGACGATAAGCGACCCGTGTGATCCGGCGCTGGTATTGGCGGACGAAGTACTCGAAGCCCCCGGTGTTGCCGGCGCGGATCTCCTCGATCAGGCGCGATTCGTCGACGCCAGGTTCGGTCTCGCGCGGAATCATGGCCGGAGCCGGCACACCCGATAGACGATCGGGCGTTCTGGGAGTTTACGGACGATTCCGCCCGGCGGTTTGCCCGATTTCATAGAGAATTCAGGATTTCTTCGCGCTTCCGGGCGTACTCCTCGGTCGACAACAGGCCGCGGGTGCGCAGGTCTTCCAGCTGCTTCAACCGCTCCGCCGTCGAGGGAGTCGCGGGAGGCAGAGGAGAGGGGGGGACTGCGGCCGCCGCGGCCGCGGGGCCGGCAGCCTGTCCCCAGATCGCGTTGCGAAACGCTTCGGGCCGGGAGATGTCGGGGAAGACGATCCGCCCCCTCTCCGAAGCCGTCTCGAGCACGACGGTGCCGTATCCGAGCAGGCGCGCGATCACCCCCTGGTCGAGCGTGATGTCCTGGATCTTCTCGATCGGCGCCTGCTCCGCTTCGCGGGCGAGGAGGCCGACTTTTCTCATGACTCGACGGTTGGTCACGACGAACTCGTCCGCGGACGCCCTAATGAGCCGCAGAAAAAACGTCACGACCGCCGCCGCGAGAAAGAAAAGCGCCACGTATCCGAAGATTGCGGAACTGCCCGCCGACCCGAGCCGCTTCCCCGCGATCCACCACCAGAGGCCGAAGACGGCGGCCACGAGAAGGAACGCGAGCGAGGTCCGGTAGTAGATCCAGTGGTACCGGGCCCGGTGGACGATCGTCTCGCCGGGGGCGAGGTTCTTCTCCGCGTAGGACATCGACGCGCCACCGAAGGGTAACATCCCATCCAGATGCGGCAACAGGTGATCCTCTTGACCGGCTGCTCGAGCGGCATCGGGCGGGCCACCGCTTTCCACGCGGCGGAGCGTGGGCATCGCGTCTTTGCCTCGGCGCGGCGGCAGGCGGACCTCGCGGAGCTCGCCGCCAGAAAAATCGAGACCGTCGAGCTCGACGTGACCGATGAGGCTTCGGTCGACGCGGCGGTCCGAGCCGCGCTCGGCGCCGCCGGACGCATCGATGCGCTCGTCAACAACGCCGGCTACGGACAGTACGGCGCCGTAGAAGACGTGACGATGGAGGAATGGCGCGCGCAGTTCGAAGTCAACTTCTTCGGAGCCATCCGGCTCCTCCATGCGGTGCTCCCTTCGATGCGCGAGGCGCGGAGGGGAACGATCGTCAACGTTTCTTCGGTGGCCGGCAAGGTGACGATCCCATTCGCCGGACCGTACTGCGCTTCGAAGCACGCCCTCGAAGCGATCTCCGACGCATTGCGCGTCGAGGTGGCGCCGTGGAAGATCCGGGTCGTGGTCGTCGAGCCGGGTCCGATTGCGACACACTTCGGGGAGCGAACTCGCGAAGTGACCGCGCGCATTCTCCAGACCCCCGGACCCTACTCGCGCTTCTATACGAATGCGGAGCGCGCGAGCGAGAAGGAATTCCAGCGCGGCAAGCGGCAGCCCGAGCTGGTGGCCCGGGTCATCGTGCGAGCAATCGAATCGACACGTCCAAAGACGCGCTACCGGGTGGCGCCGCTCGCGAAGATCCTCGTCCCGCTGAAGGGGTTCGCGTCGGATCGGTTCCTGGACCGGAGGATGAAACGCGCGCTGCGTCTGCCCGACAGCATCTGAAGAAGAGAGGAGGAAGGAGCATGGCGGTCCGTGTCAAACAAATCACTCTGTGGAGAAGCGAGGTGCCGAACCGGCCTGGGGCGCTCGCCGGGATGCTCGGACCAATCGCGGAGGCCGGAGGAAATCTGAAGGTAGTCATGGGGTATCGGTTACCGGGCGACGAAAGCCGCGCGGCGATCGAGGTCTACCCCGTGACCGGCCGAAAAGTCACGGCCGCGGCGCGTTCGGTCGGCCTGTCGGACTCGAGCATTCCGACGTTGCTCGTCGACGGGGACGATCGGCCCGGGCTCGGCGCTGCGATCGCGCGAGGTGTCGCCGAGGCGGGAATCAACATGATTTTCCTGATGGCGCAGGTGATCGGTCGACGGTACTCGGCGATCATCGGCTTCGAATCCGTCGCCGACGCCCGCAAAGCCGCGACCGTGGTGAAGAAGGCGAAGCCCGCGAAGAGATAGCCCCGGTCCCCCTGGCTCCGGATGCCGTTTTGTTGGTGGGGCCGGGCAGACTCGAACTGCCGACCTAAGGTTTAGGAAACCTTCGCTCTATCCAAACTGAGCTACGGCCCCGCCCGACTCGAGTGTACTAGCGGTCCGAGGCGGGCGGAGACGGGACGAACTCCCGAGCCGGGTGGAGGGCGGGTGTCTCCTCGGGAACGCCGATGTAGTAGCCCTGGCCGTACGGGATTCCGAGCCGGCGGCATTCTTCCAGGTCCTGTGGCGTCTCGATCCCCTCCGCGACACAGAGGGCGTCGATGCGCCGCGAGAGCGTCACGAGCATTTCGACCACGTCGCGCTTGATGGTGTCCTGGTGGAGGCCGGTGATCAGTGTGTTGGCGACCTTCAAAAAGTTGGGCCGCAGCTCCGCGATCGACTGCAGCGACGCGTATCCCGATCCGGCATCGTCGATCGCGATCCGGAAACCGCGCTCGCGCAGCGTCGAGAGCGCCTCGCGGAAAATCGGTATGTCGCGGATCGCCGAGCGCTCCGTCACCTCGAGGACAACCTGGTGCCGCAGGTTCAGGAGCGGCGTAAAGGCGTGCAGGCCCCGCACGGAGAGCGATTCGATCGAGTCGGCCTCGACGTTCAAGAAGAGAAAGCTTGCGGGAGTCGACAGGTAGTGGTTCGCGGACGACTCGAGGCAGAGCTGCTCGAGCTCCCAGGTCGCCTCGTGCTCTCCGGCGAACTGGAAGAGGAGGTCGGGACTCTCGAAAGGCGAGTCGAGCGGCCCGCGGGTCAGCGCCTCGTGGCCGAAGAGCTCCATCGTGTTCAGGTCGAAGATCGGCTGATAGACCGTTCGGATGCGGCGCTTCCGCAGGATCTCCTTGAAGGCGTCGTGCAGCAAAGCCTGGCGCTCGCGCTCCTTGGTGGTGGCGATCGCGACCGCCTCGCGCAGCGCGCGGTAGACGAGACGCTCGACCCGCATCTGCGGGTTCGCCCGGATGATGGCGTGGCCGACGAAGACGCCGATCCGCTTGTGGATGCGCGTGCTGAATGCCTCGTCGAGCGTGCCGCGCAGAGACTCCTCGACCTGCCGCGCCTTGCGTTGGAGCCGGGCGGCCGCCTCGTCCCCACCCTCGAGGCTGGTGAGGACGTAGAAATCCGATCCGCCCGTGCGGTTCACGGCGACGAAGTCCTCCGTTGCGAAGACCGTTCCCACCATCCTGCGCAACGCCTTGGCCGTGTGCCGCAGCAGACCGTCGAAGACTTCCCAGCCGTAGGTGTCTTCGATGTGGCTGTACTGCTCGACGTCGACGTAGAGCACGGCCAGATCGCGGCTGTCGAGGAGTCGGTCACGAAGCGCGTCGATGATGACCGGGACGGTCGGAAGTTCCGTGACCGGGTCGAAGAGGAGGCTCTTGTACCGGACCTGCTCGTTCTCCGCGGCCAGGAACGACGGAGGGCTCTCCCCCCGCAGGTCGAGAAGCCGGCGAACCGTCTCGAGGAGCTTGCGGCGCGTGAAGGGCTTGGTGATGTAGTCATCGGCGCCGACCTGCATTCCGGTGATGAGGTCGCGGATCTCGCTCTTGACCGTCATCATCGCGATCGGGGTCTGGCGCGTTTCCGGAGCGTTCTTGAGGGTCGTGCAGACTTCCCACCCCGAAAGCTCCGGCATCATTACGTCGAGCAGGATCAGATCCGGCTTCGTTTCGAGCGCGAGATCGACCCCCTCCCGCCCGTTACGCGCGACCAGAACAGAGTACCCGGCGTTGGCCAGGATTGTCTGAACGATCAACAGAATGTCCTCGTCGTCGTCGACGATGAGGATTCGTTCTTCGGCCACGGTCAGTTTCTGATGTCCACGCCGCGATGGGAGCTCCACCTCATAGTACCAGCACCGCATGGGACCGACGACCGGAGAGCTTCGACCGGCCCTGGAGATCCGCGAGCTCGATGCAGAAAGTGAGGCCGGTCACCCGGGCTCCGAGCCGTTCGACGAGCTCGGCTGCCGCGGCCGCTGTGCCACCCGTCGCGAGAACGTCGTCGACGATCAATACCGGCTCCCCTGGCGAGAACGCATCCACGTGGACTTCGAGCACATTCGAGCCGTACTCGAGGCCGTAGGAGATCCGCTCGGTTTTGCCCGGGAGCCTCCCCGGCTTCCGCGCCGGCACGAAGCCCAGGCCGAGCTCACGCGCGATGGCCGCGCCGAACATGAATCCACGAGCCTCGATCCCGACGACCTTCTCGGCCCGGACCTCGCGAAACGGGTCCGCCATCGCGACCACCGCAGAGGAGAAGGCCTCGGGCGAAGCGAGGAGCGGCGTGATGTCTCGAAAGAGGATGCCGGGCGTCGGGAAGTCCGGCACGTCCCGGACG
>DASXSX010000144.1:0-7129 GCA_036505815.1 Thermoanaerobaculia bacterium
CGACATCGTGTCCGCCGCGGTTTCGCGATGGAACGCTCTCTGCCCCGAGAGCATCTCGTAGAGAATCGCGCCGAAGGCGAAGATGTCGCTGCGCGCGTCGGCGGGCTTGCCGCGCACCTGCTCGGGAGACATGTAGCCGAGCGTCCCCATCACGACCCCCGGCTCGGTGCCGGCGGTCTCGGTGGGAAGGCTCGTCTGCGGGCCGCCCCTTTCGGGTTGTGTCAGCTTCGCCAGGCCGAAGTCGAGGATCTTGACTCGCCCGTCGCGCGTGACGAAGAGGTTCTCGGGCTTCAAGTCCCGGTGAACGATCCCTTTCTCGTGCGCGGCCGCCAGGCCGTGTGCGATCTGGATGGAGTACTCGATCGCGCGCCGCGGGGCGAGCGGTCCTCCCGCGAGCCGACTGCGCAGCGTCTCGCCTTCCAGCAGCTCGGTGACGACGTATGGAGCGCCATCGACGGTCCCGATGTCGTAGACCGCCGTGACGTTCGGGTGATTCAGAACCCCGGCGGCGCGCGCCTCCTGCTCGAAACGTCTCAGGCGATCCGTATCATTCGAGAAGGACGCCGGCAGCACTTTGACCGCGACGTCCCGCCCGAGTCGCGCGTCTCGCGCGCGATACACCTCACCCATCCCGCCGGCGCCGAGCGGCGCCACGATCTCGTACGGGCCCAGACGCGAGCCGGAGGCGAGGGTCATTTCTCCTTCTTCAGTACAGAGTTCCAGTTCAGGATCACCCGGATGGGGGACTCCGGAGACTTCTCGAGCGGAGTAGTCACGAGGAATCGGCTTCCGTCGGGGGAGACGTCGAAGGTCCGAACACCGGTTTCCACGCGGAAGAGCGGAGTGGCCGGTCCCGCCTGCAAGCTCGCGCCCGGGGTGACGGGCACGGCCATGATCGAGTCGTCCGGCGCGGCGTAGAAGAGCTCCTTCCCGTCCCGGCTCCACCGCGGTTGCCTTCCGCCCGAGGGGGAGACCCGCTTCTTTTCGCCCGCGCCCTCTGTCAACGCGACGTAGACCTCGCGGGTCCCCGACTCGTCCGAGTCGTAGGCGATCCAGCGACCGTCAGGCGAGAAGCGGGGGCTTCTTTCGTTGAAGGGCGACTGAAGCCATGGTCGCGGCCGCGGTTTCCCTTCGAGCGGCAGCAGCCAGATGTCCGCCATTGTGGCCGCGTCCTGCAGGTACGCGAGAAGTCGGCCGTCCCGCGAGACGTCTTCCGGTTGCTGGACGCCGGGCTGGATCAGGAGCGGCCGTTCGCTACCTGCCGATCCGACGACGACCTCGGCGATGTCGGGCGGCCCCTTGTCGTCCAAGCGGAAGATCAGTCGCGCGCCGTCGGATGTCCACACGGGAGCACTTTCGTCGATCTCGCCGGAAGTCAATCGCGTGGAAGCCCCGCTCGCGACGTCGAACACCCACAGATCAGACGTCCCGAACCGGCTGTCCTCGACGTCGACGGCAATGCGGTTCCCGGATGGCGAGATCCGCAGAAAGTCCACGACCGCGGGTTGACCCAGGACGCCGAGCTCTTTTCCCCCTCGGTCGAGCCAGACGAGGCGGACGGGGGTCTCCGCGGCCTGGTACGCGATCGCGCCCGCCTGGGACACGGAAAAGGATGCGTGCCCCGGCCCGAAGAAGTGGTGGACGTTCTCGGCCACGAGAGTCGGCTCCCCGGAGAGAACGGCTTTCTTCGCGTCGAAAGGCTGCGCGAAAAGGGCGTTGTCGCGGACATAGATCAGGTAGCCCGGCTCCGCGTATTCGAACCGGGAATCGAAGGCCGCGATGGCGCGGCTCTCCCGGGAGTCGAGCGACGAGACGCGCACCTCGCGTCTTCTTCCGCCTTCGGCGGTCGTCTGAAACCTAGCCGCTTGATAGAGAAAACGCCGGCCGTCCGGGAGGAACTGCGGCCACAAAAAAGCTTCGGGACGCGTGGGGTCCAGACCCATGATGCGAACCGCCCCTCCGCCTTTGTCGGAGACCCGGTAAAGCCCCGGCACCCCCGGCGGAATCTCCGCTAAGAGAATCGTCCCGTCCCGGCCCCACGTTCCCACCCAGTCGTAAATGGCGGGGCAGAGATCTACCGCGGGTCCTCCGGCCGCCGGGACTTTCTTGAGTTTTCCATCAGCGAAGAACGCAATGAAGCGGCTGTCGGGCG
Source organism: Thermoanaerobaculia bacterium (assembly GCA_036505815.1). Classification (GTDB taxonomy): domain Bacteria; phylum Acidobacteriota; class Thermoanaerobaculia; order UBA5066; family Gp7-AA6; genus Gp7-AA6. The sequence continues at coordinate 2,153 of DASXSX010000144.1, forward strand.
ACCAGAAGTGAGTGCTCGCGCCGGCGGTGCCCTCGAGCTCGGTGAAATTCTCCGAGTCGAGCGGCCGCACGAAGAGGTGACGCTGTCCTTTCGAGAATGCCTGGATGACCAGGCGCGTCCCGTCCGGCGAGATCGACACGCCCCGGGAGATCTCGGCGGGGGCGTATGTCGTTCCCGGCGGGATCGGTACCGAAAAACGCACCGGGCGCGCGGCGGGCGCGTTCGCCGGTCGGCGGAGGACGAGCGCGGCGAGCGCCGCCGCGAGGACGAGGACGATCGCGCCGATCGCGAGAAGTGCCATCGGCATTCGGCGTTTCGGCGAGGGCACCGCGGCGATCCCGGAGACTTCGCCGGCCGCCGGAAACTGCAGCTGGAAGGCGAGGTCGTGGGCGGAGTGGAAGCGGGCTTCGGGGTCCTTCTCGAGGCAGTGCCGGATGATCCGGTCGAGGACGGGCGGAACCTGTCGGTTGGTCGTGGAGAGGTCTTCGGGCTCTTCGCGCAGGATCGCCGACATGGTGTCGGCGGCGGTGTCGCGGTGGAAGGCTCTCTTTCCCGAGAGCATCTCGTAGAGGATGGCGCCGAACGCGAAGATGTCGCTGCGCGCGTCGGCAGGTCTTCCGCGGACCTGCTCGGGGGACATGTAGCCGAGCGTTCCCAGGACGACGCCCGGCTCGGTTCCGGCGGTCTCCGTGGGCAGGTTCGTCTGCGGGCCGGCCTTGTCCGGCTGGGTCAGCTTCGCCAGCCCGAAGTCGAGGATCTTGACGCGGCCGTCTTTCGTGACGAAGAGGTTCTCGGGCTTCAAATCCCGGTGGACGATCCCCTTTTCGTGCGCGGCGGCCAGGCCGTGCGCGATCTGGATAGCGAACTCGATCGCGCGGCGCGGAGCGAGGGCCCCGCCCGCGAGCCGGTTTCTCAGGGTCTCTCCTTCCAGGAGCTCGGAGACGACGTAGGGGGCGCCGTCGACGGTGCCGATGTCGTGGACCGCGGTGATGTTCGGGTGGTTCAGGATGCCCGCGGCGCGTGCCTCCTGCTCGAAGCGGCGCAGGCGATCGGGGTCGTTGGAGAACGAGGCCGGCAGCACCTTGACCGCGACCTCGCGACCGAGCCGGGAATCCTTCGCGCGATAGACCTCGCCCATCCCGCCGGCGCCGAGCGGCGCCACGATCTCGTACGGGCCGAGGCGTGACCCGGGTGCGAGACTCATCTCTGCCCTTTCAATGCCGCCGTCCAGTTGACGATCACGCGGATCGGTGATTCGCGGACTTTTTCTGCGGGCGTGCTGACCAGAAATCGTGTTCCATCGGGGGCCACGTCGTAGTTCTCGATTTCCGGCTCCCCACGCAAGAGTGAAACCGGCACGCCAACTTCCAGTGGCGGGCCCAAAGTCACCGGGAGGGCCATGAGCAGGCCACCGGGCGCGATGTAATACAGCTCTTTTCCGTCCCGTCGCCACCGCGGGCGCCTCCCGCCCGCCGGAGAGATACGCCTCTTTTCTCCACCTCCCTCTGTCAGCGCCATGTAGATTTCGGGAACTCCCGACTCATCCGACTCGTAAGCAATCCACCGTCCATCCGGCGAGAAACGCGGGCTCGCCAAGTTGAACCGCGTGCGAAGCCAAGGCAATGGTTTGCGGTCCCCCTGGAGCGGCAGGAGCCAGATGGCCCATACTGTCGTTTGCATCTCGTGGTAGACGAGGAAGCGGCCGTCGCGCGAGACGTCCTCCGCCTGCTGACGGCCGGGCTCCCTGAGCAGAGGCTTCTCACTTCCCGGGACCCCGATCGCCATCTCATAGATGTCCGGAGCACCCTGGCGATCGGAACGGTAGATGAGCTTCGATCCGTCGGGCGACCACACCGGCAAAATCTCATCCACGGGATCGAAGTGAAGCCGTGTCGAAACTCCGCGGGAGACCTCGAAGAGCCAGATATCAGAGGTTCCGGTCCGGCGGTCCGCGATGTCCACGGCCACTCTCCCTCCCTCAGGTGAGATTCGTAATCCCTGCATGACTGAGGGCTGGCCGAGCTGTCCGATCTCCCTCCCTTCGCGGTCGAGCCAGACCAGCCGGGAGGGGGGCGTCGCGGTCTCGTAAACGAGAACTCCCGCTTGCGAGACGGAAAAAGCCGCACTGCTCGGACCGATGTGGTAGTGGACGTCGTCGGCGAGGAGATGGGGCTCTCCGTGAAGCTGCGCGTTCCGCTCGTCAAACGGTTGCGCGTAGAGCGCCCCCTCCCGGGCGAAGATCAGGTAGCCGGGCGAGACGTACTCGGCGCGGGAGTCCAGGCGCGCCACGGTTCGGCTCTCCTTCGAGTCGAGGGAGGAGAGGCGCAACTCCCGATCTTGCGTCGTCTGGGGCGGATTGACGACGTACAGGAATCGCCGGCCGTCGGGCAGGAAATGCGGCCACAAGAGATTCACCTCGAGCTGCGAAGGGTCCGGCGACGTCACGCGAATCGCTTTTCCCCCGTTGTCCGAGACGCGATAGATCCCGGGCGGAGCGAGCCGTGAAAAAAGAATCGTGCCTTCACGGTTCCACGTTCCCACGATGGCGAACGGAGCCTCGCAGAGCTCCTCCGGATGACCGCCGGTGGCCGGGATCTTCTTCAACTTCCCTTCCGCGAAGAAGGCGATGAAACGGCTGTCGGGCGACCAGAACGGGAACGTGGCGTCGAGCGAGCCCTCCAGCTCCACAGCCTCGTCCGAATCGAGCGGCCGCAGGTAAAGGCGACTGCGCCCTTTGGAGATCGCCTCGATCGCCAACCGCGTCCCGTCCGGCGAGATCGAAACCGCTCTGGAAAGCGGCGAGCGCGAGTAGGCCGTTCCCGGCGGGATCGGGATCGCGAATCGCATCGCGTGCGCCGCAGGCTCGCGCCGCGAACGAAGACCAGCGAGGACCGCCAGAGCGACGACAAGGAGCAACCCGATCACCGCAACCGCGACGAGGGCGTTCGTGATTTTCGGCCGTCTCGGCGGGGACACTGCGGCCTGCGTGTCCGCGACCTGCGATCCCGAGAGCGCGTCGAGGTCGAACGCGAGATCGTGGGCGGAGTGGAAGCGGGCCTCGGGGTTCTTTTCGAGGCAGTGGCGCACGATGCGGTCGAGGGCGGGCGCGATCAGGCGGTTCGTGGAAGAGAGATCCGGCGGATCCTCTCTCAGTATCGCCGACATGGTGTCGGCGGCCGAGTCGCCGTGGAAAGCTCTCTTGCCCGAGAGCATCTCGTACAGGATCGCGCCGAAGGAGAAGATGTCGCTGCGCGCGTCGGCGGGCCGGCCGCGCACCTGCTCGGGTGACATATAGCCCAGGGTCCCCATCACGACCCCGGGCTCGGTCCCGGCGGTCTCGGTGGGGAGGCTCGTCTGCGGCCCTGCCTTCTCGGGCTGCGTCAGCTTCGCCAGGCCGAAGTCGAGGATCTTGACGCGGCCGTCTTTGGTGACGAAGAGGTTCTCGGGCTTCAGATCCCGATGGACGATTCCCTTCTCGTGCGCCGCCGCGAGACCGTGTGCGATCTGGATGGCGAACTCGATCGCGCGCCGTGGAGTGAGCGGTCCTCCCGCGAGCCGGCTTCGCAGCGTCTCGCCTTCCAGGAGCTCGGTGACCACGTAGGGAGCGCCATCGACCGTGCCGATGTCGTGGACCGCGGTGATGTTGGGGTGGTTCAGGATGCCCGCGGCTCGCGCCTCCTGCTCGAAGCGGCGCAGGCGATCGGGGTCGTTGGAGAACGAAGCCGGCAGCACCTTGACGGCGACCTCGCGCCCCAGGCGGGAATCCTTCGCGCGGTAGACTTCGCCCATCCCGCCCGCGCCCAGAGGCGCCACGATCTCGTACGGGCCGAGGCGGGTGCCGGGCGAGAGCGTCACGTCAGCTGCCTCTTTTCTCTGACGGCAGCCCCACGCGCCGCTTCAGGTCGGCAAACCGGGGATCGGACCGCAGAGCGTCGAACTCGCGCGTCGCGTTCAGGCGAACGATGAGGCTGTCGCGTAGCGCGTATCCCTTCTCCAGCCACTCGAAAGCCCTGTCTCGGTCTCCAAGGCCCAGAAAGACCAGCGCCACGAGAGGCGGAGAGACGTAGCCTTCTTGGAAGCGCTGCTGGAGTTCCCGGAGCACCGCCTGCGCCTTTTCCTTCTGGCCCGCGACTCCGTAGGCGTAGCCCAGCCACGCGACGGGCCCCATATCTCTCCGAGACAGATCGACTGTCCTTTCGAGCTCCGCGATCGCCGGACCGACCATACCTTTCTGTAAATAGGCGCGACCCAGGGTCGCTCGCGCCTGGATGGCGGTGGGATCGAGCTCGAGCGCGCTCTTCGATTCCTCGATCGCCTCGTCGTAGCGGCGCGCGCTGAACAGGCGAAAGGCCTTCACTCCGCGGGTCGTTACGGAGAGCGGGTCGAGCTCGCGGCCGCGGTTCATCTGGACGAGGGCCTCCTCCTGCCGCTCCATGAGTCCCAGGAAAGCCGAATAGGCCATGTGCGCAATCGGTGAGCGGGGGTCGAGATCTATACCGCGGCGAAGCTCTCGCTCGGCGGCGGCCCAGTCCCAGTCATTGAAGAGGATGGACATCCCGAGAGCGGTTCGGGCCTCCGCGAGCTCGGGATCGAGCTCGACGGACTTGAGCGCCGCGCTCTTCGCTTTCGGATAAGCGTCGGCGGGACGCCAGGCGCTGTCTCCCAGCCTCGAATAGGCTTCCGCCAGTCCGGCATACGCCGGCGCATAAGAAGGGTCGATTGCGATCGCCTGTCGGAAGTAGTCGAGCGCTTTCCGGTAGTTCTCAGGCCTCCACCGGTACCACTCGTAGCGCCCTTTGAGGTACGCGTCGTGCGCCTGGGGGTTGACCGGCCGGGCGCGGGAGAGGCGAGCCTGCTCGTCGGAGGTCAGCCGAGCCTGGATCTGACCGGCGATCGCCCGGGCGACTTCGTCCTGGAGAGCGAGGACGTCCCTGAAATCCCGCTCATAGCTCCTGGCCCAGAGGTGACGGTCGGTCG
>DASXSX010000145.1:0-30252 GCA_036505815.1 Thermoanaerobaculia bacterium
GCAGCTTCATCAGGCGGTCCCAGGCCTCTTCGGGGATTGGCTCCTCCGGAAGGTCATCCAGCCCGTCGAAACGCGCGAGGTGGACCGATTCTTCCTTCGGGCCCGGGAGCGCCTCCCAGATCTCCTCGGACGTAAACGGCAGCACGGGAGCGGCAAGAGTCGCGATCGAGCGCGCGATCCGATGCATCGCGGTCTGGGCCGAGCGCCGCTCGGGGGAAGCCGCGGGAGAGGCATAGAGCCGGTCCTTCAGGACGTCCAGATAGAAGGCGGAAAGCGTCGTCGCGCAGAAGTTGACCAGGGAATGGTACACGAGGTGGAACTCGTAGTCGCGATACGCGTCCGTCAGCCGAACCGCCAGGCGCCGCGTCTGGTGGAGCGCCCAGCGGTCGAGAGGAAGCAGTTCGGGCGGCGCGACGGCGTCGGCGGCGGGATCGAAGTCGTAGAGGTTGGAGATCAGGTAACGCCCGGTGTTGCGGATCTTGCGGTAAGCCTCCGCGCAGCGCGCGAGGATCTCGTCGGAGATCGGATCGTCGTCGCGGTAATCGAGGCTCGTGACCCAGAGGCGCAGGATGTCGGCGCCGTACTTGTCGAGAATCTTCTGTGGCTCGATCACGTTGCCGAGAGACTTCGACATCTTCCGTCCGGATCCGTCGACGACGAACCCGTGCGTGACAACCCCACGGTAGGGCGCCGCGCCGTAGAGCACGACCGACGTCAAGAGCGATGACTGAAACCAGCCGCGGTACTGGTCGTGCCCCTCGACGTAGAGATCGGCGGGCGGGCCACTGCCCTCTCGAGTCAACTCCGGCCACTCGCCGGACCGGAGAACGGCCAGATGCGAGACGCCGGAGTCGAACCAGACGTCGAGGATGTCGGTCTCGGCGACGAAGTCTTCCCGGCGAAAATTCTTGAGATCGGCGGTGGGCGGGAGAAAGTCGGCCGCGGGGCGTGCGTACCAGGCGTCGCCCCCTTCCCGCTCGAAGATCGCGACGACGTGGTCGAAGAACTTCTTCTGCTCGTCGGCAGACTCCTTCCACGGATAGACCAGCCGCTCGTCTCCGCGGGTCGCGTAGAGGAGGGTGATCGGTGAACCCCAGCGGCGCTGCCGGGAGATGACCCACTCACGCCGGTTCTCGACCATTCCGGCGATCCGCGACTCTCCCCAGGCCGGCACCCACTGCACGTGCCGGATCGCTTCGAGAGCGCCGGCGCGCACGTCGGCCGAGGGCTCGTCGAGCCGTACGAACCATTGCACGGTCGCTCGGAAGATGACCGGGTTCTTGCAGCGCCAGCAGTGCGGATACTCGTGGCGGAAGGCGGGCTCCACGTGGAGGAGAGCCCCGGCCGCTTCGAGGTCTTTCACGATCTCCGCGTTCGCATCCAGTACCTTTTTACCTTGATACTTGGGTACCGTCGTGAACCGGCCGGCGGCGTCCACCGGGGAAAGGATGGGCAGCCCTTCGCGCATGCCGGTCTGGAAGTCGTCCTCTCCCGCGCCCGGCGCGGTGTGGACGAGCCCCGTCCCGGCGTCCATCGTGACGTAGTCGCCGGAGACGAAGCGAAAGGAACGCGCTTCCTCCTCGACGGTCAGCTCGCCCCGCATCTCTTTTCCGAGGGGGTGCCGGTAGCGGAGGCCAACGAGGTCGGCGCCGGGTGCGACCCCCAGAACTGTCGCGTCCTTCCAGCCCACCCGTCTCGCGACCTCCGCTGAAAGCTTCTCGGCAACGAGGAAAAACCCGTTGCCCGCATGGACGAGCTCATAGCGCTCTTCCGGGTGAACGGCGATCGCGAGGTTCGACGGGATCGTCCAGGGAGTCGTCGTCCAGATCAGGGCGAAGACCGGCTCGTCCTCGATCCCGCTCGGCCGGTCCGCCTTCGGAAAGCGGTCCCAGACCTCTCGATCCAGAGGGATGGCCACGTCGATCGCCGGATCGGTGCGCTCTTCGTACTCGAGCTCTGCCTCGGCGAGAGCCGTCCGATCGGCGAAGCACCAGCGCACGGACTTCAGAGCCTGGTAAACGAGGTTTCTCTGAAAGAACTCCCCGAAAGCCCGTGCGATCTCCGCCTCGTACTTGCGGCTCATCGTTGTGTACGGGCGATCCCAGAGCCCGCCGACGCCGAGGCGCTGAAATTCCTCCCGCTGAATCGAGATGTATCGATCGGCGTAGTCGCGGCAGGCTCGACGGACTTCGAGCGCCGACATCTCTCGTCTCTTCGCTCCGAGCTCCTGGTCCACCTTCCGCTCGATCGGCAGGCCGTGGCAGTCCCATCCCGGCACGTACGGAGCGTCGAAACCGAGCATGGATCGACTCCGAACGACGAAGTCCTTCAGGATCTTGTTCAACGCGGTGCCGATGTGGATGTTGCCGTTGGCGTAGGGGGGGCCGTCGTGGAGGATGAAGCGGGGCCGGCCGGCCGACGCCGCCCGCATCGCCGCTTCGAGCCCGATCTCCTTCCACGCGGCGAGGCGCTCCGGTTCCCTCCGAGGAAGGTCCGCCCTCATCGGAAAGTCCGTCCTCGGGAGGTTCAGCGTCGCCTTGTAATCGCCGGAAGTCGCCATGTTCGAAGCCCGGAAAGATAGCAGGTGTCGGCGCCTGCCCGAACGCTACTCCTGCGTCACGAGAGCGACGACCGCGGCCGCCAACCTTCTCGTGTGCGTGATCGAGACCTCCGTGCTCGCGACGTGCAGTTGCCGCGAACGGTCGAGGGCGCGTCCGTGGAAAGAGAGGGTCGGTTTCCCGCGCGGGTCGCGTCCGATCTCGACGTCCTTGAAAGCGAGACCGCGCCAGCCGGTGCCGAGCGCCTTCATCGCCGCTTCTTTCGCCGCGAACCGGCCCGCGACGTGCTCCGCGCGCGCACGGGGATGCCGGCGCCTGGCCGAGAGCTCGCCGGGCAGGAAGACGCGATCGAGGAAGCGATCGCCCCAGCGTTCGAGCACGCCCGCGACGCGGTCGACGTCGGCCAGGTCGAGACCGAGGAGGACGTTCACGGTTTCGAGCCCGCGGAGAAAAGCCTCACTTCAGCCCGAAGAACCGCGCGATCCGCTGCCGCAAGGGGGTCCGGTCCTCCGTTCGATCGGCCTCCCCGCGCGCGGCTTCGAGGGCGTCTGCGGCGCGCTTGCGGCGCTCCTGCATCGTCAGCTCGAGCATCCCGACGATCGAAGGGTTCTCGCGGAGGATGGGCAACAGCGTCGCCTTGTCGATCTCGAGCAGCGTCGCTTCGGTCATCGCGCGGACGGTCGCCGTGCGCGGGTCGCCCGTCAGCAGGCTGATCTCTCCGAACGCGGCCCCCGGCTCGAGGACGGCGAGCCGCTGGCTCTGCCCGACGCTCCCGTGGGCAGAAACGCCGAGGCGGCCCGCTTCCACCACGAACATCGAGGAACCGCGGTCTCCTTCCCGCACAACCATCTCGCCCGAGGCGAAGCGCCGCTCCCTGGCGCCGTCGGCGAGCCGTCCCTTCGCCTCGTCGGAGAGGAGAGCGAAGAGATCGACGTTCGCGATCGCCGACTCGATCGCCGCCCGGCGGGAGGGAACGACGAGATCTCCGGCTCTGTATTGGAACTGCCGGATGACGGGGTAGGCGATGCGGATGTTTTCCCGGTCGAGCCGGTACCAGACGCGCTCGCGAATCTGCGAGTCGACGTCGAGGAATTTCGCGTAATCCTCGAGCCAGTAGCGCAGCTCGTAGGAAATGGAGAAATCGTCGAAGGTCTTCAAGTACGCGGTCGGTTCCGGATACGCGGCAATGCCCGGTAGGTCGCGGCCCGCGGCCTCGAGCGCCTCCCGGGCCGGCGCGGGCGGCTGGTCGTATTCCAGACCCACCTTGAGCGTTCTCGCGATCGGCCTCCCGGGCCGCGGGAACACCTCGAGGCGCTCCCGGCTCGCGACGCTGTTCGGGATCAACAAGACGCTGCCTTCCATCGTCCGCACCTTGATCGCCCGCCACGTGAGCTGCTCGACGGTTCCGAAGATCTCGGCGGAGCGGACCATGTCGCCGACCTGAACCGTCTTTTCGAGGTGAAGGGCGAGTCCGGAAAAGAGGTTGCCGAGCGTTTCCTGCAGCGCGAGACCGACGACGACCGTCAGCACGGCGGAGGTCGCGAGAACGCCCGTGAGCTCGATCTGGAGAATCACCCGCAGCAGGATGGCCGCCGCGATTCCGAAGACGAGGAGCCCGACGAGCTGTCGCAGGAGCGCCGGTGCGGGAGTCTTGCGCCGCAGCCGGAACGCGACGTCGAAGAAGACGTAATCGAGCAGCCGCGTCAGGACGAGGGCCACGGCGATGCCGATCGCCAGCGCCCCGTAGTCGTGATCTCCTTTGGCGTTTGTGGTCGGGATCTTGAGCGCCGTCAGGAGCAGGACGACGGCGACGACCGTGGCGACGAGGGCGAACGGGCCGACCAGGCGCCGCAAGAGGAGGGGGAGCTTTTCGCCGATCGGCTTGATCCGGTCGAGGGTCTTCACAGCCGCCCGATCCTCTCCACGACGGCGCGCGGATCGGCTGCCTCCTGGAACAGACGGATGGCGGCGATTCCCGAGACCCGGTCGCGGAATTGCGCGATCTCTTCGAGCCGGGACTCGTCGATCCCACCGATCGCGAAGACCTGCGCCCCGTGTGTCGCGAGCGGCGGGAGATCTTCCAGGACGCCCGGCCCGAGCGGCGGTCCGAAGGGTCGCTTGGAAGGGGTCTCGTAGATCGGGCCGAACACGACCAGGTCCGCGCCTTCGCCGATCGCCCGGACCGCCTCTTCGACGGAGTGGGTCGAGACTCCCACCTTGAGCCCCCGCGGCGATGCGGCACGCACGCGGCGAAGGGGCAGACCGTCGGCAGGTAAGTGAACGCCGTCAGCCTTGGCCGCCAGCGCCAGGTCGAGCCTCCGGTTCACGAAGAGCGGCACTTCGACGCCGAGCTCTTTGCGGGCCAATTCGGCCCACGCAAGCGTCTCCCCGTCGGGCGTCCCCTTCTCGCGGAGCTCGACGGCGAGACCGGCTTCGCCGTGAAGAGAGTCGAGGACCCCCTCGAAGGCGGCGTCCCCGATCGCGCGACGGTCGGTCACGTAGAGAGACCTCATCCGGCGGATCGGTCTGGCGCGGCGTCGTCCGACAGCCCGCGGGAGAGGACTCTCAGGTCCGACGCCCCGGCGAAGAGGTGAACGAGTCCGAGACCCGAAACGAAACCTCGAAAAAAGCCGGACCCGGTCCACCCGCCGCCGCCGACGCCCCCCGTCCACGGGCGCAGCAGGAGATACACGCCCACCGCCGTGCAGTAGAAGACGAACAAGGCGCTGCCCAGCAGGGTCGACGGACGCAGGCTGCTCATCGGATCGGGATTGTATTTTCCCACGAAGCGGCGCCTGGATTCCGATGGTCGGCCAGCATCAAAAAAAACCGCGCCCGAAAGCGCGGTGAAGAGGAAATCCCTTCGAAGGGAGATCAGCCTTTGCGACCCTTGCCGTGACCTTTGTAGCCGGACTCGGGGGCCGACGGCCGCGAGGGCGGCGCGGAGGACTGCGGCGCCCGCTCCACACGCGGGGGCTCGCGGTACTCCCGCGGTGCGGGGGCGGGCGCCCGGAACTCGCGGGGCTCGGGCCGGTAGTCCCTTGGCGCCGGCGCTCTGTACTCGCGCGGCTCGGGGCGATATTCACGCGCCGGCGGCGCGCTGTACTCCCGCGGCGGAATTCGATACTCGCGCGGTGCGGGCGCTGCCCGCTCGGGGCCGCGCTGGCGCCAGTCGGGCTCGCGGACGGTTTCCCGCGCGCGCGGCTCGGCTTTCGTCTCACCCTGCCCGCGGCGGCTCGGAACTGCGCCTTCGATCACGCGCCGGGCGGGAGGAACGTCGGAACGGTTTCGCCAGCCCGACTCGGGACCCCGGGTCTCGGGCGCCGGCGCGATCGACCTCGATTCCGGGCGGCCGCGCCACGCCTCGTCGCGCGATACCGGCTTGTCCGGCTTCTGCCGCTCGATCTCGGAGGGAGCGCGTCCCGGCCGGTCGGCAGGCTGCGGCGCTTCGCGCTTGCCTTCGGGAGCGCGCTGCCGCCAGTCCTCGGCCGCCGGAGCCGGCGCGGTGCGATCCGGGCCTCGTCCTTCGCGCGGGGCAGAGACCTGCGGCCGGCCGCGACCCTTGTCTTCCCGGTCGATGGCCGAAGCGTCCGGAGCCGGTACGCGGCCGACATCCCGGCCCCGACGCCGCCAGACGTCCTCGTTGCGCGGTCCGACCGCGGCCGGTGCCTCGCGAGCGGTCTCTCCCGAGACGATCGGCGCTTCGCCGGCCTTGCGGCCGCGCGCGAACACCGATCCCCTGTCGACGGCGCCCTTCTCGGCGGCGCCGCGGCTGCCCAGGAACTCGGTGACGGACCGGCCCCTCTCGACGCGCGTCCCACGCGACGCGAGCTCTTCGGCGCCCGGTCCCGCGAGCCTGCCGCGCCCGGTCACGACGGCCCGCTCCTGCAGAGCGTCCAGGGTGGAAGGCGGCAGCGACTTCTCGCGGGCCAGAACCGGAGCGAGGCGCGTCGCGTCTCGCGACTTGGTGCGCTCGATCAGGGCGGGAGCTTCCCGGACGTAGTTTTGAATCGCCTGCGACACCGAGTCGCCGCGCGACGAGACGACGATCGGCTTCGCCGAAATCGCGATCTGATCACCGAGGGTCGAAGCGATCCGGGATCCCGCCACGACGGGCAGCCGGTCGAAAGTCGTTCCCAGAGACCGGGAGGCCACGAAGTTCCAGCCGCCGAGATCGACCTTGGCGGTCTTGAACGTGCCCGAGAGGGCGAACACGAGGTTCTGGGCGCGGCTGTACCCGCCCGTCCATCCCCGGGAGCGGTAGTAGTTGTTGAACCAGGGGGAGTAGAACGAGTAGTACCCCACGGGGCACCAGCCGACGTAGTTCCCCGAGTAACCCCAGTAGACCCACGCGGGCGAGTACGTGTACGACGGCGCCCAGCACCAGTGATGGAAGCCGACGTCGAAGAACCAGCTGCCGTAGTGGAACGGGTACCAGCCCCAGGGATCGGACGACCACCAGGTCAGACCGATCGGCGTGTAGCACCAGCTCCCGTAGGAGTAGGGCGTCCAATTGATATCGACACGCGGGACCCAGACGTTCGCCGAGTAGGTGGAGTTGTATTCCCAGTCGCCGTAGCCGTCGAGAGCGACGACGTCGCTCGCGTATTCGTCGTCGACGTAACGCGCGGAGACGCTTCGCGTGGTTTCGGAAGAGAGACCTTCCAGCCGATCCGCGCACCAGAGGTCGAACCGGTCGCGCGAGAAGACGCCCCGCGAGATGTCGGGGGTCTCGTCTCCCTGGACGATCAGGTACTGACCCGCGTCCACCGTGTAGCTGTCGGCGCGGGTGCGGACCTCGGCGGAGCCGGCGCGCACGACGACGACGGTGCCGCGCCGTGGATCGGCATTGACCCGGACCCGCGCGCCCGACGAGAGATATACGGTGGCGTCTTCGGTGTCGATCCTCGGGACGGACCCTTCGTCGGGACCCGTCGCCGCCAGGACGACCGAACCGTCGCGCAGGTCGATCGCCGAAAAGCTGTCGTTCTCGCCCTGCTGGTCGCTCAACGAAGAGAAGCGCGCGCGGGTTCCGCCCCCGACGAAGAGCAGGTTGCCGTCGGCGAGACCGATCTCGGCACGAGCCGCTTCGGAGACCAGGATCTCGTCTCCGGCGGAGATCGGCATGTTTCGGCGGACGCTCACGCGTCCGTTCCAGCGCGACTGGACGGTCACCCCGCCGACTGCCTCCCGGACGTACGAGTAGCCGTTGCGCTGGCCGTCGGAAGGCCGGTCGGAGTAGGTCGACCGCGAAGAGGAGTCGTATTGCGAGAAACCGGTCGCGACCGTCAGTAACGTCGTAGCCACGCCCAGGAAAATTCGCTTGGTCGAACTCATCGGCATCCTCCGGGGTAGTGAGATAGCGATGCCCGTGCCACGGAGCCGGATGTGCAGCCGACAAGTAAGCGCCCTCGAATCAGAGACTTCGACAAGCAGCGCAGATCGCGGTTTTCGCGGGCTGTCCGGCTGCGCGGACACCGTTTCGAAGGGCGAGGACAGTTCCGAGATCCCGCGGCGCGGGCTGCTACGCTCCTTGCCATGTCGATCCGGAACCTGGTTCGCTGGGGAGACCCACGCCTTCTCGCCGAGAACGAGGAGGTCGGCGAAGGCGACCGCGATCTCGCGGATCTGGTCGCGGACCTCCTGGATACCTGTCACGCCGCCCCGGGCGTCGGGCTCGCCGCCCCCCAGATCGGGGTCAACCGCCGCGTCGCGGTCGTCGACCTCTCGGTCGGCGAAGACGCCTCTGCCATCATCGTTCTCGTGAACCCGGTCATCCTTTCGACCTCCGGGGATCAGAAGGAGGAGGAAGGCTGTCTCTCGGTTCCCGACGTCTCCGAAAAGGTCGTGCGCCCCGCCCGGGTCGTCGTGCGGGCGGCCGACGCGGACCTTCGGGTCCGCGAGATCGAAGGAACGGGCCTGCTCGCGCGGGCCCTCTGCCACGAGACCGACCATTTGAACGGCGTGCTGTTCGTGGATCGGTTGCGCGGGCTGAAACGAGAGATGACCTGGAAGAAGATCGAGCGGCGCCGGGCACGAGGCGTCTGGTGAAGCTCCACAACACGCTCGGTCGACGTCTCGTCGAGTTCGCGCCGCTCGAACCCGGACACGTCCGCCTCTACACGTGCGGTCCGACCGTCTACAACGTCGTCCACATCGGAAACCTGCGGACGTTCGTCTTCGAGGACATCCTGCGCCGTCATTTCCTGGCGAGCGGCCACCGGGTGACCCAGGTCATGAACCTGACCGACGTCGACGACAAGACGATCCGCGGCGCGGAGCAGGCCGGCGTGCCGCTCGGCGAATTCACCGCGAAATATTCCGACGCGTTTTTCCGCGACATCGAGAGGCTGAACGTCGACCCCGCGGAACGATACCCGCGGGCGACCGAGCACGTCCCCGAGATGATCGACCTCATCCGGCGCCTCGCGGAGCGGGGCCACACGTACGAGTCAGACGGCTCGGTCTACTTTCGCATTTCGACCTTCCCCGACTATGGAAAGCTCTCGGGGATCGATCTCGACCAGACGCGCCGCGGCGAACGCGTCGCCGACGACGAGTACGAAAAGGAGGACGTGCGGGACTTCGCACTGTGGAAAGCGGCCAAGCCGGGGGAGCCTTCGTGGCCGTCGCCGTGGGGAGAGGGAAGGCCGGGCTGGCACATCGAGTGTTCCGCAATGAGCATGAAGTATCTGGGCGAGCACTTCGACATCCACACGGGCGCCGTGGACAACATCTTTCCTCACCATGAGAACGAGATCGCCCAGAGCGAAGGCGCGACGGGACATCCCTTCGTCGAGGTCTGGCTGCACGCCGAGCACCTGATCGTGGACGGCGAGAAGATGGCGAAATCGAAGGGCAACTTCTACACGCTGGACGACGTGCTCGCCCGCCGCGACGACGCGGCCGCCGTCCGGTACCTCCTTCTCTCGGTGCCCTACCGCAAGAAGCTGAACTTCACGTGGGACGCGCTCGGGGCCGCGGCCGCGGCGGTGGACCGCATCCGCTCCGCGGCCGTGCGGATCGGCGAAGTGGCCGCGAGCGGCGCCACGAAGCCGGGAGGCTTTCCTTCCTCCGATCGCGCAGAAAGCTTCCGTTCCGAGTTCGCCGCCGGGATGGACGACGACCTGAACACGCCCGAGGCGCTGGCGGCGCTCTTCAACTATCTGCGCGAAATCAACGCGGCGATCGACGACGGCTCGCTCGACGCGGAAGGCGCGCGGGTCGCGCAGGCGGCGGTCGCGGCAGCCGACTCTGTTTTGGGTGTCCTTCCGGCGGCGCCGGAAGCGATCCCGGCCGAGGTCGAGGCGCAGATCGCGGCGAGAAATGCGGCCCGGAAGAGGCGAGACTTCGCGGAGGCCGACCGGATCCGCGACGAGCTTGCCTCCCGTGGGATCGTGCTGGAGGACACGCCGGGCGGGACGCGCTGGAAGAAGGCGTCGGCCGTTTGATATCGTCGGCCGCGATGTTCGGCCGCTCGATCTGGTGCTGGCGGGAGGGGAACCGGTAAGGTCCGGGCTCGAGAGCTCGGAGCCCTGCCGCGATCTTTTCGGGGCGGGGAGACCGAGAGACAACGACCCCCGACCCGGGAGGGCTCGGGGGTTTTCGTTTTGAGAGATCGATCGCTATCGCTTCCTGCCCACGTCGCGTCGATCGCGCCCCGCGATCTCGCCGACGCGCGGCGCCTCGCCGGGGCCGTCCCCTCGCGGGCAACGGCGATCGAATACCGGCTGGACGGTGCGGCGGAGAAGATCGTGCCGGCCGCGCTCGCCGAGGTCGATCCCCGCCCCGTGATCGTGACCTGGCGGAGCGTCCGGGAAGGCGGCCACTTCGAAGGCTCGGCGGAGGAGTACCGACGGCTCGTTTCCGAAGCGGCCGCGGCCGGAGCCATCGTGGACGTCGAGCACGCGAGCGGGCTCGCGGAGAACGGGGAACTCGTCGACCGGCGGCGAATCCTCGTCTCGTCGCACTTTCCGTTTGGTCTTCCTCCGGACTGGGAAGCGCGGCTGGCCGCGATGCGCAAGACCGGGCCGCTCGCGGTCAAGCTGGTGGCGGGCGCGGCTCACTTGCGGGCGAGCCTCGACCTGGCCGAGATCCAGCGCCGGTGCGCCGACGGCAGAACGGCGATCTTCCCGATGGGCCCGGCGAGCGCGCCCGGGCGGATCCTGGCGGCTCTCTTCGGCTGCGCGCTCGTCTACGGGTCGGTGGGCCGCCCGACTGCGTCGGGGCAGCCGCATCTTTCCGAGCTTCTGGACGTCTACGCGACCGACCGCCCCCGCAGACCCCTCGCGCTCTTCGGGATCGTCGCGCTCGACCCGTCGGGCTCGGTTTCTCCGCTCGTTCACAACGCGCTCTTTCGCGCGCGCGATCTGCCGTTCGCGTATCTCCCCGTCCCGGTGTCGGACTTCGACCGCGAGCGTCCCCACGAGATCCCGCTCGATCCGCCTTTCCGCGGCTTCTCGATCACGCAGCCGTGGAAGACCCGGGCCGCGGGGGTCGGAGCGCCGAGCGAAGACGTCTCCGCGACCGGCGCCGCCAACACGCTCTATCTCGAGAGGCGCCGCTGGCAGGCGGAGAACACCGACGTCGACGCCATCTTCGATCCGCTCGCGGACCACGACACCGGCGAGGGGCGGTCGGCCGTCGTGCTGGGAACCGGGGGTGCCGCGCGCGCCGCGATCGTGGCCGCGCGGCGGCTGGGATACGAGGTCTCGGTGGCGGGCCGGCGCGACGAGGAATCCGACGCGATCGCGCAGCGTTTCGGAGTGGACTCGCTCGCCTGGCAGGACGTCCCCGCGAGCGAGTCCGACCTCTACGTCAACGCCACGCCGGTGGGTTGGCGTCCCGACGATCCGCCGGCCGTCCCAACCCGGGTGCTCGAGGCTCGGCCCCTCGTCTTCGACTGCGTCTACCGCCGCGACGGAGAGGAGACCTCGACGATCCGCGCGGCGCGCGCCGCGGGCTGTCGCGTCGTCGAGGGTCTCGAGATGTTCGCGGTGCAGGCCGCGGCTCAGGCGCGGCTCTTCGGGGTCGAGGGCGTGACGCGCGAGGAAGTGTCCGGGATTCTCGCGGGAGCGCGGGCGGGATGAGCCGGCGGGACGAGGAGAAGCGCGCGATCCTCTCCCGAGGGGAGGGCAGTGCGATTCCCGTTGCGCGCGCCTTTCCGAGCGACGAGCGAACCCCCGTCGGCCTCTTCCGCCGGATGCGGAGCTCGGGCGCCGAGTGTTTCCTGCTCGAGAGCGTCGAAGGGGGGGAGGCGATCGCGCGCTACACGTTTCTGGGCGTCGCGCCGGCAGCCCGTCTGACCGTCCGCGGGGCAGTGGTCGAGATCGAGCGGGACGGCTGCCGCGGCCCGTCCGGTTCCAATGCTCTCGAGGCTCTGCAGGCGCTCGCCGTCCGCGAGGGCTTCGCACCCGATCCCGATCTGCCGCCTCTCTGCGCGGGAGCGGTCGGGTTTCTCTCCTACGACGCCGCGCGGCTCTTCGAGGAGATCCCGGACCGGCACCCCCCAGAAGGGGAGATCCCGGACGCGCTCTTCCTTCTCTTCGACTCCGTCGTCGCGTTCGACCATGTCCGGCAGCGTCTCCTGCTCCTGACGTGCGCCGATCTCTCGGCGGCCGGAGGCGAGGTGCGCGAAGCGGAAGCCGCGATCGCGCGGCTCGACCGGCTGGAAGGATTTCTTTCTCTCCCCTCTCCTCGCTCGCGCGGAGAAGGTCGGGGCGAAGAGCGCGATTCCGAGTCCCGCTTCACGCCCGCGATGCCGAAAGAAGCCTTCCTGCGTGCGGTCGAGGCCGCGAGGGAGGCGATCCTCGCCGGCGAGATCTATCAGGTCGTTCTGTCGCAGCGCTGGGAGGGACCGCTCGGCGCGGACCCCTTCGAGGTGTACCGCGCGCTCCGAATGCTGAATCCGTCCCCCTACCTCTTCTACCTCGAGACGCGCGAAGCGGCAGTCTTCGGCGCTTCCCCGGAGATGCTGGTGCGCTGTCGCGGACGTACGGCGGAGACCCGGCCGATCGCCGGCACGATCCGCCGCGGAAAGACCGCCGACGACGATCGCGCCCTCGCGGCGCACCTTCTCGCCGACCCGAAGGAGCGCGCGGAGCACGTGATGTTGGTCGACCTCGGCCGCAACGACCTCGGGCGCGTATGCGAGATCGGGAGTGTCCGCGTGACGCGGTATGCGGAAGTCGAGCGCTATTCGCACGTGCAGCACCTGGTCTCCGAGGTCCGCGGCACCCTGGCTCCCGGAAAGACCGCGACCGACGCCCTTGCCGCCTGCTTCCCGGCAGGCACGCTCACCGGAGCCCCCAAGATCCGCGCGATGGAGCTGATCGACCAGCTCGAATGCTCGCGGCGGGGAATCTACGGAGGCGCGGTCGGCTATCTCGACTGCGCCGGCAACCTCGACATGGCGATCGCGATCCGAACGGCGGTCGTGGAGAAAGGTATCTGCCGCATCCAGGCGGGTGCGGGGATCGTCGCGGACTCGATTCCCGAGAACGAGTACCGCGAGGCGGAGTCGAAAGCCGAGGCGCTCTTCCGCGCGGTGGAGATCGCGCGGGAGAAGGGAAACTTCCCGCTTCCCGCGCCATGATCTTCGTCGTCGACAACTACGACTCCTTCACCTGGAATCTCGTCCAGGCCCTGGGAAAGCTCGACTTCGACGTCGAGGTCGCCCGCAACGACCGCTTCGATCCGGAGGAAGTGGTCGGCAGACGGCCGTCTGCAATCGTCGTTTCGCCCGGGCCCGGCCGCCCCGAGCGGGCCGGCCGATCTCTCGAAACGATCGCGGCGGCCGAGCGCGAAGGAATCGCGTTGCTCGGCGTCTGCCTGGGGCACCAGGCGATCGCCTCGCTCCACGGCGGATGCGTGGAGCGGGCCGGGGCGCCCCGGCACGGAAAGACTTCCCGCATCCTTCACGAGGGCAAGGACCTCTTCGCCGGGATGACGAATCCGTTCGAAGCGGGGCGGTACCATTCCCTGATCGTGCGCGAGGAAGGCCTGCCTGCCGAGCTCTCAGTCACGGCGCGGAGCGATGACGGATATGTCATGGCGCTCGCGCACCGTTCGAAGCCGGTCTACGGAGTGCAGTTTCATCCGGAGTCCGTTTTGACGCCCGAAGGCGAAAAGCTCCTGGCGAATTTTCTCGACCTCGCGCGCCGACGCGCGCTCCCGCAGGCGGAGCGGCCGTGACGCCGAACGTCGCCGAAGCGCTCAAGATCGTCGCCGCGCGGCATCCGCTTTCGCGCGACCTCGCGGAGAGGGTCTTCGGCGACCTCATGGACGGCAAGGCGACGGAGGCGCAGAAGGGCGCGATCCTGATCGGAATCGCGACGCGCGGCGAGACGTCCGACGAGATCGCGGGAGCGGTCTCGGCGCTGCGCGCCCGGATGCGCCGGGTCTCGACGTCCCGGGCGCCACTCCTCGACACCTGTGGGCCGGGCGGGATCGGCCGGGACATGTTCAACCTCTCGACCGCGACCGCGATCGTCGCAGCGGGCGCGGGAGCCTGCGTCGCCAAACACGGGAACCGCTCGATCTCCTCGCGCGTCGGGTCCGCCGACGTCCTCGCGGCGGCGGGGGTCGCGATCGATCTCGATCCGGACCGGGCGGGCCGGCTGCTCGACGAGATCGGCCTCGTGTTCCTCTTCGCGCCGGCGTTCCATCCCGCGATGAAGGAGCTCGGTACGGTGAGGCGGGAGCTCGGCGTCCGGACCATCTTCAACGCGCTCGGCCCGCTCGCGAACCCGGCCGGGGCCATGCGGCAGATGATCGGCGTCGGCCGGCCGGAGCTCGTGCAGCTGCTCGCCGATGCGCTCGCGACCCTCGGGTCGGAGCGGGCGGTCGTCTTCCACTCCGCCAACGGCTTGGACGAGCTCATCCCGGGCGTGCCGGCGTCGGGCATCGAGGTCCGCGAAGGATGGACGCGGCCCTGGCGCTACGACCCGGGCGACGTCACGCAGGGGACGGTGGATGCCGCGGAGCTCGCCGGGGGTGACGCGTCCTCCAATGCCGCGATGCTTCGCGCGCTCCTGGAGGGAGAAAAGGGTCCACGCCGCGAGGCCGTCCTGTTGAACACCGCGCTCGCGCTCGTCGTCGCCGATCTCGCGGAGCAGCTGGAAGATGGATACGCGCGCGCGCGCGCCGCGATCGACGAAGGGAGCGCCCTGGCGGCGTTCGAGAAACTGCGCGCCGCCGGAACCGCGGCATGAGCGCAGTCCTCGACCGGATTCTCGCCGACAAGCGGCTTCGTCTGGCGCGGGGGGAATACTCCTCGAAGGCTTCGGCAGCGATGGGGAGCGACGGAGTCGGTTTCGTGGCGTCCCTGCGCGAGCCGGGCATCCGGATCGTCGCCGAGTTCAAGGCGCGGTCTCCCTCGGCGGGAGAGATCGTCGCCGGCGCGGACGGAAAGCTCGAGACTTTCGCCCTCGCCTATCGGCGCGGTCACGCGGCCGCCATCTCGGTCGTCGCGGAGCAGGACCACTTCGGAGGGAAGCCCGAGTGGGTGTCGCGCGCGAAGCGAATTTCCGGGCTTCCCGTCCTGATGAAGGACTTTCTCCTCTCGGAATCCCAGCTCGACTTCGCCGTTTCTCTCGGCGCCGACGCCGTCCTGCTCGTCGTCCGCGCGCTTTCGGAAAGCGAGCTCGCCCTCCTGCGGCGGGGCGCTCTCGAACGGGGGCTGGCCGTCGTCGTCGAGGCGCACGGTCGCGAGGAGATCCCGCGCGCCGCGGCGGTCGAGCCCGACGTCCTCGGCGTAAACGCCCGCGACCTCTCGACCTTCGAGACGGACCTCTGCCGCTTAGAGACGCTCGCCGGTCAAATTCCGCCCGGCCCGGTGCGGCTGGCGGAAAGCGGCGTCACCTCGCGCGACGACGTCATCCGGCTGGCGGCGACCGGGTGGGAGGCGTTTCTGATCGGGGAGACCCTCCTTCGCGCGGACGATCCCGAGCAGACCCTCCGGGAGCTCGCGCGGTGACCGAGGTCAAGGTCTGCGGTCTGACGCGGGAGGAGGACGTCCTTGCGGCGTGCGCGCTCGGGGCCGCCTACGTCGGGTTCAACTTCTCCGACCTCTCAACGCGCCGCGTCACTCCGGAGATTGCGCGCCGGCTCGCCGCGGCCGCTACTCGCGGCGTGCGGCGGGTCGGCGTCTTCGTCGGAGAAAGTTATCCCGCAATCGCCGAAGCGATCGCCGCGGCGTCGCTCGACCTCGTTCAGATCCACCGGCCCCTCTGCGAGGAGGATCTCGAATGCGTCCCCCGCCCGGTGCTCGCGGTCGCGCACGCGGGACGGGAAGGGGAGATCCCGCCCGGCCCGCTCCTCGATCGGTGCGCGGGCATTCTCTTTGACACGTCGGTCTCGGGCGTTCCCGGAGGCACTGGTGTTCCGTTCGACTGGTCGGTGCTCGAAGGTCGCCGGTGGCCGGTCCCGCTCTTCGTCTCCGGCGGACTACGGTCGGAGAACGTCGGCGAGTCGATCCGGCGAACCCGCCCGGACGTCGTCGACGTGGCCTCCGGGATCGAGAGCGCGCCGGGCGCCAAGGATCGCGGCCGCATGCTCCGATTCTTCGAGGCGGTCCGGCGGGCCGACGAGGCGGGATGAGCGGGCGCGCGAAGAGGAAGAAGGGATACTTTGGCGAGTACGGCGGTCGGTTCGCGCCGGAAACCCTCATGGCGCCGCTCGAAGAGCTCGACGAAGCGTTCGAGCGGTGGCGGCGTGATCCGCGTTTCCGGCGCGAGCTCGACGGACTCCTGCGAACCTACGGCGGCCGGCCCACGCCGCTGTCCGAAGCACCGCGCCTCTCGAAGAGCGCGGGCGGCGCGAGCATCGCGCTGAAGCGCGAGGACCTCCTTCACACCGGAGCCCACAAGCTCAACAACTGCCTCGGGCAGGTGCTGCTCGCGAAACGGATGGGAAAGCGGCGCGTGATCGCGGAGACCGGCGCCGGCCAGCACGGAGTCGCAACCGCCGCCGCAGCGGCCCGGCTCGGAATCCCGTGTCGCGTCTACATGGGCACCGTCGACATGGCGCGTCAGTCGCCCAACGTGTCGCGGATGCGCCTGCTCGGGGCGGAAGTCGTCGGCGTGGATTCCGGCTCGCGGACGCTCAAGGACGCGATCAACGAGGCGATGCGCGACTGGATCGAGAGCGTGGCCACGACCCATTACGTCCTGGGCTCGGCGCTGGGCCCGCACCCTTATCCGACGATGGTCCGGGAGTTCCAGTCGGTCATCGGGCGGGAAGCCCGCGCGCAGTTCCGCCGGCTGACAGGCCGCGACCCGGACGCAGCGGTTGCCTGCGTGGGCGGCGGCTCGAACGCGATCGGGCTCTTCTCGGCCTATCTCGCGACGCGCGTCCGGCTCTACGGCGTCGAAGCCGGAGGTCGGGGGAGCGGGCCAGGGGAACACGCCGCCCGTTTCGCGGGAGGATCCGTGGGCGTCCTGCACGGCACGAAGACGCTGCTCCTCCAGGATTCGGCCGGACAGGTCCTTCCGACCCACTCGGTCTCGGCCGGGCTCGACTATCCGGCGATCGGACCGGAGCACGCCCATCTCGAATCGCTCGGGCGGGTCGAGTACGCGAAGGTCTCCGACGACCAGGCGATCGACGCGTTCCGGCTCCTCGCGCGCACGGAGGGAATCCTTCCGGCGCTCGAAAGCGCCCACGCCATCGCATTTGCGGTCCGGCTGGCCGCCCGGATGCCGAGGAAGGCGTGGATCCTCGTCAACCTCTCCGGGCGCGGCGACAAGGACCTCGAGATCGTCGAGTCCGCCAGCCCGAATTGACCTCCTCCCGCATCGCCGTCGCTTTCGTGCGCGCGCGCTCCGAAAGGCGCGCGGCCTTCATCCCGTATCTGACCGCCGGAGATCCTTCTTCCGACGCGACGGTGGCGCTCGCCCGAGCACTCGAGGACGCGGGCGCCGACGTCCTGGAGCTCGGGGTGCCGTTCTCCGATCCGATCGCCGACGGTCCCGTCCTGCAGAGATCGGCCGCCCGTTCCCTCGCCGCCGGCACGACGCTCGAGGACGTGTTGCGGATCGCGAGGCGGATCCGCCGCGAGACCTCGCTCGCGCTCGTCCTGTTCTCGTACTTGAATCCACTTCTTCGGCGCGGGCTCGAGCGCGCCGCAAGGGAAGCGCGGGAAGCCGGCGTCGATGCGGTCCTCGTGACCGACCTGCCGCCCGAAGAGGGAGACGGTGTCCAGCCGGTCTTCCTCGCGGCAGGTCTCGATACGGTGTTCCTGGTTTCGCCGACCTCAACCGCGTCCCGGATGTCACAGGCGGCCGCGCTCTCGACCGGTTTTCTCTATGTCGTTTCGCGCCCCGGCACGACCGGGATGCGCGATTCGCTCCCGGCCGACCTGCCCGGAACCATGGCACGCGCGCGGCGCGCGGCGGGGAAGCGTCTTCCCGTGGCCATCGGCTTCGGCATCTCGACACCCGCGACCGCGCGGCTCGCTGCGCAAATCGCGGACGGAGTCGTCGTCGGGTCGGCCCTGGTGGCGGCGGTGGAAGAGAACGCGGAGAACGCCGTCGCCGCGGTCGGCCGGCTCGCCCGGGGACTCGTCCGCGCGTGCCGCCGCACGAGGAAGTGATGGGCGCGGAAGAGGAGTATCTGAAGCTGTTGCGACGGCCCGACCTGCCGGCGGAGGAGCTCGAGCGCATCCTGCGCGACCGCGATGCCCGGCGGTATCACGCGGTGCGTCTCGCGCTCGCCGGGCACCGTACCACCCCGCGCGGTGACGCGCTTACGCTCGTCGAAACGCTCTTCTGGCGCGGCCTGGCGCGCCTCTCCGCCGATCCGCGGGTCCACCCGGAAGTGCGGCGGGCGGCGGATACCCAGCTCCTGCGCCGGCTGCCGGAGCTGGCTCTCGCCGAACGGATCGACCTCGCGCGGACGACCGGACGGGGGACGCTCTCCGCCCTCCGGCAGGACCCCGATCCCCGGGTCGTCGCCGGCTTCCTCGACAACCGTTTCACGACGGAGCCGGACGTCGTCTCTGTGGCCGCGGCAGCACGTTCCCGTCCCGAAACACTGGTGGCAATCGCCGAACATCCGCGCTGGGCGCCCCGGCGGGGGGTCCGGGAAGCCCTCCTTCGGAACCCCGCGCTGCCGCCGGCGGCGGCCGAGCCGCTTCTGGCTGTAGCCGCCGAGCGGGAGCTCCTGGAGCTCCGAGACGGTCTCGGTGGGCGGCCGGCTCTTCGCGCTGTGGCGCAAAGAGTTCTTGCGCGGCGCGCCCGAGCGGACTAGCATTAAGTCGAACCACTTTACGCCCCGGCAAAAAGAGACAGGTTTTCCTCGACGGATGCAGAATCCTCGAACGTCGGCTCCGGGCTTCGGAGACGAGCTTCGCCGCGAACGAATCGTGCGTGGAGTCTCACTCGAAGAGATTTCCGCCGCCACGAAGATCTCGGTGCGGCTTCTTTCTGCCCTCGAACGCGGCGAAGTCGTCAGGCTGCCGGCGCCTGTCTTTATTCGCGGTTTCATCCGCGCCTACTGCCTTCATCTCGGCCTTGATCCGGTCGAGAAGATCAATACGTATCTCGCGGAGGTCCGGTCGAATGCGGGCACGCCGCCCGTCATCCCGAGACCGCGCGGCGCATCGCGATTTCTGCGCGGCCGTCGGTCGACCGCCGGAACGATTCTCGGAGGAGTGACCGCGGTGCTCCTCTTGCTCGGCTTGATCGCGAGTCCCGAGCATCGCCGGCCGAAGGTCGTGCGCACTCTCGCCGCCTCGCGGATCGAGCCGGTCTCGTTCAAGAACGTGGCGCCGTCGAACGAGCCCACTCCTCTGATTCGCGAGGACGCTCCCGCACCCGACTCGCCGCTCGAGAGAACGGGTGTCGCCCTCGTCCTGGAATCCGACGCGCCGTCCTGGATCGAGATCTCCGCAGATGGAGAGAAAGTGTTCGGCGGCATGATGTCGGCGGGGGAGAGCCGCACGTTCGAAGCGAGAAAGACTTTTCGCCTGACTCTCGGCAATGCCGGCGGCGTTCGTGTCTCGGTCGACGGACGTCCTCTTGCCCCGCTCGGCCGGCCCGGTCAAGTCGTGCGCAACGTGGTGCTCCCGGATTCGCCGTCGCGAGGGTAGTCCGCCCCAAGACTTGGAGAACAGCGGCCCCTCGACCTCCGAAGATCTCGTCACCCTGCTGCGCAGCGGCCGAGCCCCGCGCGAGATCCGGCTGTTCGCGGCTCGGGGACTCCTTCCGCTCGATCCCCACGATTCGCTTCGGGCGCTCCTCGCGGTCGTCCAGGACAGCGATGCGGAAGCGTCCTCCGCCGCGCGGGAGAGCCTGCGGGCGTTGCCTCCCGACCGACTCGCGGCCTTCGTGGCCTCGGGCGCGCCCCGGGAAGACGAGCTCGACCTGGTCGCCCGGGAGAGCGACGACCCTTTCGTCCTCGAGGAGGTCATCCGCTGCCGCTCCGTCGACGATCGAACTCTCCTCTTCCTGGCGCAAACGGCTGCCGGCCGGCCTCAGGAAGCTCTGATCGCGAACCAGGCGCGACTTCTCGCCCGGCCCGCGCTCATCCAGGCGCTCCTCGAAAACCCCGCTTTGACCGGGGAAGGACGCCGGCTTCTCTCGGAGCTGACGGAGGAGTTTTTCGAGAAGGAGGCGCGGCGGCGCGCCGCCGAAGTCCGACGCATCGAAGAGGTGGCCGAGGCCGCTGACGCGGGACTCGACAGTGACGAGGCCCTCGCGGAGGAAGAGGAGGTCGGCCTCGACGACGGGGAAGCCGAGGCGCCGGAGACGGAGGACGCGCCGCGCGACGAAGAGGCCGAGTCCCTGTTCATCGGCGCGATCTACCGGCGGATCGGGCTGATGACCACCAGCGAGAAGATCCAGCTCGCTTACAAAGGAAGCAAGGAAGAGCGCCGGATCCTGATCGGGGACACGAACAAGCTGATCGGACTCGCGGTGCTGAAATCCCGCGCGTTGTCGATCAACGAGATCGAGAGCTTCGCCGCGATGAGGAACCTGGACGAGGAGCTCTACCGCCGGATCGCGATGAGCCGGGAATGGATGCGAAAGCCCGCCGTCGTCCACGCCCTCGTTCGCAACCCCCGGACTCCACTCGATATCTCTCTGCCCCTCCTGAAACGCCTCGCCACACGAGAACTGCGCGCCGTCTTTCGCGATCGAAACCTCGCGCCGGTTCTGAAAACATCGGCCCGGAAGCTTCTCACGTTGCGGCGGCGTTAGGTCGCGCCGAAAGACTCGCCGCGACACCGCGGCGTGACCGCCGACACAACGTCGCTTGCTCCGAAGAACCGGTTTCCCTTATGTTAATGTCGAGGGCCCTCGAAGTCCGATCAATTCGGAAAACATGTTTCAGAACGTCGATTACTACGCGCTGCTCGGCGTGGGCCGCGAGGCGAGCGAGACCGAAATCCGCGAGCGGTTTCGGGCGCTGGCCCGCGACGCCCATCCCGACCGGGCGCCCCGGGACTTGAAAGCGGAGGCAGAGGCGAAGTTCCAGGAGCTCACCCAGGCGGTCAACGTGCTGACCAACGAGGAGCGCCGCCGAGCTTACGACCGCGCACTCACGATGGCGGCGTCCGCCCGGGGTTCCGCCGACGCCGTCGTCCAGGACTATCTCGAGCTGGGGGGCGCCGCGTACCACTCGGGCGCCTACGCCGAGGCGGCAGGGAACTTCGCGCTCGCCGCGCAGCGGGATCCCAAGGACGTTCGGGCCCATCATTACCTGGGTCTCGCTTCGGCGCGCGCCGGAGATCTGCGCGCGGCCGTGAAGGCGCTCGAGGCGGCCGTCGCGCTCGACCCGCACAACGTCACGTTGCTGAAAGACGCCGGACGAATCTTTCGCCAGGCGGGTCTCCTCGCCAAGGCGGAGAAGGCTTTTCAGGATGCCGTTCGATGGGACCCCGCCGCGACGGACGCGCGGAAGGCGGTCGAGGAGATCCGGGCCGAGCGAGCGGTCAAAGCGTGAGACGGCGAGAGATCGCACGGGAAGGCTCGTAGACGATGGGAACCGGTTCCATGACGGCGGCAATCGATGCCTTCGGTCTGACCGACGTGGGCCGCAAGCGGAAGCACAACGAGGACGCCTACGCGCTCGACGTCAACGAGGGACTCTTCATCGTGGCGGACGGCATGGGAGGCCATGCCGCGGGGGAGGTCGCCGCGAAAATCACGGTGGAAACGATCGGAGAGTTCATCGCGGCGACGCGCCAGAAGGAAGAAGCGACCTGGCCGTTCCGGTACAACCACCAGCTCGAGTTCAACAGCAACCGGCTCGCGATCGCGATCGAGAAAGCGAACGAGCGGGTGATGGCGGCCGTCGCCGCGCAGCCCTGGCTCAAAGGAATGGGAACGACCGTCGTCGCGGGGCTCTTGAACGAGAAGACCCTCTCGCTCGCCCACGTGGGGGACAGCCGTGCATACCTCTATCGGGACGGTACCCTGACCCGGTTGACCGACGACCATTCCTGGGTTCACGAGCAGGTCGCGGCAGGGATCCTGACGGAGGAGGAGGCGAAGTCCCATCCCTTGAAGAACGTCGTGACCCGGGCGCTCGGCGGAGGTCCGTCGGTTTCGCCCGACCTGCAGGAGCTCCCGTTCCAGGCGGGCGACGAATTCATCTTCTGCTCCGACGGCCTCACCACGATGCTCTCGGATGAAGAAATCCACGCTACCGCGGAGGAGGAACGCGAGCCCCAGAGCCTCTGCCGCAAACTCGTGGACACGGCGAACGAGCGCGGAGGCGTGGACAACATCACCGTCGTCGTGGTGCGCGTGCCCGGAGCGCAAAGTCCAAAGTCCAAGGTCTAAAGTCCAAAGTAGACCCGCCGACAAGCGGAAAACGACCCAACGGCGGACTACGCCCGCTCGTAAAACGATTGACGGGCCGAGGCTCGCCGACTATTCTAAAAAGCCCATGCCGTCAGGAGATCGGAAAGGGCGGGCCTGCAAGTCGCTGATTTTCAGTGCCTTGTGGAGCCTGGTCGCGCTCACGACGCGGGCGCAGGGCGCCCCCGAGAGCCCGCCGGATGCCCGCTGGATCCAGAGCCCCTACCGTAATTTCGGGGCCCCGCAGACGCTTCTGCCCGGCCGGGCGGTCCTTTTCGACGAGGCGGACGACGCGACTCTCCGGACCGCACTCGCGACCGACCTCAAGCGGTTGTACGGCGATCTGTACGTCCGGCAGGGCTGGCGGTTCCCCTTCGCGGACGGCGACCCGGTCCGGGTCTTCGTCGCGCGAAAAGAGGCCGGTGGTGTCCGCCAGCTGACGTCGCGGTCGGTCGAAGGCGGGCGCCTCGTCGCGCCGGCGGTGCTGCTCGATGCCCACGGGCTGACCGATCGGCAGATCGTTCGCGAGGTCGCGAGCCAGATTGCTCTCGCGACCCTGACGCGCTACGGGGTCAAGGACGGAACCTTCGTGACCGAGTCGGCGGCAGCGCTGATCGCGAGCCCGGACGCGGACGAGGAACGCGAGCCGGCACGACTCGTCGCGGCGGCGCCGGAGCTTTTCGTCGAGAAGAGTCCCGCGGTTCTCGGCCGTCTGTATCTCGAGGAGTTGACGCGGGGCGCCGGTGCCGGTGTGCTCCGCGCCGCCTGGGAACGGGCGTCCGAAACGGGGGAAGCGGTGCTGTCGGTCCTGCACGCGAGCTATGCCGAGCGGACCGGCGAATCGGGAGAGACGGCTCTCGTCCGTTTCGGAGCGCGGCTCTACGCGACGGTCGAGCCGGAGGCGGCGCCGTCACGAGTCAGCTTTCTCGACCTGGAGTCGGGGGCTCTGGATGCGGCGGCTCCCGCCGGCTTTACCTTGAGACATCGAACGTTCGTTCCGACCGACGGCGTCTCGGCTCTGCGCGTCTCTTGGCCGGAGGACGGTGCCTCGGGAGCCGTCGTCGTTCGATATCGCGACCTTGCGCTTCCGCCGGACGTTCTCTTCCTTTCCGCGGGCGACGTTCGGACGGTCCCGCTCGGGGGAGTCGCGAGGGTCGACTGGGTGGTGGCGGGGGGCTTCGCCGGCGGAGTCCTTCGTGCGCCGGCCGCCGTCGAGGCGGCTCCCACCTTCCCGTACAGCGGATTGATCGCGCACTCCGCTGCAGGCCCCGACGGCCCGCGAATCTCGTGGAACACGACGTCCCACGAAGACCTCGCCGGATGGGCGATCTTCCGCGAGGAGGTGCTGTCCGACGGCCGGATCGCGCGCACCGGGCCGGAGATCATTCCGTCGTCGAACCGTGCGGAGGAGTCTTTTGCCTACGCGTATCTCGACCCCGGCGCCAACCCCGCCACTTTCTACCGCTATACGGTCTGGGCGGTCACCGAGGACGGACTCCTCTCACGGGCTTTCTCCGTGACTCTTCGGACGCCCGAGTAATCCGGAAGGACTGGGCCCTCCCGGCTGACGGAGGCGCGTTTCTGATGCGACCCACCAGGAAGGTCCGGCGGGAGCCGGACGTCGGAAAGATCATCGATCGCACGATCGTTCGGCTCTGGGACACGATCGAGGAGCTGGAGGAGCTGAATCCGGCCGAGCTGCGCTTCTACCGAGTGGCCGTCTTCGGAAGCGCGCGCATCCAGCCGGGGGACCGGGAGTACCTCGAGGTCCGGGATCTCGCGTCGCGCCTGACCGAGCTCGGCTGCGACATCGTGACGGGCGGCGGGCCGGGGCTGATGGAAGCCGCCAACGAAGGCGCGGCGTCGTCCCGGGGGACGCGCAAGACCCGGTCCTTCGGCTTGACGATCTCGATCCCATACGAGAAGGCGAACCCCTACCTCGACACCGTGACGCCGCACCGCACGTTCTTTTCTCGGCTACACCACTTCGTGCGGATGTCGCAGGCGTTCATCATCTTTCCGGGAGGCATCGGGACGAGCCTCGAGCTGTTCATGGTGTGGCAGCTCCTGCAGGTCGGGTTCTTGACCGAGCGACCGGTCGTGCTCGTCGGCGACATGTGGCGCGGTCTTCTGGACTGGATGAGCCACGAGATGGTCTCCAGACGCCTCATGAACGCGGCCGATCTCGAGCTCGTGTCGCTCGCCACTTCGATCGATCAGGCGGTCGCGCGAATCGAAAGGCACAAGGAGCGGTTCGACGCCGCGCGCGAGCAGATCATTCTCGAGCGCCGCCGCGCAGCGCGAGCCGAGAACGCCGCCCCTTCCGTCGAACCCGTCGCGCGCTAGGGGTCGGACCGCGCCGGCGCGCGAGCTGCTCGCGGACGATCTGCCCGTGGTCGAACGCGAGGTCGAGCCGTCGGAGCTCCCTTCGCGAGAACCACCGCGCGTCGTCGGCGTCGTCCCCTCCGCGGACGGTCCCGGCGACCGGCGTCGCGGCGTAGAGAACACTGACGGTCGAGCCGCGCGGGTCGCGCTTCGGATCGGAATAGACGCCGAGGACGGGTCCGATCCGCACTCGGAGGCCGGTCTCCTCTCTGACCTCGCGCGCGCAGGAGGCTTCCGTCGTCTCTCCCAGCTCGCAGAAGCCCCCGGGAAGCGCCCAGCTTCCTTTGAAGGGCGGCCGTCCACGGCGAACGAGGAGGAGCCGACCGCGGCGATCGCGCACCCAGGCGTCGACGGTCAGTCGCGGTCCTCGGATCAGGTCCGGTCGCCCTCCGTGTCGAAGAAATCCCGGATCTCCTGGGCCGGCCGGCGCGAAGCGAGCTCCGCGGGAGTTTCGTCATACCAGTCCCGGGGAATCCGGCTCACGTAGGGCTCTTCGAGGAAACGTCGGCAGAGCAGCGCGATGACGCCGCGGTCGGTCTCGCTGCGGATGAGACGCCCCGCCGCCTGAACGACACGCGTCATTCCCGGCTGGAGGTACGCGTAGTCGAAGCCAGCCTCCTCCTGCTCCTCGAAGTAGCGGCGGAGCAGCTCCCTCTCGAAGGAGACCTGCGGCAGGGCAGGGGAGACGACGAAGACGCCGGAGAGAACGTCTCCGGGGTAGTCGACGCCCTCCGCGTACATTCCTCCCGAGACCGCGAACAGAAGGATCCCTTCGGGCGGCGGGGACTTGAGCGCTTCGAGAACGCACTGCCGCTCGAACTCCGAGAAATCCAGCCTCTGGAGCAGAAGTCGCCCACGGGTCGGTGGCATCCGCTGGGCGACCGCCGCGAGGAATCGGTAGGAGGGGAAGAGGACGAGGTCGTTGCCGGAGTGCGCGTCCGACATCTCCGCGAGGAGCGCGGCGATCCGGCCGTAGTTCCGTTCCCGCGCTGCGAACGTCGTCCGGACCTCCGGGACGATCATCACCTTGCGGTTCTCCCTCGGAAACGGGGGCGGGAGCGAGATCGTCGCGGTGCGGTTCGCGGGGAGTCCGAGGAGCCGCTCGATGGCGGAGTGCGGGGTGAGCGTCGCCGACATCAGGATCGCCGAGGACGCCGCCCGGAAGACCGGTCCGACCGCCCGCGCCGGATCGAGGCACACGAGCGCGAGCCGGACTCCGCCAGCGCGTCGCTCCACGACGCAGGTGAACTCCGGACCGTACAGGTTGAGGACCGCGGCGAATCGCACCAGACCGAAGTGAAGGTCGAGGACCGGGTCGTCGGGAAGGGCGATCTTCGCCTCACGTTTCCAGTCGAGGTAACGCAGAAGGCGCGGCTCCCAGTTGCACCGCCATTCATGGATTTCTTCCGCGGGCGGCGGGATTTCGGCAATCGCCTCGCCTTCGGGCAGGTCGGCGGCGAGCCGGGCGAGAAGCTCCTCGAGCGTCTCGACGCTCGAGGTCAGGTCGGCGAAGAGATCTCCGGACTGCAGGGCGAGCTGGTTGTGGAGGGCGTCGACGTCTTCGCCGAGCAGTTCCGGCGAGAAAATCTGGCGCGCGCGATCGGGCAGGTTGTGGGCCTCATCGACGACGAGGATCACGTCCCGAAGCTCCTCGCCCGAGAGATGCCGCATCGCGACGCCCGGTTCGAACACGTAGTTGTAGTCGGCGACGATCGCGTCGGCCCGCTCCGCGAGCTCGAGCTGGACCTCGAAAGGGCAGACCTCTTCGCGCCGGGCTTCCTCGAAAACCGTGTCCGGATCGTGGTGCGAATAGGAGTCGCGGAGGCGGCCGAGGATGTTCGAGCGCGCCATCTTCTCCGGGTAGTCCTTCGCGAAACGGCAGAACTCCTCGTGGCAGAGGATGCGGTCGTTCGCGCACATTCTTTCCTTCGCGCGAACCTGCAGCGTGTGAAACGCGCGCTCGTTCATCGCGGTGAGCGCGGAAACGGCCATCCTCTGCTGAAGGGTCTTCGAAGTCAGAAAGACGACCTGGCGGCCGCTCTCGAGCCCGGCGGCCAGCGCCGGGTGGAGCGCCGCCGCGGTCTTGCCGGAGCCGGTCGGGGCCTCGGCGAGGAGGATCTCGTGACCGCGCACCGCGTGAGCGACGGCGTCGATCAGCTTCTCCTGGATCGGGCGCGGCGCCGCGTGCGGAAACGGCAGGTGTCGCGCGGCCTCGGCCTTGCGGGCACGCGCGATCGACTGGGCCTCCCAGATCCGCAGCAGGCGGCGCAGCCGGCCTTCGATTTCGGAATCGAACCGGTCGTCGTCGTACGCGACCGCGAGAGAGATCTCCTCGCCGGTGGCGATGTCCACGTAGACGAGGGCCCCGGAAACCCGCGGATGGCCCAGGCGGCGCCACAGATAGCAGTAGCCGAGAAGCTGTCGGCGGTCTCGCTCGAGCGCATGGGCGGGGAGGCGGAAACCCTCCGCGGAGAAGTGTGTGGATTTGAATTCTTCGATCAGCCAGGAGCCTTCCGCTCGCTCGACGCACCCATCGAGCCGTCCGGTCAGGGTCGCGGTCCACTCTTCGACGGGAACGCGCGCCTGAAGGTGGACCTCGCAGCGGTAGGACGAGTGCGCTTCGCGCCGGGCGGAGAGCACGCGCGAGTGGATCTCGGTCCCGAGCCCGAGGCGGCGCCAGCCGTCTCCGCGGTCGAATCCGACGCGCCGGAAACCTTCGTCCTCCGCGAGCTCACGGACGGAGAGCTCGAAGGTCCGGGTCGACTCGTCGAATTTCAAGGGAGGGAGACCGGCATCGGGAGTTGGAGGAACCGCATCGACCCATTATAATTTTCGGGTGTTGAGGCCCTGTCGTTCGCTCCGGACGATCGGAGCGGTCCTTCTCACCCTCACCTTCGCTTCCCCGCTCCAATCCGCAGACCGGGAGTCTCTTCGTGGGGCGCTCGAGCAGGTTGCTCACCGGATCCCGGCTCAAGCGCCCGGCGTCTCGATCCAGATTGCCGACGAGGAGACGGGCGAAGTCGTCTTCGAGAGGGCGCCCGAGCTTCCCCAGACGATCGCTTCGGTCACGAAGCTGATCTCGACGGCGACCGCCCTCCATTACCTGGGCCCGGACTACAAGTTCAAGACGAGCTTCTGGCGGCGGGGAGAAATCCGACAGGGCAGCCTGATCGGCCCCCTGCTGGTGGTCGGCGGGGGCGATCCCAACATCTCCGGCCGCTTCTACGGCGACGACATCAACGCCGTCTTCGACAAGTGGGCCGAAGGACTGCGTCAGGCCGGCATCAGCCGCGTGGTCGGGGACATCATTTTGAACGCGTCGTTCTTCGACTCGGAAGGCCGCCACCCCGACTGGAAGCCGGACCAGGAGGCTCGCTGGTACCAGGCGCCCATTTCCGCGCTTTCGTACAACGACAACGTCGTGCTCGTCTCTATCCACCCGGGAGCTCGGGCCGGCCGGCCGGCTGGCGTGTCGATCGATCCGCCTGTGGACATCCTTCGCCCGGTGACGCTCGCGCGAACGGTAGGTCGCCGGGGCCGGGTGAGGGTTGCCGTCGCCCGCGCGGCCGGGTCGAACGCGGTGACCGTATCCGGAACTGTTCCGCTTCGACCGGCCTCGTGGTCGACACCGATCACGATCGACGACCCGCCAAGGTTCTTCGGCAAGGCGTTGGAGACTCGCCTTCGGAGCGCCGGGATCACAGTGAGCGGCCAGATCGTGGAAAAGGCGATCAAGCCCGACTCCTTTTGGGTGCCGATCGCGACGACTGAGTCGGACCTCCTGCCGACGATCGAGGTCTGCAACAAGCGGAGCCAGGGCTTCTACGCGGAACAGATCTTCAAGACCGTGTCCGCCGAGAAGACCGGCCGGGGCACCTGGGCCGGCTCCGTCGCGCTCGCGAAGGAATTTCTGGCGAGCCTCGGACTGGACCCGACCCGCTTTCAGCTCCACGACGGGTCGGGACTCTCGACCGCAAATCGTGTGGCCGCCGTCGATCTCGTGAAATTCCTGAGGGCGATGGACCGACAGCCGTTCGCCGAGGTCTGGCGAAGCACGCTCGCCGTTTCGGGGGAGTCGGAAGGAACCCTGCGGCATCGGCTGAACGACGCCGCGACGCGAGGGCAGATTCTCGCGAAGACCGGCAGCCTCGAGAGAGTGTCGACGCTCGCCGGATATGCTCGAGCGAGCTCGGGCAGAACGTACGTTTTCGCGATTCTGTTTAACGGGCGCGTTCCCAACGGGGGAGGGCAGGCACTTCAGGACCGGCTCTTGAGAGCGCTCATCGCGAACGGGTGAGGGTCAGGTCTCCACTTGCCACATCCGGGGTCAGGTCTCCACTTGCCACATCCGGATCTCGACGCTAAGGCCGCTCCGCACCAGCTGCGTCGCATCGATCTACGACTTTAGTCGTACGACCAAGGCGCTGTAAAAATTTCTTGATACCTATCCCGCGAATCTGTGGTGGAATACGTCCGATTCATTTTTCAGTGGTGGGACACCCTCAGTTTTTTGGTGGGAACCCCAAGCTCACGGTAGCCCTGGGCCCGGCGCTCCTGCATCTAAACGCCCTGTAAAGACAGGCGTTTTCGCATGGTGCCGGATCCAGACTGCGATCCGTGACTTGCCGTTTTTCTTTTAGCGCCGGGCGGTGGGCCCGGGGCTTTTGGTGAAAGGAGGTGGAGGTTGCTTTCGGTCAAGGCCAGCATCCCGAGCTGACGCTAGCAGGTTAAATCACTCAAGACAGGCGATTCTGCTTCAGACTGGGATCTGAAGAAAGGGATTGCTTTCGCTTATTCCATCGCTTAACCTTCGAGCAACTCCCGGACATGGAGATTGCAGCAATGGACGCAGCGGACGACCCCGTGGCCCCTGGATCTGGAGGGGACGCGTTCGAGAGAGAAGTTCGCTCGGTGTTCCAAGACACCCTTGGGTTGATCCACATTGCTCTCGTCACCCACTACCAGCTCGCTGAGTCAGAAGCGCTCGAACTCGAGAAAGACCTCTACGTCTGGTTCCTGAGATTCTGCTACCGCCCCGGCAACTCCTCGGCGCGCGAGGCCCGTCCTTTTCTACTTGTCGCGTGCTGCCAGTTCGCTCGGGAGTATCAGAAGTACCTGCTTGGAAGTGGAGTCCGCTCTTCGGACGAAAAGCTCCGCAGGCTTCTCGATCGAGAGCCGCTCGACGTCGCGCGCGACTTCTCGCGAAGTCTCGAGTTGCTGACCTTCCGCGCCCCGAATGAATCCTAGCGGCAAGATTCTTCCCTTCCCCTCCCAGTCTGGGACGGCGTGGCTCTCGCCCCGACAGGCGGAGCTTGCAGCGCAGAATTTTCTCGCGATTCCGATCGAGGAAAGATCAAATTGCGAACGCGAGCGATCCCTTCGTAGCCCGGACGTCGTGTTGGCAATTTGCTTGGTACTAAAGCGAAACCGTGACCTCTCTCCGGAAGCGGTCTTGAGGGAAAGCGTCGACATCTATCAGTGGATTTCGAGACCGGACGGCGATC
>DASXSX010000146.1:0-10344 GCA_036505815.1 Thermoanaerobaculia bacterium
GTAGCTGTCCGGCTCGACGCCGCTCGGCTGATATCCCGCCGACCAGATCTGCCCGCTCTGGACGTCGCGGAGGAACACGTAGGTTCCCCACGGGTCTCGTGTGGCGTCCTCGCGCCAGCGCGTCACGTCCCGGCCGAGCCAGCGGCTGTATCCCGAGCCCGCGGCGGTGACCATCACCGAGTACCGCCCGTTGGAGAGGAGGTGGGTCCGCGGAATCAGGTCGTGCGGTGAGCTGAAGCGGCGCAGAACCGGGGGAACGAAGTCGCGGACATGAAGGTGGCTGCCCACTTCTTCCGCGCGGGGACGGGCCACCATGACTGTCCGCGGAGTTCGCTCCTGCAGCAGGAGCTCCGTCGCCTGCACCATCGGCTCGGCGTGGAAGCGACGCCGCATCACCTCTTCCAAGAGCGTGTTGGCGAGGGCGACGACCGTCATACCCTGGTGATGCGCCATGTAGGCGCGAACGACGGCGTGCGTCTTTCCGGCAGGCAAGTGGCTGCCGGTGTAATCGAGCGACTCGTAGTAGCCGTAAGAGCCGATAGCGCCTTGTTTCGCCAGCCTTTCGAAATTGCGCGCGGCCGCCGCCGGGTCCACCATCGAGGCGAGCGCCGTCGCATAGGGCGCGACCACGTAGTCCTCGGAGAGGCCCCGCTTCAGGCCGAGCCCTACGACGCCGAAATTCGAGTACTGGTAGGTGAGGTCGAGATCGCGGGCGTAGAAAGCGGACTCGGAGACGCCCCAGGGCGCCTTTCGCTCCTCCCCGTATTCGATCTGGCGCGCGACGACCAGGCGGTCCGTCTGCTCGAGCAGGCTTCCGGTCGGCTCCTTCAGCACGAGGTCCGGCATCAGGTACTCGAACATTGAGCCGGACCAGGAGACGAGAGCCGAGCCCTTCCCAACGGGAGTCAGCGGGCGCGAGAGATGGAACCAGTGGGCCGGGGGAGCATCGCCCCGGGCGATCGCGATGAAGCTCGCGAGCCGCGCTTCCGAAGCGAGCAGATCGTAATAGCCTGGATCGTGGCGCCCGTCGGAGACGCGATAACCGATCGAGAAGAGCTTTCGTTCCTCGTCGTACAGGAAACGAAAGTCCATTTCGCGGACCAGACCGGCGGCCGTCCGGGCGAGCGTCGCGAGGCGGCGCGCGAGCGACGCCGCCGTCTCGCTCGAGCGGCGGAGTGCCTCCCGGAGCCCGGACCTCTCCGAAGGCATCGTGGAGGGGCCGTCTCCTCCGCCGCCTCCGGGACGGCTGAGATCGCCGAGGACGGTCTCGCAGAGATCCGGGATGGATGCGAGCGAAGGGATTCCCGTGACGGCGTTCTCGTTTCTCGACATGAGCATCCACCCGAGGGTCGCCCCGAAGTCGCGCTCGTGGCTCACAATCGCGGCGAGCACCGACTTTGCCCACTCGTGCAGCTCGCGGTGCGAGGCGTCGGGGCTCTCGTGGGAGAGCGCCTCGGTGACGTCGGCGAGAACCTCGGCGCGCTCGCGGAGCGCGGCAAGACGTTCTCCCCACTGCGACGGCGTCTCCGGAACGGGCGAAAGGAGCTCCTCGACGTCGTGGAACGCGGTCTCGAGATCGCGCCGCGTGACCGTTCCGCCGCGGGTTCCGGGTGTCGTCCGCGCGAGGGATTCCTTCGCCAGCGCGAGGCTGTCGGCGACTCCTTCGAGGGCGCGCGGGTCGAGAGGGGGGACGTCGAGCCGCTCGAGACAGGCGTGCTCGAGGGTAATCAGATGTCCGGCGAGGTTCCCGCTGTCCACCGTGGAGACATATCGGGGCTCGAGCGGGGCGAGCGTTCGAGTGTCGTACCAGTTGTAGAGGTGGCCGCGATACTTCTCGAGCCGCTCGATCGTGCCGAATGTAGCCTCGAGCCGCTCCACCATTTCGATCGTGCCGATCCACGCGAAGTCGCGCGCCGCGACCGTCGAGAGCAGCCAGAGCCCGATGTTCGTCGGAGACGTGCGGTGGGCGACGACCGGTTTCGGGTCCTCCTGGAAGTTGTCGGGGGGAAGGTGATTGTCCTCCGGAGTGACGAAGGCCTCGAAGAAGCGAAACGTGCGCCGGGCCGTGAGCCGGAGGATGCGCTTCTCCTTCTCGGAGAGCGCCTCCGCCTCCGCCGCGCGCGGCGGCAGGCTCGCCTTCCAGGCGATCCACGGCGCGATGCCCCAGAGGACGAGGAACGGGATCAGGAGCAGCGTCCCGTGTCCGACCACGAACACGACGGCACCCGCGAGGGCGGCGAGGCCGACGCCACGCGCCATGCGACGGTAAAAGCCGGAGAGCTCGAGATCGAGACCGCTCTCCGCCTGCGCCGCCGTCACCCACTCGAGCAGCCGCCGCCGCGAAACGATCAACCGGAAAAGAGTGCGCAGGATCGCGTCGCCCATCAGCCAGGCCTGGTGGGCGAGCACGGTGACCGAGAACGCCGCCCGTCCGAGCGCGATCACAACGTCGCGCCCGACGCCGCGCAGGAAGCTCCTCTTCGAGATTCCCCGCCGCGCCGGAACGAGGCCGGCGAGAACCGAGAAAAGGCCGGGTACAGCGAAGCTCGCGAGGACCGTCGCCGTCCAGACGATCGGCGAGACGACCGGCAGCGTCCAGCCCGCGACGAGGGTCAAGAAGGCCGCCGGGGCGATGAGCGACCGCCTCAGGTTGTCGAGGATCTTCCATCGCCCGATCACGGGAATCGGATTTCGCGTCCTTCTCCGGGACGCATCGGCAACGCGGGGAAGCAGCCAGGGGAGGAGCTGCCAGTCCCCCCGCGCCCAGCGGTGCTGCCGCGACGCGGCGAATCCGTAGTGCGCCGGAAAGTTCTCGAAGAGTTCGACGTCGGTGACGAGGCCGGCGCGCGCGAAGAGTCCCTCGAAGAGGTCGTGCGACAGGAGAGAGTCGTCCGGTATCCGGCCGCTCAAGGCCTTTTCGAACGTTTCGACCTCGTAGATCCCTTTCCCCGTGTAGATGCCCTCGCCGAAGAGGTCCTGATACACGTCGGAGATCGCCGCCGCGTACGGGTCGACGCCGGCGGGACCGGAGTACAACCTCTGGTACAGGGTCCCCGGACCCGAGAGCGGCAGCGTCGGAGTCACCCGCGGCTGGAGGAGCGCGTATCCGTCGACGACGCGGCAGGCCTTCGCATCGAAAAAGGGCCGGTTCAGCGGATGCCCGAGGGTTCCGGCGAGCTTGCGCACGACGCCGCGCGGGAGTCGCGTGTCGGAGTCCAGGGTCAGGACGTACTGGACGCGCTGGAGCGCCGCCCGGTCGCGCTCGTCGATCGGCAGGAAAGTCGTCGCCCCCGCGCCGCGCAGCAGGAGATCGAGCTCGTGGAGCTTGCCTCGCTTGCGCTCCCACCCGATCCACTTGCTTTCCTTCGCGTTCCACACGCGCCGGCGCTGGAGAAAGAGAAAGCGGCGCGTCCCGTCGGGAAGCGGCCCATGCCGCCGGTTCAGGGTCTCGATCGCGTCGCGCGCGGCGACGAAGAGCGGCTCGTCTTCGGGCATCGTCTCTTCGGGCGCGTCGATCCAGTCGGCGAGCAGGGCGAACTTCACCTGGTCTTCCGCGTTGGCGAGGTAATGAACCTCCAGGCGCTCGGCGAGCTCGCGGACCTCGGACTCGCCGGTCAGAAGAGCGGGAACCGCGACGAGCGTGAAGAGGTCCGCGGGGATGCCCTCCGCGAGCTCGAGCTTCGGGAGACGGCGCGGGCCGACCAACTCGGTCACGTCGCGGTTCACGACGGCGATGGCGACTTCGGAGACCGGGACCAGGGCGAGCACCGCGAGGGCCGCGAGCTCCCAGCCGGCCGCCCCGCCTGCCGCCGACAGCGCCAGCGGCACGGCGGCGAGCGCGACCGTCGCGACGACGATCGTCCCGAGGTAGCCCGAAGTGGCCGCCGCGAAGTACGCCCGGCGGATCCACTGAGTCAGCGGGACGTGGTATCCGACCTCCTTCTCGAACTCGGCGCGGCCCCGTGAGATCAACCAGTAGCCGGGATCGGCCTGCCGGTCTTCCAGAGGGGTGCCCGCAGGCGCTGGCCCGAATCGGTGGGCGCGCGCGACCGCGCGTTCCGCGATCTCGATCTCGGAGAGTCCTGATCGTCGCGAGAGATCCTCGATCGCGTGCCGGTAGCGGTCGCGGGTCGCGAAATCCATTTCGGCGACGTGTGTTTCCTTTCGCAGCGCCTGCTCGACGAGGCTGACTGACTCGAAGAATTCCGCCCAGTCGACCGACGAAATGAGCCGCATGCTCGTGATCACGTTGCGCACGGTCACGTGGGTCGCGACCTGCTCGTGGTGCTCGAGCCGCACGATCTCGTCGGGAGAGAGACCCTGCGCTTCGATCCGCTTCGTGAGCCAGGCGAGCGCCGGCGTCTGCTCCGGGTCGCGCTCCCGCAGACGTTGCAGCAGGTGAACCGCGAAAGGGGCGGGAAGCGGCTTGCGCTCGAGAGCGCGCAGCGTGGATTCCCACGCTTCCCCCGGCTGCTGGGCGCGGATGCCCAGCAGCGAGTCGGCGAGCGCCTCCGCCTCCTCGCGCGCGAGCCGGCGGCGGACGATGCGCTCGGCCAGCCGGCGGAGGTTCTCGATCAGGACGAGGCGCAGCGTGATCGCAACGGCCCAGAGCTCGCCCATCGTCAGCGGTTGCGACCGCTGGTAGGCCGCGACGAAGCGCCGCAGCGTTTCCGGATCGAACCGGCTGTCGGTGTGGGCGATGAAGTGAGAAGTCAGCGCGTAGACGCGCGGATAGCCTTCGAACGGACCGGAGTCGAGCTTGGGAAGCTCCCGGTAGTAGCGCGGCGGCAGGTCCTCTCGAATCTCACGGAGGTGTTCCTCGACGATGTGGAAGTTGTCGACAAGCCACTCCGCTGCGGGTGAGATCGTCCGCTCTTCACGGATCGCGTCGGCGACGGCGCGGTAGGACTCGAGAAGAACACGTCCGTTCTCCTTCAGCCGGGGGAGAAGCGGCTTTCCCTTTCGGAAGCCATGGGCGAGCCGGTGCTCGGCCCCGAGCCGCTCGGCGAACTCCTCCAGGCGCTCGATCGAATAGAGCTCCGCCCGGATCGGCTCGTCGAGCCCCGGGAAGGAGAGGATGGAATGCTCCGGTTCGTTCGCCGCCATGTCTCAGTCGTATCCGCCGGGCAGCGCGGAGCGTCCGACGCGACGTCGCCGCCTCGGAGGCACCTCGGCTGCGTCCGCGAGCCGCCCCGGATCCGTCTTACTTGCGAGTCGCCTTTCGCACACCCGCAGCCGCCGCGGCGAGTGCGCCCAGCAGACCGGCGACGAACTGCGCCTTGCGGACGGAGTCCATGCGATCCCATTCCCGCCGGACGCGCGCGATCGTCTGTCTCGAGCTCGCGCTCACCTTCCCGATCGTCTTCCGCGCCGCGTCCGCGCCTTCCTCGGAAAACTCGGCGATCTTCGAACCCGCCATGTTCGCTCTCTTCGCGAGATCGTTTAGGAAGCTCTCCAGGCCGGCCCGCTTTGAAGAACTGCCGCGCCGGCGCGAAGAGGTCTTGCGGCGGGAGGACGTCGCCGTCCGGGCGCCGCCCTTCCTGGCGCCGGCAGCCGTCTTGCTCCGGGAGGTGCCGGTCTTGCGGCGCGTGCTCGGCCTTCTCTTGCGCGGCGCCGAAGCGGAGCCGCCCGAGGAGGAAGAGGAACCGCTTTCCATCGTGCCTTCGGATTCCGTCACGGGAACCTCCTTGTCGCTTTCGCAGTCCATATGAGCAAAAACGAGTCCAAAATCCGGCCGACTCTGGACCCTGGACTTTGGACATTGGGCTTCATTGTTCGCCTGCCCCGACGAAGACCGGAGTGATGTCGACCGGGATGTCGGAAAGGCGCGCGATCACCGACTGGATCTCGGGGGTCGAGCGGCCGTATTTGTCGAGGAGCGCCTTTCCCCGCCCGTAGTCGCCGGTCGCCTCGATCATCAGGAGCTCGTTGGCGAGCGACCGGATCGTCTCCCGGTACTTCGTGGGGTCGGTCCGAAAACGGCCGCCCGCGTCGGGGATGATCGCGCCCTTCTCCCGGAACCAGTTCCACTGGATCGCCGTGCCCTGTCCGTGCGCCTCGTCGATCCCGAACCGCATCCCCCGGAACATCAAACCCGTATAGGTCGCGTAGAGCTGCGGCTCTCCGAAACCGGACAGCCACTTGCGGTCCATCGCCAGCAGGATGTTCCAGAGCCCGGTGACGTCGGCCTTGCACTCCTCGATCGTCGAGTAGAGCTCCTTCAAGAGCAGGCGCGCTTCGACGCGCTTGCCGTCGGGGCCACGGATAATTCCAGGCCCCAGTCCGTGCGACAGCTCGTGGAAGAGCGTGTGGTTGAAGTACGCGTCGAAAGAGATGTTCGGGACCTCCGCCGCCACGAGGGTCCGCTCGGCGATCGGGCGCCCGCTCTGCCGGAACTTGTCGTCCATCACGTTTTTCAGGAGGACCTTCTTCGAGCCCTTCGCTTCGCGAACCTTCTCGTCGTTGGGCAGGTTGAACGCGGAGGTCTGAACGCCGCGGCGCGCGTCGCCGGCCGTGTAGATCTCCTGGACGACGCGGATCGGCGACTCGAACTTGCGCTTCAGGTTCTTGTGCTCGTCCGGTATCGGCAGGTTGTGCTCCATGTCGGGGAGGTGCTTCGCGTAGACGGCGAGTTTGTCGCTCTCGCTCTTGTCGCGCGCCGTGACGAAGGACTCGAACGAAGCCTTGTAGTTGAAGAGGGCGTCTTCGTAGACCTCGTATGGTCCGATCACGACCTCGACGTCGGAGTCGAGGTCCATCCAGGCGACGTCCGAGTCAAAGTAATCATCGGAGAGGAAAGCACCCGCGCGCTTGGTCAGGTAGTTCCGAAGGCTCGCATTTCCCGTGAGCGCCGCGGCCTCGCGCAGACTCCGGGTGGAGGGCTCGAGCGCGTCGCGGTACACCTTCGAATACGGGATCGCGACGAGACCCTGGCCCTGCCGCCGGATCACCGTGAAAAGGCCTTCGAAGGCGGCCTTGTCGCCGGGATGCGACGCCAACCAGCTCTCGAACTCCTCCTTCTTCATGTCGGTGGGGTAGAAGCCCGCGCCCGGAGGCTTCGGCTCGGTGCCGATGAAAGGCTCGTTCTCCTTCAGCCGGTCCCACGGTCCTTTGTGGACGTCGAAGAGGGCGAGAGCCCATCGCGCCATCGGGTCGCTGCGCGCGGCCGTCGTAACGCGGTTCCGGAGCTCCGGGTTTCGCTCGGCAACCTGGCGCAGGAAAATGTCGTTCATGTAGCGCGACGCCTCGACGAGCTTCTGGACGGCTTGAGTCTCCTTCGCGTCGAGAAGCGAGCGGTCGTAATCGATGGGCGTGCGGGGGAGCCGTGCGAGGCGGTCGCGGATGTCGCGCGCGAAAACCAGGCCGGAAGCGCTCGCACCGGCGGGGGAGGAGCCTGCCGTCTTCTGGGCGGGCGTCGCCGACGTCTGTTCGCGAGAGCAGGCGGCGACGAACGCGCCCGCTCCGAGCAGGAGAGCGACGATCTTCGAGTTGCGCATCTTCCGGAATCTAGCATTTCTGCGATGGCGTAGGTTTAGCATGTGAGGAGGTCCATGATCGAAGTCGAGACCGAGACCGGGCGATCCCTCGACCGGCGGGCCGCGGTCGACTGGTATCGCGCCAACCGCGGCAGAACTGCCGGTATCTTCGGAATGCTCGCGCCGGAGGCCTACCACGACCGGCCCATCGCGCTGCGCAATCCGATCGTTTTCTACGAAGGCCACCTTCCCGCATTCTCGGTGAACACGCTCCTGAAGAAGGGTCTCGGAGAGCCGGGGATCGACGCGCGGTTCGAGATTCTCTTCGAGCGGGGCATCGACCCCGAGGACGAGTCCGCCGTACCGGGCGCTGCCGCCGCGTGGCCGCCGCGCGCAGAGATCCAGGCGTATGGGGCGCGGGCGGACCGCGCCATCGTTGACGCTCTGGAGATGAAGGACGTGACCCGCGAGGACAACCCGGTTCTCGCCCGTGGCCTCGCCGCGTACACGATTCTCGAGCACGAGCCGATGCACCAGGAGACGCTTCTCTACATGTGGCACCGGCTCCCGTACGACAAGAAGAAGGCGCTCGAGGGAACGCCCCGGCCGGGACTCGGAGGCGACCCGCCGCCGCGCGCCACGATACGCGTGCCCGCCGGATCCGCGACGCTCGGCGCGAAGAAGGACGCCATCCCCTTCGGCTGGGACAACGAATTCTCCGAGCACGTCG
Source organism: Thermoanaerobaculia bacterium (assembly GCA_036505815.1). GTDB lineage: Bacteria > Acidobacteriota > Thermoanaerobaculia > UBA5066 > Gp7-AA6 > Gp7-AA6. Next base: position 8,206 of record DASXSX010000146.1, read on the forward strand.
TCGACGTTCCCGAGTTCGAGATCGACCTCGACGACGTCACCAACCGTGACTTTCTCGAGTTCGTCCGCGCGGGCGGATACGACCGCGAGGACCTGTGGTCCGAGGAGGGTTGGCGATGGCGCCTCGAGAACGACGTCCGCCATCCCGCCTTCTGGGAGCGGAGCGCTGACGACTGGACTTGGCGCGGTATGTTCGAACCGCTGCCGCTCCCTCCCGCGTGGCCGGTCTTCGTCAGCCACGCCGAAGCGTCCGCGTACGCGCGCTGGCGCGATTCGCGCCTGCCCACCGAGGCGGAGTTCCACCGCGCCGCGTACGGGACGCGGTCGGGGAGCGAGCGCTCCTATCCGTGGGGAGAGGAGCCTCCCGATCCGACCCGCGGCAACTTCGACTTCGCTCGGTCAAACCCGGTCCCGGTCGGCTCCTTCCCGACCGGCGCGAGTGCGTGGGGCGTTCGCGACCTGCTCGGCAACGGTTGGGAATGGACGTCGACTGTCTTCGCGCCTTTCGCCGGCTTCGAGCCCATGCCGTCCTATCCCATGTACTCTGCGGACTTCTTCGACGGAAAACACTGGGTGATGAAGGGCGGATCGTTCGCGACGGCGAAGCCGCTCCTTCGGCGAAGCTTCCGCAACTGGTTTCGCGGAAACTATCCGTACGTCTACGCGACGTTTCGAACGGTTAGAGACGCTTAGGGATCCAGCCGACGTCCAGGAGCTTGATCCCTCCGAGTGCCGCTGCGCCTCCTCTCGAGGCGGTTCGCGATTTCGCGCGCGACGTCGCGCGGGACCTCGCTCTCTCGCCGAAGCAGATCCAGTCGAGATACCTCTACGACGCGCTCGGTTCGTCGCTCTTCGAGTCGATCTGCCGGCTGCCCTGGTACCGCATCACGCGCGCCGAGGGCCGCCTCCTGAACCGCTGGGCTTCCGAGATGGTCGCGCCGCTGGAGGATCCCGTCACACTCCTGGAGCTCGGCTGCGGCAGCGGCGAGAAGATCGCCCTTCTCGCGGAAGCGCTGCGCAGCCGGCGGCGGCGCGTCGCGATTCACCTGATCGACATTTCTCCGACCGCTCTCGAGCTTTCGGAGCGGACCCTGGGTGCGCTCGAGCACGTCTCGGTCGTCGGACATCGGGCGACCTACGAGGAAGGGCTCCGTCACGCCGCGCGGGAGCGGCCGCCCCACGGCGGTCTGCTGGTCCTCTTCCTCGGATCGAACATCGGTAACTTCGATCCGCCCGCCTCTCATGATTTCCTCTCCCAGATCCGGCAGGCGATGCGTCCGGGAGACGCGCTGTTGCTGGGCACGGACCTGATCAAGCCGGTCGACGAGATCCTGCTCGCCTACAACGACCCGCTCGGCGTCACCGCGGCGTTCGACAAGAACCTTCTCGTCCGGATGAACCGCGAGCTCGGCGCGGACTTCGACCTGTCTTCGTTCGAGCACCGTGCGATCTGGAACCCCGACGAGCGGCGCGTCGAGATGCACCTCGTCTCTCTTCGGGACCAGACCGTGCAGATTCGACGCGCCGGTGTGGCCGTCAGTTTCGCCCACGGGGAATCGATCTGGACCGAGAGCTCCTACAAGTACGAGCCGCACGAGGTCGTGGAGCTCGTGAGCGCCGCGGGCTTCCTCAGCCACGCGCAGTGGACCGATCCGGAAGCGCGCTTCGCGCTGACGCTTTTCGTGGCGGAGTAGGCTATTGTTCGCAGGCGGCGAAAGTCGTGCTTCGAGAACTGAATACATCGCCGGCGGAAATCGATCCGACGATCCTCGCTCGTCGATGAGACCTCCCTCAGAGACTCGGTGGCTTCTCGCGACAAAAGTACAATTGAGAACGTGAAGTACAAGGTCGTCCTCCGGAAGAGCGAGGAAGGTTTCAGCATCTCCTGCCCCGGCCTTCCGGGTTGCTGGTCGCAGGGAACGACCGAGGAGGAGGCCCTGGAGAACATTCAGGACGCCATTCGCGTGTACCTCGCAGCCATCGAAGATTCCCTGAAGGCAGAGGAAGTCCGAGAGGTCGAAGTGACGGTCTGAACCGATGCCAAAGCTGCCCGGCATCCACCATCAGCAGGCGATCCGGGCTCTCGAGAGAGCGGGGTTTCGACTCGTTCGGCATGGTTCCAAGCACGCGGTCATGAGTG